>CAYYVD010000007.1:0-36007 GCA_964475045.1 uncultured Desulfobacterales bacterium | reverse complement strand
CTCATCGATTTGAAGGAGGACGGCTCGCTCCGGTTGAACCTGGACTACTTCGACTTCCTGGGCGGGCTGCGCATGACCAACAAGCGCTTCGACCGCTTGTTCGACGGCCCGCCGAGGAAGCCCGAGACCGAGGTCACCCAGCGGGAGATGGACATCGCGGCCAGCATTCAGGTGGTGACCGAGGAGGCGGTGCTTCGCATGATGCGGCACGTGCACCGGGAGACGGGCCTCAAGCGCCTCTGCCTGGCCGGGGGGGTCGCCCTGAACTGCGTGGCCAACGGCCGGATCCTTCGCGAAGGGCCCTACGAGGACATCTGGATCCAGCCCGCGGCCGGCGACGCCGGCGGGGCCCTGGGCGCGGCCCTTTCGGTGTGGCATCGCTTCCTGGGCAATGAGCGGTGCGTGTCGCCGGGTTGCGACAGCCAGGCCGGGTCCTACCTGGGGCCCGCCTTCTCGCCGGACAAGGTCTCGGTGTTTCTGGACGGAAAGGATTACCCCTACGTCCGCCTGGACGGGGAGGAGCGGAGCCGGATCATCGCGGAGCAGATCGCCCAGGGGAAGATCGTCGGGTACATGGCCGGACGCATGGAGTTCGGGCCGAGGGCCCTGGGCGCCCGGAGCATCCTGGGCGATCCCCGGAGCGTGGACACCCAGAGCGTCATGAACCTCAAGATCAAGTACCGGGAGTCCTTCCGGCCCTTTGCACCCACGGTCCTGGAGGACCGGATCTCGGACTATTTCGAGATCGACCGGCCCAGCCCCTACATGCTCCTGGTGGCGGGCGTGCGGGAGGAGCGGCGGCTCCCCCAGCCCGAAGGAAGCCTCGCCATGATGGAGCGGCTCAAGAGCAAACGCAGCGACATCCCCGCCGTGACCCATCTGGACTACTCGGCCCGCATCCAGAGCGTCAGCCGGGACACCAACCCGGACTACTACGATGTGATCCGGGCCTTCGAAGAGATCACGGGTTGCCCGGTGATCGTCAACACCAGCTTCAATGTGCGCGGCGAACCCATCATCTGCACCCCGGAGGATGCGTACCGCTGCTTCATGAGGACGGAGATGGACGTCCTGGTGATCGAGGACTGCATTCTCTTCAAGGAGGAGCAGCCCGCCTGGGAGGAAGGGAAAGAGTGGAGAGATGAGCTCATCCTCGACTGAACGGAAAGAGATCCGGAAGTTCGGACTGATCGCCCTCGTCTTTTTCGGCGCGCTGTTCGGTCTGGCGTTCTGGCGGGACAAGCCCATCCCCATGGCGATCTTTGGATTGCTGGGGTTTCTGGGTCTTCTGTTCCTCGCGCTTCCAGGGCCCATGCAGCCGGTGCACGCGGGCTGGCTCAAGGTGGCCCACGCCATTGGACGGACCATCACCACGATCATCCTGACCCTGGCGTACTTTCTCGTGATGACGCCGTCGGCCTGGCTCAAGCGGCTGTTCGGCGGAAGACCGATTCCCCTGAAGCCCGACCCCGACGCATCGACCTACTGGGTGACGCGGGACGAGCCGGTGCAGCCCAAGGAGCGTTTTCACAAAAGGTTCTGACGGAAGTTCGAGCGGGAGGACCTGTGACCCGAGGGGCTTCATGAAAAGGATATCTATTCTTTGGAGAAGGGATCATGGCCAAGCAAACACTGATTGGGGAGTTCTGGGAGTTTCTGCGGATGAGGAAGCGCTACTGGCTGCTTCCCATTGTGATCATGCTTTCCCTGCTGGGCATGCTGATCGTCTTCACCGAAGGAAGCGCCGTGGCCCCGTTCATCTACGCCTTGTTCTGATGCCCCCCCGCCCGAGATCCGGCGTGAACTCGAAGAACAGCCTCTCCGCGTCCAGGGAGGCTGTTCGGTTTTCCCCGCGCCTCCCGGCTTGTCCTGCAAGCGTGGAGATTTCTCACCGGCCGCGATAGACGAACCATGGACCATTCTGATCTTCATCAGAGCGGACGGCCCCCCAGGGTCACGGTGTACATCACGGCCTACAACTACGGCCGGTACATTCGGCAGGCCGTGGACTCGGTCCTGAAGCAGACCATTCGGGACTGGGAGCTTTTGATCATCAACGACGGTTCCACGGATGACACCCGCGAGAAGCTCGACGCCTACGAGGGCCGGGAGAAGGTCCGGATCATCCACCAGGAGAACCAGGGGCTCACGGTTTCCAACAACATCGCCCTCCGCCTGGCCAACGGTGCCTACATCATGCGCCTGGACGCGGACGACTATCTGGACGAGAACGCCCTCCTGGTCCTCTCCGGCACCCTGGACGCCCACGAGGACGTGGGCCTGGTCTACCCGGACTACTTTCTCGTGGACGCGCAGGGCGACGTGCTGGAGCTCGTGCGGCGGAAGAAGATCGGCGAGGAGGTCGAGCTGCTGGACCTGCCGGCCCACGGCGCCTGCACCATGATCCGCAAGGACTGCCTGCTCTCCCTGGGGGGGTACGACGAGCGGTTCCGGTGCCAGGACGGGTACGACCTTTGGATCCGCTTTCTCGAGCAGTACAAACCCTACAACGTCAACGTGCCGCTCTTCTACTACCGCCGCCATTCGGAGAGCCTCACCCGGGACGACGAGCGGATTCTGAGGACCCGGCGGCGGATCAAGCGGCGTTTTGTGGAGCAGCGGCGAAACGGAGCCATCCCCCGCGTGCTCGCGGTGGTCCCGGCCATTCAGCACTCCAACGTGTTTCAGGAGATCGCCCTCAAGGAGATCGCCGGAAAGCCCCTGATCTGGCACACGCTCTCCGAGGCGAACCGGACGGGCATGCTGGACCGGGTGGTGGTGACCACGGACGACCCGGCCGTGATCGACTACGTGAACGGGGCGTTCCCGGAGGTCGACGCTCTGTCGCGACCCGCGGAGATCTCGCGCCCCCACACCCGGATCGGCCCCGTGCTGGTGCACCTGCTGGAGCAGCTGGCCGCCGGGGAAGGGTATCGACCGGACGCAGTGATGCTGCTCTACGTCAATGCCCCCCTTCGCCGGAAGCGCCACATCGAGAAGGCCATCGACACCCTCACCATCTTTGGCCTGGACAGCGTGGTGTCGGTCTGCGAGGAGCTGGCCTACTGCTACCAGCACGAGCGGGACGGGCTGGTGCCCATCCAGAAGACGCGCAAGCTCCGGCTCGAACGCGAGGCCCTGTACAAGGAGAACGGCGCGGTGCTCCTGACCCGGACGCAGCACGTGCAGAAGGACGAGATCCTGGGCCGGCGCATCGGTCACATCACCATGCTGCCCGAGGAGAGCATCCGGATCATCTCACGGTTCACCTTCTGGGAGGCCGAGAAGGTGCTTCAGGAGTGGCGGCCTCTCTACCGGGAGGCGTCGTGAGCCGGACCCTCCGCTTCACCCGTTCCAGCCTGGGGCCCTTCCGGGTCTCCGACCGGGAGCTCATCGGGGACTTCGCCCCGTCAGGGCCGCCCGCCGGGCTCTCCGACCACGAGATCGAGGAACGGATCACGGCCTCCTGCCACGGGCCGAGGCTTCGCGACCGCCTGAAGGGCCGTGAGCGGGTGCTCGTGGCCACGGACGACAACACCCGCCCGACCCCGCTCCAGCGGATCCTGCCCCCGGTGCTTCGAGAGCTGGAGGAGGCCGGTGTGCCCGATGATCGCATACGTTTCCTCATCGGGCTCGGCTCCCACCGGGCCATGCGGACGGACGAGATTCGGGCGAAATTCGGGGCGGTCGTTGCGGACCGGTATCGCATTCACAACCACCCCTGGAACGACCCGCGGGCCCTGGCCTCTCTGGGGACCCTGAAGAGCGGCCTGGAGGTCGTCATCAACCGCATGGCCCTCGAGGCGGACGCCGTCGTGGCCCTGGGGAACATCATCCCCCATGCCACGGCCGGATTCTCCGGGGGCGGCAAGGTGATCATGCCGGGCATCTGCGGTGAGACCACCATCGCAGGCACCCACTGGACCGCCCTGGACTTCCCCATGCGCGGGATCCTGGGGGTGGAGGAGAACCCGGTGCGTGAGGCCATTCGTGAGGTTTGCAGGGCCGTGGGCCTCACCTTTGTCGTGGATGCGGTCATGGTGGGGGACACGGTGGCCGAGGTGGTGGCGGGTGACCCCCTGGAGGCCCACCACCAAGGGGTTCGAGTGAGCCGGGGCCTGTACGGCGTTCCGGTGGAGGAGCCTGCGGACGTGGTCGTGGCCGAGGCCTTTCCCACGGACATCGACCTCCGGCAGGCCATCAAGGCGGTGTGCGCCGCGGACATCGTGGTGCGCGACGGCGGCGTGATCGTGCTCGGCGCCGACTGCTCGGAAGGCGTCTCCCCCCAGTTTCCGGACTTCGAGACCCGGGGGTTTCGAGATCCGGAGGCGTTGTACGAGGACGTGGAGGCGGGCCGCTTTCCGAACAAGCTCCTCGCCTACACCCTGGTGGCCATCGGTCGAATCGTCTGCGGCCGCACCTCGGGCATCCTGGTGAGCCCCCACATCGGCCCAGGCGCAGCCGAGGCCATGGGGTTCGTCCATGCCGTGGATCTGGACCAGGCCCTGGGCCTGGCGCGGGATCGGGTGGGAGGACGGGCTCGAATCAGCGTGCTTCGCAACGCAGGCGAGCTGCTGCCGCTCCCGCAGTGGGGACAAACCGGATGAACCGGCCTTCCGGTGGTACGAGGCAGGGCTCTGCGCTCAGGCGGGCGCGCACCGTGCTCGGGGAGCTTCGCCGGGACGCACGATACACCCTGAGGCTCCTGAAGAACTTGCGTTTGGATCCCCCCTGCGATCCGCGGGTCGAGGTCCACACCGAGGGTCCGATCCGGGATGTGGCGCCGTTTCTGGCGGGCACCCAGAGCGGTCTGCTGTACGTGGAGGAAGGGCGGGTGTGGCGGCTTCGGAGCGGGAGCGTCTACGGGATTGCCTCGAACGGCGACCCGGGGACCTGGTACGTGTTTCAGCGGGTTCCGGAAAGCTTCGGGCGCCTTCTGGCGGTGGACCTGGAGGAGGGAACGGCAAGAACCCTGGCCGGGTTCCTGAGCACCGGGATCCACCAGGTGGACGTGGTGGACGGCCGCGTGATCGTGTTGGACACGTACAACAACCGTCTCGTGCACTACTCGGACCGGGGAATGCGGCTGCAGACCGTGTACCCCTGCGGCCCCCTGGCCGGCGGGCGGAAGTCGGCCAACTACCGTCACTTCAACTCCGTGTTCGCCGGTCCGGATGCAGTCTATGTGGTGGCGCACAACCAGAGCGCCAAGTCGGGGAGGGACAGCGAGATCCATGTTTTGGATCGCGGCTGGCAACCGCTGCGGGTGATCCCCACCGAGAGCGGGAGCGCACACAACGTGGCCGAGATCGACGGTGTGATCTGGCACTGCGACTCGCGGGGCGGCAGCCTGGTGGTGGGCCGGAAGACCGTGTTTCAGGAGCCGGGTCTCTTCACTCGGGGGCTCGCCGTGAACCGGACCCACGTCCTGGTGGGGGGCTCCCAGATCACGGAGCGCGAGCACCGCGGGCGGACGGGCGGGGAGGTGATCGTCCTGGACCGGACCTTCGAGCCCCGGGGCCGGCTGCGGTTCGCAGGCAGCGGAGGCGTGCAGGAGATTCGGTTCCTGGAGGGGGATCTGGGGATGAGCAGCATCCGACAGGAGGGTTCGCCACAAAGGGCGCGAAGAAAGCCAGAAGAGGGGAGAACGACGAATGACGCGAAAGGTCGCGAAGGATGATGACCGTTCTTCGTGATGGTCGCGTCCTTCGTGGTGCAATGGAGGGTTTGCTGGAAAACCCGTCATGAAGCAGCCCAGGCCCGCCTACATGGACAACGGACGGCCCGTGCTGGGGCGGATCAAACGGGCGCTCGAAGGGGTCCGCCGGATCTACTACCGCGGGGTCGCCGCGCGTCTCGCCGAGGAGGACCGAAAGCGGGGAGAGGAAACGGAGGACAACCGGACCCGGCTCGGCTTTGTGCTCAAGGAGATCACCTACCTCAAGGCCTTCATGCCCCTTGTCCGCCTGTGGGAAGGACGGTACCAGATCGTCTTCTTCGTGTTTCGAGAGGATGAGAAGGCCACCAGCCCCATTCGAAACCGCCGTCACCTGGGGGTCCTCGAGCCGTACAGCCGGTACTGGTTCCACAGCGCGGTGGACCTGGCGGAGCAGTGCCGGCGGGAGGGCATCGTCAACCTGATCACACTGGAGGCCATGCCCCTCGGCGAGGAGCCGTACGAGGACGACGGGTTGAACGTCTACGTGATCACCCACATGACGGACTTCAACCGGACCCTGGACTGGTACTACGACAAGGCGGGGTTCGTCCTCTTTCACTCGAAGTACATGGCCGGGGAGCACGCGGCCCGGGACCGGGACGGGAAGTTTCGCTACACGGGCTACTCCCAGTACCTGGCCCTTCCCGAGCTGGACCGGGAGACCATCCTTCGGAAGTACGACCTTCCCGAGGGCAAGCGCTTCCTGTTCGTGTTCGGGCCCCAGAAGAAGTTCTACCGGGACACGAGGCGGATCATTCGATGGCTCGGCGAGTACGCCCGGGAGCGCGGGATCCTGCTGCTCTACAAGACCCGAAGGAAGAACCCGGCCACGCCCACCCTCCGGTGGCTGCTTCGAGGCGGGCGGGTGTTCTACGACGAGAGTTACGATCCCCCCACGAGCCTGGAGCTCATGTTCGTGTCGGACGCGGTGGTCAACTTCGACAGCACGGGCATTCAGGAGATCGTCATGCTGGAGAAGAAGACGCTCAACATCCACGTCAAGCGCGGGTACCGGGGCATGGACGACATCTACCACGAGGCCCCGGTGACGGATCTCCCCCTGGAGACCGACCGCGGGGGTCTCTTCCGAGGTCTGGATGCGCTGATGCAGGCCGACCTGGGTGAGGAGATGCGAGGGGTGAAGGAGACCTACTTCCAGGACGAGGCGGCCATTCGAAGGAACTTTCTGGAGCTGGAAGCCTCCTTCGTCCGGGAGTGAGGGCCCTTGCTCGTCCGCCACACCTACATCAACGTGGTCTCGAGCGTCTTCGGGGGGGCGGTGGGGTTCGCCGCCTCCATCCTGGTGGTCCGTGTCTACGGCATCGAGGTCGTCGGCCGGATCGCCTACATGACGGGACTGGTGGGGCTGCTCCGGTTCGTGGTGGACCTGGGGATCGATCGGGCCGGCCTCAAGTTCATCGCCGAGCGGGAAGGGGGGTTCGCGCCGGAGTTCGCCTCGTACCTCGCGATCAAGGGCGTTCTCCTGACCGCGTTCCTTGCCCTGTCCGCTGTCTTTTTCGAGCTCGTGTTCCGGCCGGACGACCCGCTTCTCTACCTCCTGGTGACGGGGAACCTCTTCTTTATCTCGTTCTCCGACCTGTTTACCAACATGCTGGCGGCCCGGCGGGACTTCGCGTCCCTGGCGATCATCAAGAACATTGCCCGCGTGGTGATGCTCGGCTTCGCGGTCCTCTTCTGCACGGTCCTTCGAAGCTGGTACCTGGTGGCCGTGCTGCCATCCATCGAGTTCTTCTTTCTGATCCTTCTGGCTGCGCCCTACGGGTATCAGCGCCTCGGTCTCGCATGGGTCCGCCCCCAGTGGACCCTGTGCAAGCGGTACATCCGGTTCGCCCTGCCCATCTCGCTCACCGAGGGCATCTCCCTCTCCATCGCCAATGTGGACAAGGTTTTCGTGGGGCACCTCCTCACGGACGCCCACGTGGGGTACCTCACCGTGGCCGAGCGGGTGTACGGGGGCTTTCTGATGATCGTCAAGGCCGTGAGCCAGCAGCTGCTCCCGGAGATCTCCTACCGGCTGGCCAACTTGAAGCGCCGGGTCTTCGAGCGGCAGATGGAGAAAATCGTGCGGATGAGCAACGTGCTGGGCACCTTTCTCGCGCTGGCCGTCCTGGGCTACGCCGACGTGCTGATCCGAGTCATGTACGGCCCCGGTCTCGAGACGGCCGCCTTCATTCTGCGGGTGTTCAGCCTGGAGATCCTGGTGAAGCTCTTCTTCCGTCCGTACCACAACCTGGTGTACGCTACGGAGCGACACCGGATCTTTCTCTGGCTCACCCCGCCCGGCCAGGTGATCCGCATCCTGGCCACCTACCTCCTGGTCCCGCTCCAGGTGGCCGGCGTGACCCTGGGAGGGGCGGCCAAGCCCCTGGCCATCGGGGCGGCGTGGATCGCCCCGCGCGGGGTGGGCGTGCTCTACACGATCCGAAAGCAGTTCCACAGCCTGTTTCTCTCGCGCATGGGGACGGTGGCCTCGTTGTTCCTGGCCCTGGCTGCGCTCGCCCTCGGGCTGGAGCACCTGGTGGAGAGCCGGGCGATCATGGCGGCGCTCGGGCTGGGGGTGCTGGGGCTCCACCTGGGCCTGCTGCGCGCGCTGGGCGTGCTGGACGATCGGGTCCTGCAGGAGCTCACCCGCCCCTTGAGGAATGCGGTTCAGGCCTTGAAGAGGAAGCCGGAAAACGCCCGGGCCTGACGGACACGCGAGAGGGCGGTGAATGAACAGGAGGTACCCATGATCCTTGCGGTGATCCCGGCCAAAGGGGAGTCGGGCAGGCTTCCCGACAAGAACATGCAGACGGTCCAGGGGAAGACCCTGATCGAGCACGCCGTGGCCTATGCCCGGGCATCGGAGCGGATCGGCGCGGTGGTGGTCTCCACGGACTCCGACGAGATCGCCGGGCACGCCCGGAGGCTCGGTGTGGAGGTGATTCGACGGGGGAGGGACCTCGGGGGCGAGACGCCCCTCATCGACGTGTATCGCCACGCGTTCCAGACCGTGGACGACGGTCGCATCACCCACGTGGTCGGGGTGCAGCCCGACAACCCGGACCGGCGAGTCGATGTGGCCGAGGCCCTGGATCATGTGATCGAAAAGAACATCGACGACCTGTTCACCGTGGATCGCCGCGGCCGGAGGAACGGCGCCCTGGTGGTGCTGAGCCGAAAGGCCCTGGAGGCCTCGCCCTTTCCCTACGCCTCCACCTGGATGGACGACTGCACCAACATCCACACGCCCTTCGACCTGGAGATGGCTCGGAGGAGACTCTCGCCCTTTGCGGGAGCCCTGGGGGTGGAGGGGCGCGCCATCGGCGAGGACCACCCCGTCTGGATCATTGCGGAGGCCGCCTGCAACCACATGTGCGACCTGGGCGTGGCCCGGGAGATGATCGACCGGGCCGCCGAGGCCGGTGCGGACGCGGTGAAGTTCCAGACCTACCAGGCGGAAAAGCTCGTCACGGGAAGCGCCGTCTCCTTCTGGGGCGCGGAGCAGGTCTCCCAGCTGGACTACTACCGCCGTCTGGACCGGTTCGACCGGGGGGCCTACGAGGCCCTCTTCGCACACGGCCGGGAGCGGGGCATCACGGTGTTCTCCTCGCCCTTCGATGAGGAGAGCACGGACATGCTGGCGGACCTGGGCATGCCGATCTTCAAGATCGCCTCCTGCGACATTCCCAACCTCGAGCATCTGCGGCACGTGGCCCGCATCGGGCGTCCCGTTCTCCTCTCCACCGGCGCCTCCACCGAGGAGGAGATCGACCGGGCCCTGGAGGCCCTCTTCCGGGAGGGGAACCACCAGGTGATGCTTCTGGCCTGCACCCTGAGCTACCCCACGGCGCCGGCCCACGCGAACCTGCAGCGGATTCAGACCCTCAAGGAGCGGTACCCCGGCATGATCGTGGGCCTGTCGGACCACACGGAGCCGGACCCGAACATGGTGATCCCCGCGGTCGCCGTGGCCATGGGGGCCCGGGTCATCGAGAAGCACTACACCCTGGACCGTTCCTGGACGGGCTCGGGGCACTTCTTCGCCGTGGACCCTCCGGATCTCCGCCGCATGGTGGAGAACGTCCGGCTGGCCGAGACCGTGCGGGGGGACGGGGCCCAGGGGGTGGCCGAGGCCGAGACCCAGGCCTGGTCCAGCGCCCGGCGGAGCATCGTGGCGGAGGTTCCCGTCCGGCGGGGCCAGGTCCTCGAGCGCCGCATGCTCGGGCTGAAGCGTCCCGGCGGCGGCCTGGGGGCGGACATGCTGGACCGGGTGGTGGGCCGGCGGGTGAACCGGGATCTGGAGGCCGACGAGCGCATTCTGCTGGAGGACCTGGAGGAGGCGTCCTGAGCCGTGGGCCTGGGGGGATACATCCTCTGGACCGCCGTGGCGCGCGAGGTGCACCGGCACACCGGGCGGAAGGTGGTGCTCACGAACCGGGTGTTCGGCCGGCTTCCCTGGCCGCGGAAGGTGCTGGACGACGAGGTGTTCCAGCACCACCCGGCGGTCGCGGCGAATCCAGAGGACGCGGCGGGGCCGGTGGTCGAGCTGCGGCTGGACAACCGAAAGGCCAACTACTGGACCCGGATCACCCGGGACCGGATCCTGTACAAGCCCGGAGGGCACGCCATCGAGATGGCCTGCGCCGCCTATGGCGTGAACCGGCCGGAGATCCGCTGCGAGCTCCACCTCACGGAGGCCGAGCTGGCAGCGGGCCGGCCCTGGCTGGAGGACTTCGGGCCCTACGTGGCCGTCGAGCCCCACACCAAGGACAGCTTCACGGTGAACAAGCAGTACGGCTTCTCCCGGTGGCAGGAGGCGGCCGACGCCTTGAATGAGGCGGGGCGGACCCTGGTGCAGGTGGGCGAGGGCGGGAAGCCCCTCCTGGAGGGCGTGAAGGACGCCACCGGGCTTTCGAGCATTCGGGAGACCGCCGCTGTGCTTCAGCACGCCGACCTGCTGGTGGCCCCGGAAGGCGGGCTCATGCACCTGGCCAACGCCGTGGGAACCCGCTCGGTGATTGTCTACGGCGGGTACGTGAGCCCGGAGCTGACCGGGTACGCGGAGAACGTGAACCTCTCCACGGACCTGCCCTGCGCGCCCTGCGGCCTGAGGCGGAGCTGCCTGAGAGGGCGGCGCGAGTGTCTGGAGCGCATCCCCCCCGATAAGGTCTGCCGGGCTGCCCTCGCGCTGCTCGAATCACCCTGAATGTCCATGACCCGTGAGGGGCTCCGGATCCCCCCGCTGAAGGAGGCCGGTTTTCGCAGGGCGGGGTTTGACCACCCGCCGTACTTGTCGAGCATCCTTCGGCGGCATATGAAATGCCGTCCTGCGCCCGCCGGATCAGGAGCGTTTTTGCGGTAAATGCGATGAAAGGAAAGGGCTCCGATTCATGAGCAAGCGATTTCAAACGCCCGGAGACACCATCCCCAGGCTGTTCAACCTGGGCTTCGCCCTGGTCTGCCTGGGCACGCTGGCGGCCCTGGCCCTGCTCACCGAGAGCGGCGACCCCGTCTGGTACAACTACTCCATCCGGCTCCTCATGCTCATGGGGGCCCTGCTGGTTTTGGCCGCTTTCACGGGCCTGCTCGGGATCAAGGGCAGCAGCCGGGCCAACCAGAACGCCCTGCTGGTCCTGGTCTCCTGCGTCCTGGGGTTCCTGTTCGCGGAGATCGGCATTCGCATCTACGAGGAGGACCCGTGGCAGAAGTTTCGCGTGGTCCGGAAGATGCGCGAGGAGGGGAAGCCGGCATACCCCATCATCAACCCGTTCGGGGAGAGGCTCCGCCGGCTCGCACCGGTGCCGAACGCCCTGACCGTCCTGGGCAACGAGGGGTACGGATGGGTGACCTACACGTCCGACGAGAACGGGTTTCGCAACCCGCCGGGGCTCTACGGCCGCCACGAGCGCCTGGACGTGTTCGCTGTGGGCGACTCCTTCACCATCGGGTGCGACGTGCCCGACGAGGTTTTCTGGGGGAACCTGCTTCGGGAGCAGACGGGTCTCGCCGTGTACAACGCCGGGGTGCCCGCGGCCGCCCCCATTCAGGAACTGGCGCGTCTGCAGGAGTTCGGCCTGCCCAAGGCCCCGAGGGTGGTCCTCTGGGTGTTCTACGACAACGACTACATCGGGCTGCCCACGGAGATCCGCAGCCCCTTTCTCAAGGCTCTGGCCCCGCCGGAGCTCAAGGACCGGTTCCGTTGCGAGGAGGCCGAGATCGACGCCTTCATGACCGGGGACGAGCTCGAGGCCTGGATCGACGAGCGGCTCGACCGGCCCGTCCGCCAGGGGTTCTACTCGGACGAGTGGCGGACCAAGCCCATCATCACCCTGCTGCGCTTCCACTCCCGGCTGGTGGACAAGCTCATTGAGCTCACGGACCGCCAGGTCCTGTTTCACGAGGAGACCCTGCAGAAGGCCAAGCGCTTCGGGCCGCTTCTACAGGAGGTCCTGGCTTCGGCCGAACGGCAGACCCGGAGCCGCGGCGGGAAGGTGGTGTTCGTCTACCTCCCCGGCGTGGGCTACTGGCTCGAGGACACGGCGGGTACCTTCGACGAGGTGCGGCGGAGAACCCTGGAGATCGCCCGCTCCATGGACCTCTCTGTGTTCGACTTCAAGGAGGTCGCCGATCGCCGCGGCATGGAACCGTTCGACCTGTTCGCGTACGGGAAGAAGGGCGGCCACTACTCCCCCGAAGGAAACCGGGTGCTGGCCGAGGAGCTGGGGCGGTACCTGAGGACGGAAGTTCGAGGGTTCGAGTGAACGGGCCTTGTGGAGAATTGCAGGAGCTCGAGGCCGGGGTGAACGGGTAGGCGTGGGCCGGCTTAGGGCGATTCTGGGGAAGGGGCGCGTGGAGGGCGCCCGATCGCTTGCCTGCGCCGGGCTCCGCCACCTCCGCTACGGTGTCGAGCGCTGGGGGCTTCGCCGGACCCATGTCCTGCGGCGGATCCACGACTACCGCATGCTGCTCAACATCCAGGTGCCGGGCATCAGCAAGACCCTGGCGGTCTATGGTGTGCACGAGAAGCTGGAGACCGAGCTCATGCGGGAGCGGTTGCGGCCGGGGGCGGCTGTCATCGACGTTGGGGCGAACATCGGGTACTACGCTCTGCTGGAGGCGTCCCTGGTGGGCCCGGAAGGGTGCGTCTACGCGCTGGAGCCGTTTCCGCGAAATCACGGCCTCCTGATCCGGAACATCCGCCTGAACCGATTCGAAAACCGGATTCTGACCTTTCCCCTCGCGGCGGGGGACGCTGAAGGGCGCGCCCGCATGTACCTGGGACCGTCGGACAATATGCACTGCCTCATGGAGTACGACCGGACGGACACCTTCAATGAGCACATCGAGGTGGAGACGGTGACCCTGGACCGGTTTCTCGAGGGAAAGCGTCCCGTCTCCTTCCTTCGTATGGACCTGGAGGGGTACGAGTGCCAGGTGCTGGACGGCATGCAGGAGACCCTGAAGAATCTACAGCCGGACCTGCTCTTCGAGGTTCACCCCGTGGGCGACGTGGACCCGGACCCGCGGTACACCCCCTGCCTGGAGCGCCTCCTGGATCTGGGGTATCGTCCCCGCACCCTGATCTGCCCGGGCCACGAGCGGGCCGCGGCCCGGTTCTTCGAGCTGGGGTACCGGCCCTCCCGGGTCGCCTTCAACGGCCTGGTCCGGAGCGTCAGGTACGATCGGGTCCGCCCCGCGGACCTCCTGAAGGTTGCGGCCAGGAGGCCGAAGGTGACCCGGGCGATCTATTGGACGGTGTGAGCCCGTGGCCGGTGGTTCGTGTTGGCGTCCTTTAGTCAATGTACCGTGATCTATGAAAGCGTATTACTATGGCTCTATTTAACGATTATTGGGAAAATACTATTAAATTATGTAAGGGTTTGTATGGTATTGATGTTGGTAAGAATGCACGGTTTGTTGCTGAAAACATTTTTTTGAAATCATTTTGCAAGACATTTTTTGTTTATGTAGAGTGCGGTGTCTATCGAGGAACTACATTTTTCCCTATTTATCATTTTATGTCTCAAGTATTTGAAGCTTTTTTTGCCTATGCAATTGATTCATTTAATGGTTTCCCATCCGATGTACTTTTGCATTCAAATGATCATTTTGAGAGATTTGAATCACTCTATAATGAGGGACGTATTAGCAAATATCACTTGATGTGTGCTACAGATAGACAGTATGATCTAGTAAATAACGAGCACCAATCAAGAAAATATTTTAACAATTGCAAATTATTGTTTGCATCCCGATGTAGGGATAAGCCTGAGATTTCTATTATAGAAACGCCATTTAGTCTTTTGCGCTCTAATTTTAACGATCCTCCGAAACAATTTGATCTTGTTTTTTTGGATTGTGATCTTTATCTATCATACAAACAATGCTTGAGTTTTTTTAAAGATAAGACTGATATTTTTATTGCTGATGAGTATTTTAGCCTTAAATATCCAGGTGCTAGGGTTGCATGTGATGAATTTGTTCAAGAAAACTCCGGATGGAAATTGTTTGGGAAGACGGAGACGAATCCATACTTCGAAAGATGGAGTATTAAGAAAGTATCGTCATAAACAGATAGCGTCACACTGCCTTTGAAGATCCACATCCTCCACGACATTCGCGAAGGACCCTACGGCGGCGGCAACCAGTTCCTCAAGTCCCTGAGGGACCGCCTGCGCGGCGACGGCGCCTACGAGGAGCACGCCCGCCGGGCGGACGTCATCCTGTTCAACAGCCATCAGAACCTGGCTGCGGCCCTGGCCCTCAAGGCGGGGCATCCGGGTAAGAGCTTCGTGCACCGGGTAGACGGGCCGGTCTCGGAGATCCGCGACAGCAACCGCAGGATCGACGAGACCATCTACCGGGTCAACGAAGCCCTGGCGGACGGGACCGTGTTTCAGTCCGAGTGGAGCCGGAGACGGAACCGCGAGCTGGGCATGCCCGCCAACCGCTTCGAGACCGTGGTGCTGAACGCCCCGGACCCTGCGATCTTTCATGCGCGGGGAAAACGGCCCTTCGACCCCGGCCGCAAGACCCGGGTCGTGGCCTCGAGCTGGTCGAGCCATTGGAACAAGGGCTTCGACGCCTACCAGTGGCTGGACGACCACCTGGATTTCTCGCGCTACGAGATGACCTTCATCGGGCGATCCCCGGTGGTGTTTCGAAACATCCGCATGATCGAACCCCTGCCCAGCCCGGAGCTGGCCGACCGGCTCAGGGACCAGGACGTGTTCGTCACGGCGTCCCGCCGGGACCCCTGCTCCAACGCCCTGCTCGAGGCGCTCCACTGCGGTCTGCCTGCGGTGGCGCTGAACGACGGGGGGCATCCGGAGATCGTGGGCCGGGGCGGAGCGCTGTTCGATCGGCCCGAGGAGATCCCGGAGCGTCTGGAGCGGATCCGTCCCCGGTACGAGGCGGTTTGCGAGGGCATTCGACTGCCCGGCATGGGCGCGGCGGCCGCGGCCTACCGGTCGTTCATGGCCCGGGTGCACCGGGCGCGGAGAGAAGGGGTTTGCCGGCAAAAACGGCTGACCCGCGGCGCGTGGGCCCGAGAGCAGGCCGCGCTCGTCCGGTGGGAGGTCCTGCGCCGGATGGAGGGCCTGAGCGGCCGGTTGCGGTTGCGCCGAAGGGAGCGCTCGTGAGCATCGGGGACTATCTCTGGTCCTCCTACCGGCGCAAGCAGCTGGACCGGGCCCAGGAGCGGGTCAAGCCGCTGTACCGGGGCGTGGTGCTGGACATCGGCGGGCGGGACCGGGGCCGGTTCGTCAAGCCCCGGGATCGTGTGGATCGATGGATCTTCGCGGACATCAACGAAGAGCACAGGCCGGATCTGGTGCTGGACGTCGCCGACATGCGCGGGACGGTGGAGGAGGCGAGCATCGACGTGGTCAACGCCCTGGAGCTCTTCGAGCACGTGGAGCGGATCGAGCGCGGGCTCGAGGAGTGCTTTCGGGTCTTGAGGCCGGGCGGGCGGCTCGTGCTCTCGGTCCCCTTTCTGTACCCGGTGCACAGCGACCCTCACGACTTTCAACGGTGGACCCGGGAGAAGTGGGTGCGGGCGCTTCGAGGGACGGGCTTCGAGGTCGCGTCCGTGGAGGTGACCGGGCGCTTCTTCTCCGTGCAGGGGGATACGGTCAAGACCCTGGTCCACGCCCTGCCGCGAGTGCTGCTGCGCCTGTTTCAGTGCTTCTACCCTCTCCTGGACCTGCTGGTCCTGCTGGACCGGACCCGCTTCGGCCGGGACCACCCCAAGCTGGCCGGGTACCACGGCGGGTACTTCATCGTGGCCCGAAAGCCGGAGCGCGCATCAGGAGCCGGGCCCTGACCGGCCTTCCTTGAACGGAGTCGCCTTGCAGAATCTTCGGGGACAGGAGTTTCGGGGACACCATACGTAATTCAAGAATGTCCATTGTGAGAACGCCACCCCTTCTGTGAATTACGTATGGTGTCCCCGAAACTCTGAAGTGGAGCTTGGTCTTGTGCGTTTGAACGGAGTCGCCTTGCGTCTTTCCACGTCCAAAAAGGTCATCCTGCTCCTGCTCGGGGCGGTCTACGTCCTGGCCCTCGTTTTGGTGTGGGACAACGTGGAGGAGCGGGGTCTCCTCCGCAACGCCGTCATGGTGGCATTGCCCACCCTGCTCTGCGCCCTGGCCGCGTACTACGTGATCCGGCTTCGAGGGCGCGAGCTCCTGTTCGTCCTGATCCCGGTCGCGGCCCTGGCCCTGCTGCTGGAGGCCGGGTTTTCCGCGTACCTGGCCGTGCACCCGGAGCGCGCGCCGGCCCTCCTCTGGGGGCACGGGGACGACCTGGGCCAGCACTTCGCCTACCGGCCCCATCACTACACGCTCTTCACCCTCCAGGAGGGGTACCGCAACGACCAGGGGACCGTGCACAACCGCCAGGGCTTCCGGAACCTCGAGGACCTCCCGCCGAGCAAGCCGCCCGGCGAGTTCCGCATTTTTTTCGTGGGCGGGAGCTCCACATACACTGTGGGCGTCAAGGACAACCGGGAGATCTTCACGGCCCGGCTGGAGGAGGCCTTGAACCGCGAGGCGGAGAAGCGAGGGGCCGGGAGCCGGTTTCGGGTGGTGAATGCCGGTCTCGGCGCGGCCACCTCGGCGGAGAACCTAGGGCGGCTCATCTTTCTCATTCACCCCTACGAGCCGGATCTGGTGGTGATTCAGCACGGCCTGAACGACGTCCTCCCGCGCCTACGCGGCCGCATTCAGAGCGACTACGCCAACTACCGCCGGATGTGGTGCGGGGGGACCAGCCAGTACGATTTCTTCCTCAAGCGCTGGGTCTACGAGGGGATCATCCGCAACAGCAACCTGCTCACCTTCCTGTGTGTCCGGCTCCGGCTGCTGGAGCCGGGCACCATCCGCGGGGTCATCAACAACAACGCCCTGGAGGAGCGGGTGGAGAACCTGGAGCGGAATGGAACGGCCTTCTTTCGCCGGAACACGGAGCTCATGGTGACGGTGGCGCGTCATGCCGGAAGCGATGTGATCCTCGCGTCGTGCCCCTACAACGAGCGGGTGGGGGAGGCGCGCATGCGGGCCATGCCCCGGCACAACGCGGTGGTGGAGGCCGTGGCGCACGACATGCGCGCGGGCTTCTTCGATCTCTACGAGGCCTTTGATCGCGGGCCGGCGTACCTCCCCGACGGCCTGCACGTGAGCCGGGAAGGCTCGGACCTCAAGGCCCGGCTCTACCTCGAGTACCTGGTGGGACCGTACGGGCTGTTCGAGCGGGCCCCGTGATTCACCCCTGATTCACCACGAAGACCACGAAGGGCACGAAGAAGGGAAGACGACGAAAAGGGTGAAGGGCGAGAAAAAAGCCGGCGGGGGCAAGCTGACCATCGGTTTTGAAAACAGTTTGTTCCTGCTGGGGAACGACGGCCCCAAGACCTTCATGCGCAGGCTCAAGGCGGCCATTCGGCGCCGGGGGTGCGCGGAGGTGCGGAGCGCCTGGCGGCCCACCTATGACATCGGTCTCTTCAAGTCGTCGAGAAAGGTCTCTTTTTCCAAACCCTACGTGCTCCGGGTGGACGGCATCTACTACGACCTCCAGGAGACCCTCGGGCCCAACGACCGCCTCAACGCGCCCATCTTCCGGTCCATCGAGCGGGCGAGCGGGATCGTCTTCATCTCGGACTTCTCCCGGCAGCTGGTGTTCCGTTTCTACGGGGCCCTGGACAAGCCGTACACCGTGATCCACAACGCCGTGGACACCCGTCTGTTCCGGCCCGGCGGACCGAACCTTCGCGAGAAGCTGGGGATCGAGGACCGGGAACGCGTCCTCGTGACCGCAGCCCACTGGCGGGGGTGGAAGCGATTGAGGGACATCGTGGAGCTGTTTCTTCGGGTGGACGCAGAGCGCCCCGAGCCCATGCGGCTCCTGGTCCTGGGGCGCGATCCGGACTACCGGGTGGCGCACGACCGGATCCACTACATCGGGGAGATCCGCCCGTCCCGCCTGGCGGACTGGTACCGGACCGCGGACGTATACGTCCACCTGGCCTGGCTCGAGGCCTGCGGAAACACCCAGGTGGAGGCCATGGCCTGCGGCCTGCCTGTGCTCTGCACGAACCTGGGGGGCATCGGCGAGACCGTGCGCAAGGCGGGCGGGGGCATCGTGTCCCGGGCGGACGCCTCCTTCGATCTGGAGCCGGTGGACCTCTACGAGCCGCCTCGCCCTGACGCCGAGGTGCTCTTTCGGGACCTCAACCGCCTGCTGGACGATCTCGAGGGGTACAAGTCGAGGATTCGGGTGGAGGCACTGAGCGTGGATCGCGCGGCGAGGGCATACTGCGACTTTCTGGCCCGGGTGGTGGAGGCCGTTCAAGGGCGCTCCTGAGACCATGAGGGGCACACCGGAGACATGGGACGCGGCGCTCACGGTGCTCATGCCCGTGTACAACGGGGCCGGCTATCTGCGCGGGGCCGTGGAGAGCATCCTCGAGCAGACCTACGGCGATTTCCAGTTCGTGATCGTGGACGACGGCTCCCAGGACGCCACCCCGTCCATCCTCTCCGAGTACCAGCTCTCCGACGAACGGGTCCGCGTCATCCAAAACGATCGGAACCTGGGGTTGACGCGGTCCTTGAACAAGGGCCTCGCCCTGACCCGGGGACCGCTGGTGGCCCGAATGGACTGCGACGACGTGAGCCTGCCGCAGCGGTTCGAGGCCCAGGTGCACTTTTTCGAGGGGAACCCGGAGGCGGCCATGGTCGGGGTGGCCTGGAAGGAGATGACCGCCGACCTTCAACGGACCCTTCGGGTCATGCGCCCCCCGACCCGGTCCGGCCGGATTCGTAGACGCATTCTGGCCCACAACGTCTTCTGCCACTCGGCCGTGATGATGCGCCGGGAGCCCCTGTTGGCCTGCGGGGGCTATGACGACCGGGACGTGGTCTCCCAGGATTACGACCTGTGGCTGCGAATCCTGGCGCACCACCCGGTGGCAAACCTCGACGAGGTCCTTCACCTGCGGCGGATTCACCCGAAAAACCTGTCCCACAAGAACATCCACCATCAGCTCAGGACCATGGCCCGGTCCCAGCGCCGCTACATCCGCGAGACCCGCATGCCCCTGGCGTACAACGGGTATGTGCTCTGGCGGTTGTTCCTCTCCAGGCTCCCCCTGTGGGCCCTGGACCGGCTGGGACGGCTCAATCAGCGACGGAGTCCCTTTTGAAAGCAGAACCCGCCGATTCGATTTCCTTTCTGAGGGAGGTTCCGGCCTGGGTGCGATCCAAACGGGGGGCGAGCTTCCTGGGCCTCGTGCTGGCCATGTTCGTCCTGCCCATGGGCACCTCGCCCTTCACCATCCTGGCCATGCTGGCCGCGGTGCTCTCGCTTTCGGACCGGTCGTTCTACCGGGACCTGGGCCATGTGCTCCGGGAGCCCTGGGCGCGGCCGGTGCTGGTCTGGATCGCCCTCGCCTGGATCGGCCTGGCCTACTCGCAGGATGCCACCGGCGTGGGGCTCCAGTACGCCCTCAAGACCCATTACTGGGTCTACGGTCTGGTGGCGGCCGCGTCCATCCGCGCCGGGTTCCCGGCGATCCGCCTGGTGCAGGCCTTTCTGGCCGGGCTTCTGGTCAACGCCGTGATCGCCTTTCTTCAGGTCCCGGGCTGGGTCCCGTCCAAGATGGTGGGAAAGTTCTTCGGCCTGGCGAGCGGGTACAACACCCTCTCGATCCTGCTCATCCTGGGCATCCTCATGGCCTCCTTCGCCTTCAGGCGGGCCCGCACCCCGCGGCGGGGGGTGCTCATGCTGGTCTTCATGGTGGCCCTGTTCGCCAATCTCTTCATCATTCGGGGCCGGGCGGGGTACGTCACCTTTGCGGTGCTCTCACCCATCGTGGTCTACAATCTATGCCGGGGCCGGCACCTCCTGGCGGCCTTTCTCCTCTATCTCCTCCTGATCGCCATGACGGGCTGGTCGCCTTTTGTGCAGGAGCGGGTCATGGACACCATGGTGGACATTCGTCTGCGCCTGAAGATGGACCGGGACACCGCCATCGGGCGGAAGTACTCGGACCTGGAGGAGCGCGTCTACATGTGGTACTGGGCGGCCCAAATGATCCTGAAGAACCCGGTGGCGGGCGTGGGCACGGGAGGCTTCAACCAGGCCATGCGACAGGCCGGGGCCGAGGTGGGCGTGGACCACCCGCACAGCAATCTCCTGCATGTGGCGGTCAGCTACGGGGCCGTGGGTCTTGTGGCCTTTTTCTGGTTTTTCTTTGTCCTGCTTCGTTTGGGTTGGTACAATCGCGGCCGTCCGGTGGGATTCTTCATCCTGTCCGGGGGACTGGTGATCTTCATCGGGGGCGGTCTCAATACCCACATCCTGGACGCCGGTCCGGCGTTTCTGCTGGCCGTGCTGAGCGGCCTTCAGGAGGCCGTGGCGTGAGCACTCGGGCAATCGTGAGACGTGCGGGCTCCGGGCGTCTCGCGAACATCAACAAAGGATGATCTCATGAGCGTCATGCATGTCTTGGGCGGTGTCCTCATCGGCTTGATCACGGGTCGGGTGTTCAGTCTGTTCACCCTTCGAAAGGTCAAGGGAGGCAAGCTCACCTTCATGGCCGCAGGCGCGGCGGGATCCATGGGCGCCGACCTGGTCTTCAAGTTCCTGTACGAGAACGGCCTGGTCAGCAACTTCTTCTACGCAGAGACCACCATCATCCTCGAGATGGTGGCCGGAGCGGTCGTGGTTTGCTACCTCCTGAACCTCCTGGGAAAGAAGGAGGAGATCACCTTTTAGGGTTTCGGGGCCACCATGAATTTCGGGGACACCATACTTAATTCTGCTTTGCAGCGTCGTAAGAGCTCGAATGAGATCGGGTGAATGAAGTATGGTGTCCCCGAAATTCAGAATGAAGTATGGTGCCCCCGAAATTCCCTGGTCGAAACGCTCGCTGCACTTCTGTTGAAGCGGACCCTTCAGAAATACATCCTGGCGGAGATGATTCCCATCTTCGTGTCGAGCCTGGTGGTGTTCGGGTTTCTCATGCTGGGAACCCGCATGCTGAGCGTGACCGAGCTCGTGGTGAGCCAGGGGGTCGGGCTGGGACAGGTGCTCCGGCTCGTCCTCTTTCTCGTGCCGGGAATCGTCTTCTTCGCCTTGCCTGCGGCGAGCCTGATCTCCTCCCTGCTCGCCTTCATCCGGCTGTCCAGCGACAACGAGATCATCGCCCTCAAGTCGTCCGGGATCAGCCTGTATCAGGTCCTGCCTCCCGTGCTGGTGCTCTCGACGGCGGCCTTCCTCCTGGCCGTGGTCACGGCCTTTGCGGGGCTTCCCTGGGGAAACCGTTCCATGCGGGACATGGTCATGGAGATCGCCCAGTCCAAGGCGGACGTGGGGCTCAAGGAGCGGGTGTTCTGCCAGCCCTTCGACGACGTGGTCTTCTACATCACGGACCTCTCGGCCGGCAACCAGGTGATGAACGACGTGTTCGTGGTGGACAAGCGGGAGCGGGAGATGACCTACACCATCATTGCCCGGGAGGGCCGGATCCTGGTTCAGCCCGACGTGAGGTCCATCGTTGTTCGGTTCGAGAACGGGACCATCTTCATGGAACAGCAGGGGCAGGAGGCGGTCCGGACCGTACAGTTCAAGAGCTACGACCTCAAGGTGGGGCTCGAGGACATCATGGAGTCGCTGGCCTCCTCCGGCAAGGCCCCCAAGGAGATGTCCGCCCGGGAGCTCCTGGATCGCATGAAGGACCTTCCCTGGAGCTCGAAAAAGAGAAACGAGATGCTCGTGGAGCTCCTGGAGCGCGTCACGGTGCCCCTGGCCGTGCTGTTCCTGAGCGTCATCGGGGTTCCCCTGGGAACCCACATGCGGTCCAAGTCGTTTTCCTTCGGCATCGGCGTGAGTCTGACCGTCTTCCTCCTTTACTACATGATCTTCATGGGGGTGCGAAGCGTCTGCGAGACCGGGGAGATGTCCCCCTGGTTCGGCATGTGGCTTCCCAATGTGTTCCTGTTGGTGAGCTGCGTGTACCTGTTTCGCCGGGTCGCCCGCGAGCAGCCCCTGCCGCTTTCCTCGGAAGGTCCTCTCAGGCGATGGGCGGCGGGTCTCGCCGGACGCCAAAGAGCCGGCCGCGAAGACCGAGGTGAAAGGCGGCCGGGGGGCGCCACTCGCCACCCGGGGAGGTGCCCCGGCGCATCCGCTTCCAGTGGAATCTCGAGACACGCCGAATGCGACCGGCCCGGGTGCGCCTTTGTCGGCAACATGCGCCTGGAGCGCTTTCACCGGCTGGAATGCCGGTGCCTGGAGCGCCTGTCCCCGCACAATCGCCTGGAGTTCTCCTCCAGACAGGATGCGCTGGATCAGGGCTATGTGCCGTGCAAGGTATGCAGGCCGTGAAGATTCTCACCCGGTACATGATCCGCGAGTTCTCGAAGATTCTGGTGATCTGTCTGTCGGTGTTCACGGCGGTGTACGTCATCATCGACTTCCTTCAGAAGATCGACAACTTCATCGAGGCCGGGGCGTCCCGATCGGTCATGGCGTCCTACTTCTTCTACAAGACGCCCTACATCGTGGAGCAGCTGCTTCCGTCGGCCACGCTGATCTCGGTCATCGTGCTGCTCTCCATCATGCGAAAAAACCGGGAGATCACGGCCATGAAGGCCTGCGGCCTGAACCTCGCCGCGGTCTTCCGCAGCCTGGTGGCGGTGGCGCTGCTGCTCTCGGCCGGCGGGTTTCTGTTCTCGGAGATCGTGGTGCGAAACGCCATTGAGAAGAGCGAGGACATCTGGACGTACGAGGTGGAAAAGCGGGACCCCGGCAAGTACTACTACGGCTACGATCAGATCTGGTACCGGGGGGAGGATCGCATCTACTGGATCTGGTCATTCGATGCCGAGAGCCGGGTGATGGATCATCCCACCTTTTACTTTTTCGACGAGGCCTTTCGCCTGCGCCGGAAGGTGGGCGGGCACAAGGCGATTTGGGACCATGGGACCTGGGTGATCCACCAGGGATACGAGCAGGTGCGGCAGGCGGACGGGGACTACCACATGCGCCGGTTCGACGCCCTGCGCATGGATCTGCCCGAGACGCCGGAGACTTTTGTGCGGCCTGTCAAGCTTCCCGAAGAGATGGGCTACTGGGAGCTGAAGCGGTATGCTTCCAAAGTGAAGCTCGAGGGGTACGACAACACGCAGTACGTCGTGGACATGCACATCAAGCTGGCCTATCCTTTCATTATTCTGATCATGATGCTCATCGGGATTCCCGTTCCGCTGATCCCGAAACGCGTTCGCACGCCCCTGGCTGTGTCCTTCGGCATGGGGATCGGCTTCGTGTACATGCTGACCTTCGGGTTCTCACGCTCCCTGGGCCTGTCCGGGGCGCTTCCGCCCGTGCTCTCCGCGTGGTTTGCCAACCTGGTCTTTCTGCTCTTCGGCCTCTACCTGCTCTCCCTGGTGGAGCGGTAGCGACCCATGCCCCATTTGGATCCCCACAGATCGAGCCGCATTGGAGGTGGACCGGCCCGTGGCCGCTGAGCCCCGCGTGATCTGGATCACGGGAGCAGGCCGCTGCGGCACGCACCTCACCGGCATGCTGGCGGACGGACACCCGGCGGTGACCGCCTTTCCCGTGGAGCTTCCCATCATGGAGGCCTGGAGCCGGTTGTGCGCCGAGGCGTCCCCGGACGGGAGCCGGCTGCCGGAGGCCTTCGTGGATCGATACCTGGCCGCGCGAACCCTGTCCCGGCGCGGGGTGAAGGAGCGGCTTCCCTGTGATCTCGAGGCCTGGTCGAGATCCGGGTCGGGCGGCCTGGTCACCCCGGTCGAGTACCTGGAAGGCCTTCGCCGGCGCCTGGATCCCGGTGGAAACCGGGACCTGGTCTTTCACTGCCCCGGTTGCCAGCTGGGCACCCTGCTGGGGCGGAGCTCCGAGGCCGGCGACCGGGTCCGGGTGGTGCTCATGCTGCGTCACCCGATCCAGAACTACTTGGCCTGGGTGGACCATTCCCTGCAGAAAGGACGGGGGTACGCGCCGCCGGAGGGAACTCGGCACGAGCTGGGGCTCCACAGCGTTCTTCACACGGCCCTCTTCCGGGTGCTCCGGGCGTTCCGGGCCGCGCAACGCTGGCGGGAGGACGAGCGGGTCGCAGTGATCCGCCTGGAGGATTTCACCGGAAGCGTGGAGGCACGCCGTCGCCTCTGGCAGTGGCTCGGCATCCCCTTCGATCCGATCCTGGAGACCACGTCCCGCGGAGGGCGCGCCTCCGAGGCCCACTCGGGCAAGTGGAAGCGGACCGAGGTCCAAGCGGTGACGACCGATCTCTATGTCCCGGTTCTGGCGGCCGAGGAGGCGACCGCACTCGAGTCCTGCGAGCCGTTGTTTCGAGACCTCTACCCGGATGCCTTCGAGGGACTGCAGATCCACCCGCGGAACGCCTCCGAGGACCTCCTTCGAGAGCGGGAACGGCGATGCCTGCGGGAGAACCTGGAAGCGCTGGCCAAACGCAGGGAGCGGATGGCCTCCGAGCTTCGAAGCGCGCCCCGTACCTGGAAAGGGCGGGTCCAGTGGCCGGCTCGGGCCTTGTACACCGCGCTCTCGGACGGGCCGCTCTACCCGGCGCTGCACCTGTTTCGCCACCGCAGGGCCGTTCGAGGCGCCCTGCGCGGGATCGAGGACATCCCCCGCCTGCTGGGCGTGGAGCGTTTGTCCAGGGGTTCCGCATCGGCCGCCGGGGGGGAGGCCTGACCCTGGGACGCCCAAAAACCGTTCTGTTTGTTTCCATCTGCACCCTGTTCGGGATGCTCCTGCTGGAGGGCGTCTGTAGAACCGAGTGGTCCCTGCGCAGCGAAGCTTCGCGGCGTCCTGGGCACCCGGCCGAGCGCGGGCGGGAGCTTCCAGGGTTCGTAGCATGACGCGGCCCTTGCGCATTCTCCGGGTGATCGCCCGGCTCAACATCGGCGGCCCCGCCATTCAGGCGATCTCCCTCACCGGGGCCTTTCAGGGGCCGGACCGGGTCTCTATGCTGGTCTGCGGAGACGTGGAACCCCATGAAGGGGACATGGCCTACCTGGCCGAGGCCCGGGGGGTGCGCCCCTGGAAGCTTCAGGGGCTGGGCCGGGAGATCTCCCCGGTCAACGACCTCCGCGTGCTCGTCCGGCTCCTGGGGATCGTGGCGCGGTTTCGTCCCGAGATCCTTCACACCCACACGGCCAAGGCCGGCACCCTGGGCCGGACGGCCGGGATCCTCTGGAATGCCCTTCACACAAGGGAGGCGCGGGTCCGGCTGGTGCACACCTTCCACGGCCACGTGTTTCACAGCTACTTCGGCCGCACGAAGACCCGCGTGTTCCTGGAGATCGAGCGGTTCCTGGCCCGCTTCACCCACCGGATCGTCGTGATCAGCCCCGCCCAAAAAGAGGACATCTGCCGGCGCTTTCGCATCGCCCCGCCCGAGAAGGTGACCGTGGTTCCGCTGGGGTTCGATCTGGAGCCGTTTGCCCGCCTGGAAGAGGCGCAGCCGACCCAGGACCCTGGGTTTCGTGTGGGCCTGGTGGGCCGGCTTGCGCCGGTCAAGAACCACCGGATGCTGCTCGAGGCGGCGGTCCGGCTTCGGGGGGGAGGCCGGGTTCCTCCCGTGGAGTTCGCGATCGTGGGCGACGGAGAGCTTCGAGACGATCTGGAGCAGGAGGCCGCAGCCCTCGACCTGTTGGATGCGGTGGCGTTCCAGGGCTGGAGAAGAGACATGGCGGCGGTCTACGCAGCATTGGATGCCGTGGCCCTCACCTCGCTCAACGAGGGCACCCCCGTGACCCTCATCGAGGCCATGGCTGCGGCCCGCCCCGTGGTGGCCACGGCCGTGGGCGGCGTCCCGGACCTCCTGGGTCACGTCCTGGAGGATTTGGGATGCGGGGTGATGCGGACCGAACGGGGCTTGCGGATCCCCTCGGGGGACGAACGGGCGCTGGCCCATGCCGTCGCCTACCTGCAGGACCACCCGGAGGAGCGATGTGCGCTCGGACGGCGGGCGAGGGCCTACGCGATGTCGACCTTCGGCATGGAAAGGCTTGTCAACGACCTCGAAGGCCTGTATAGAGGTTTGACATGAGTCCCGCGCTCTCTGCAACCCACTATCTGATCTTTTTCTGCGCCGGCCTGGGGCTCTCCCTGCTCTTGACGCCTGTGGTGCGCGCGCTGGCTCACACCACGGGACAGGTGGCCGTCCCTCGGGACGCCCGGTGGCACAAGCGGGAGACGGCGCTTCTGGGAGGGGTGGCCATCTTCGTCGCCACCGCAGGGGTCTGGACCGCGGTGGTGCTGATCCTGGGCTGGGATCCCTACGGAAAACCGTTCCTGCCCATCCTCCTGTGCGCGTCGGGGATCTTTCTGCTGGGCCTGGTGGACGACATCGTCAGCCTGGTGCCCCAGCACAAGCTGGCGGCTCAGATCGTGGTGGTCTCCATCTTCATGACCTTTGACTTCCGGCTCGACTGGACGGTCTCCCGAACCGCCAACCTGTTCCTCTCCCTCCTCTGGATCGTGGGCATCACCAATGCGTTCAATCTCCTGGACAACATGGACGGGCTGGCGGCCGGCGTGGCCCTCATTGCCGGGATCTTTCTGTTCCTGACCCATTCCATGAACGCCGGCGCCGGCCAGGCCTCGGCCCCCCTTCTGATCCTGTGCTCGGTGTACCTCGGGGCCCTGCTGGGCTTTCTGGTCTACAACTTCAACCCGGCCTCGATCTTCATGGGGGATGCAGGGAGCCTGTTTCTGGGGTTCCTCATGGCCAGCCTGACCATGGTGGGCGGCGGCGGGGAGTTCGCGGGCGGAGCAGGCAGGCTGTTGTCCGTGATCGCCCTTCCCATCCTGATCCTCTTCATCCCCATCCTGGACACGGGCTTCGTGAGCTTCATGCGCAAGCTCTTCCGCCGGCCCATCTCCCAGGGGGGGCGCGACCACTCCTCCCACCGGCTGGTGGCCATCGGCTTGTCGGAACGCATGGCCGTGCTGGTCCTCTACGGGTTCTCCGTGGCCTCCGGGCTGATCGCCCTGGCGGTCAATCATCTGAGCATCGGCATCACCCTGGTGCTCATCCTGTTTTATCTCCTGTTCGTGGGCTTTTTCTGGATCTACCTGGCCCGGGTCAAGGTGTACGAAGGCCGCTCCATCCTGTCCGAGGAGGCGCCGGGGACCTTCACGCCCATCCTGATTCAGTTCACCTACCGCAGGAGGCTCTTCGAGGTCATCCTGGACCTGATCCTCATCACGGCGGCCTACTACACGGCCTACTTGCTCCGCTTCGAAGGTCCCGTCTACTACCTGATCGGCGAGAATTTCCGGTTCTTTCTCAACTCCCTGCCCATCGTGGTGGCGTGCCAGATCTTCTGCTTCTACGTGCTCGGCATCTACCGGGGGATCTGGGAGGCCACCGGGCTGAGCGACCTGATCGACTACATCAAGGCCATCACCCTGGGGACCGTTTTGTCCATGCTCATCCTCCTGTTCATCTACCGGTTCGAGAGCTTCTCCCGGGCGGTCTTCATCATCCACTGGATTCTGCTGCTTCTGCTGATTTCTCTCTCGAGGCTTTCGTTCCGCCTGGTGGACGAGGGGGTCAAGAAGGGAAAGCAGAAGGGGAAGCCCACCCTCATCTACGGGGCGGGGGTGGGCGGGCAGATGGCCGCCAAGGAGATCGAGCGCAACGCCTCCCTGGGCCTGGTGATCGTGGGCTTTCTCGACGACAACCCCCAGAAGTACAAGAAGAAGATCATGGGATACCCGGTCCTCGGAGGGCGAAAGGACCTGGAGAAGGTCCTTCGAAAACGGGGGGTTCAGGAGATCGTCGTCTCCTTCAAGGCGCGCGGAGAGGAGAGGCGCAGGGAGCTCCGGGCCCTGTGCCAGAAGCTGGACATGGAGGTGGACGTGCGCCAGATGAAGATGATCCTGGAGTAGGCGAGCGACCGTAGCCGGGGTGGCGCTGCGAACAAGGCGGAAGGATCCGCCTTTTTTTTTGACCCGGCTTCGTGTTGAATGTGTACCTCCCTGACTTTCCAATTGACAAGATTTGTGGTCCACGGGTATGGTTAGTGCTTTCAGTATCTTGTATCCTATGCTTTCAGCGCTTCAAGAGCCATGCCCCTGAATGGAATCGGAAGGAGCGATCATGGATTTCAGTCTTTCGATGGAGCAGGAGATTCTCAGGAATTCGGTACGCCAGTTTGCAGAGGCGGAGATCCAACCGGTTGCGGGTGAGCTGGACCAAAAGGAGGAGTTCTCCTACGACACCATGCGAAAGATGGGCGAGCTGGGGCTCTTCGGCATGTTCGTCTCCGAAGAGTACGGCGGTCAGGGCATGGACTATGTCTCCTATATCATCGCCACCGAGGAGATCGCACGGGTGGACGGCTCGCATGCGGCCACCGTGGCCGCGGGCAACTCCCTCGGGATCGGACCCCTCTACTACTTCGGCAACGAGGATCAGAAGCGCAAGTACCTGCCCAAGCTCTGCTCCGGCGAAACGCTCTGGGGCTTCGGCCTAACCGAACCCAATGCGGGATCGGACGCGGGGAACTCCAAGACCGCGGCGGTCCTGGACGGAGACGAGTGGGTCATAAACGGGAGCAAGATCTTCATCACCAACGCCGCAACGGACATCACCTCGGGCATCACCGTCCTGGCCCGCACGGGCACGAGGGAGGACGGACGCCCCGAGCTCTCCTGCATCCTGGTGGAGTCCGGAACCCCGGGGTTCGAGGCCAGGGAGATGCACGGGAAGATGATGTGGCGGGCGTCCAACACGAGCGAGCTCTACTTCGACGACTGCCGTGTACCCCAGGAGAACCTGCTGGGGACGCGGGGGCACGGGTTTCATCAGATGCTCGCCACCCTGGACGGAGGCCGCCTGTCCATCGGGGCCATGGGCCTGGGCGGGGCCCAGGGATGCTACGAGCTGGCCCTGAAGTACGGTCGTGAGCGGGAGCAGTTCGGGCGCCCTATCTCCACGTTTCAGGTCAACGCCTTCAAGCTGGCGGACATGGCCATGGAGGTCGAGTGTGCGCGACTGATTCTCTACAAGGCCTGCTGGCTTCGAGACAATGACCAGCCCTTCGGCAAGGAGGCCGCCATGGCCAAGCTGTACTGCTCGGAGGTGATGTACCGCTGCGCCAACCATGCCGTGCAGCTGCACGGAGGCTACGGACTCATGAAGGAGTACGCGGTGGAACGGTTCTATCGGGACCAGAAGCTGCTGGAGATCGGTGAAGGGACCTCCGAGGTCCAGCGTCTCGTCATCTCCCGGTTGATCGGGGCCATGTAGCCGCATCCGGTCGTTTTAGGGGACGAGCCAGGGCGATCCCGGGCCGAGACGGCCGAGGATCGCTTTTTTTTGAACAGTCACCACGAAGAACATGGAGAACAAATGCTCGAACGGGTTCTAGGAAAAGACATCGCCCACTATGTCCGGGAGCACAAGGGCCTGGTCGCTGCGGCCATCGTTTTGACCGCCGTGTCCGCGCTGTTCGTGGTGGTGCCGGCGTACCTGCTGCAGCCCTTTGTGGACGAGGGCATGAAGGCCGGGTCCGAGCCGGCGACCTGGAAGATCCCCTGGGTGCGCTTCGGAGATTCTTTCCTCGACGTCGAGCGGTCCGAAAAGGTGATCGTGGACGGCGTCTCGCCGAACCGCCTCCTGCTGCTGCTGACGCTCGTGGCCTTTGTCTCCGTTCTGTTCAAGTCCCTCACCCTCTACCTGAGCCAGCTCGCGGCTGCGGCCTTTTCCAACCGTGCCATTCAGTCCATTCGGGTCGATTTGTTCCGGCGTTTCGTGTCCCTGCCCTTGAGGTTCTTTCAGCGCTACAAGGTGGGAGAGCTCATCTCACGGTCCACAGCGGACGTCACCGTGATGCAGGAGCGGATCGCCAACATCCTGATCGGCCTGGTCCAACACCCCCTGACGGCCCTGGTCTTTCTGGCGTACCTTCTTCTCATGAACTGGCGGCTCACCCTGCTGGTGTGCGTGGCCGCGCCGGTGATCATCGGGCTGATCCGGCTTTTCGGCCGCAAGGTGAAGAAGCACTCGGCCCGGGTTCAAAAGGCGGTCTCCGACGTGACCTCCGCCTATCAGGAGACGCTGCTTCTCCTCAAGGTCGTCCAGTCCGCCTGCACGGAGGAGCGGGAGGCCCGGCGGTTCGAGGACCTGGCCCGGACCCTGTACCGGAAGATCATGCGGTGGAACCGGTGGTTCCTGGGGCTGGGCCCCATGATGGACTCCACGGTCTTTCTGGTGCTGCCGGGGGTGCTCGTGATGGGCAAGATCTACTTTCACCACACCCTGGGCGAGCTCATGTCCATGATCTACGCCTTTTCCCGGGTGTACTCGCCTATCAAGAGCCTGGCTCGGGTCAACAACGAGCTTCGAACCCTTCAGGGGGCCACGGAGCGGGTGTTCAGCATCATGAAGACGGTCCCGGACATTCGTGATGCCCCCGGGGCCGTGTCCCTGCCCAGGCACCGGGATTCCCTGGAGTTCCACCGGGTGTCCTTTGGCTACGGCCCGGACACGCCGGTGCTGCGGGACGTGTCCTTTCGCGTTCGAGCCGGCGAGATGGCGGCGTTTGTGGGCTCCACCGGCGCGGGGAAGAGCACTCTCCTGGACCTGGTGCCCCGTTTCTACGATGTGGATGCAGGGGCCGTTCGCATCGACGGCACGGACATACGCGAGGTCACCCTGAGCTCCCTGCGCGGCCAGATCGGCATCGTGCATCAGGAGGTGTTGCTCTTCCACGACACCATTGCCGAGAACGTCCGCTACGCCCGGCCGGAAGCGACCATGGAAGAGGTGGAGGCCGCCGCCGGGGCGGCGTACGCGCAGGGGTTCATCCTGGATCAACCCCATGGGTACGACACGGTGGTGGGGGATCGGGGCAGCCTGCTCTCCGGAGGGCAGCGGCAGCGTGTCGCCATCGCCAGGGCCGTCCTTCCCGGGCCGTCGATCCTGATCCTGGACGAGGCGGCCTCGGCCCTGGACGCCGAGAGCGAGCGGATGGTCCAGAAGAGCATCGACGGCCTCCGCGGCGGGCCCACCATCCTGGTGGTGGCCCACCGGTTGAGCACCATTCGAAAAGCGGACCGGATCTACGTGCTGGAGAAGGGCCGAATCGTCGAGTCCGGGACCCAGCAGTCCCTGCTGGCCGCAAACGGGCGTTTCCGCGAGCTCCACGACATGCAGTTTCAGGAGTGAGCGTCCAGGACGCTCATCACCTCTCGAGTCGTCATGCCCTGGATGGCGAGGGTCTTGTCCCGGGCCTTCTCGCCCGAGACGATGGTGACGGCCCGCTTGGGGATGCGAAGGGTCTTGGCGAGAAAGGCGATCAGGGCACGGTTGGCCTTGCCCTCCACCGGAGGGGCGGTGAGTTGGACGCGCAAGACCCCGTTCTGTTCCCTGAGCAACGCGTTTCTGGAGGAGTGGGGGCTCAGCCGAACGCGGATCACGGCCTCTTCCTCGCCAACGATGCCTTGCCTCCGGTTTCCCCCTTCGAGCATCTCCTCTTCCTCTGCTCCCGTCAGCCCAGCTGCCGGGCCATCTGAATGAGAGTCTGCACCAGGAAGTTCTGCAGGAAGATGATGGCCAGGATCACCAGGATGGGGGAGAAGTCGATGCCCCCGAAGAAGAGCGGCAACCGCCTCCGCACCGCGAAGAGCACGGGCTCCGTGGCGGAGTGCAGAAAGCGCACGATGGGGTTGTAGGGATCCGGATTGACCCAGGAAATGATCGCCCGGCCGATGATGATCCACATGTACAGGGTCAGGGCGATGTCCAGGATTTTGGCCACGGCCACGAGAAAATTCGACAGGACGAACATACGGCTTCCTCACTTCGATGGCAAAAAGAGTTCAGCACGAAGAAAACAAAGAAGGAAAAACTGCGAATCATACGAAAGAACGCGAAAAGAAGAGGATCCCTCTTCGTGCTCTTCGTGGTTATCCTGGTTTCCCCGTCCAGACGTCAACGCTCACCAGGCTGAGCGTTCCGTGGCACCGGCACGCGGTGCCGATGAGCCACCTGCTTTCGGCGGAACCCAGCACGCGGTCTCGAAGGGCCCGCAGATCCGCCGCGGGATACCCGCCGAGGCCCGGGGCCAGCTGGCGGCTTCGAATCACGTGTACATCCGCGTCCGGGGGGGGCAGCCCGGCGAAGACCTCGTAGAGCGGGGTGCGCATCTCGCCGGTCACGGTGCAGCCGTCCTCCGGCTCGGGGCAGTCCTCGGGACAGAGAAAATCCGCATAGCTCACGAGGAGCGAGCCGTCTCCGGCGATCCAGGTGTGCGGCAGGTATTCTCTCACGACCTCGGGGACCGGCTCGATACGGGCCCGGCGCGTGTCGCGCACGACCCGCAGAAGCCACTCGGCCGCCAGGTGAACGGGCACCGCCGGGACCACCCAATCGTCGTCCGCGAGCCGTTGGATGTGCTCTGCGAGAAAGGCCACCCCGTCGCCGTGGATGCGTCTTGCGGGCAGGTCCTCGAGGGCGGGACTCCAGCCCTCGGCCCGATCCACCACCCACACCCTCCGGCCGGGCTGTCGCGTGAGCAACCCGGCCGCCCGCTCCCCGAAACGCCCTCCGCCGATCACGACCACGAGGTCGCCCTGGATGGAATCATCGGGATGGAAAGGCGGCGGAGTTGAAGGGGGGCGCGTGCTGGAGCAGGTCATAAGCCGGGTTCTGTTTCCTCCGGAGCGCGCACGGAAGGCCGCCGGAGGGCAACGACCATTCATCTGGCCCCGGTGTTGCCATCGGGATCGTGCGACCAACCCGGGAGCTCGGGCGGACAACCCTCGATCGCTCCCCTATTCGGTCTTGCTCCGGGCGGGGTTTGCCGAGCTCCCGCCGTCACCGGCGGGACTGGTGAGCTCTTACCTCACCGTTTCACCCTTACCCCGTGGGCCTGCCACGGGGCGGTCTGCTTTCTGTGGCACTTTCCTTCGCGTCGCCGCGACTGGGCGTTACCCAGCGCCCTGTCCTGTGGAGCCCGGACTTTCCTCCCTTCCGCATGAATGCGGAACAGCGGTCGTCTGTCCTACTCCAGCACACGCCGAGGCTCCGTGCACCTCGTAGCATCATGTTAATGCGATTCAGGATTTTGTCAAATCCTGAAAATGCGCGTCGTCCCCCCAGTAGATGATCCGGTTGCAGTGGGGGCAGCTGGTGAGCTCCAGGCACTTCATCAGCTCGTTGAACATCTGGGGGGGAATGCCCATGTTGCAGGTCATGCAGACCCCTCCGACCACCGGGCTGACGGCATGGGAGCCGATCCGCTCCCTCACGAGCCGATAGTGCCCGAGGAGCTGAGGATCGGCCTTGGCGGCGATCCGGTCGCGTTCCTGCTCGAGCCCCTTGAGCGCCTGGTCGATCTCGATGAGGTCCTGCTGAACGGCTTTCTTGTCCTGCTCGAACTTCTCCTGCAGGGTTTCGAGCTCCTCGTGATTGGCCCGGCAGCGTTCCTTGACGAGGTCCAACTCCTCCATCTGTCGAATGAGCTGGTCCTCCAGGGCCGCTTTCTTCTTCTTGTAACCCTCGATCTCCTTGAGGGCGGCAGTGTACTCCTTGTTGGATTTGATGCTGGACAGCTTCTCGTTGCCCTTCTGGACCTTGGCCTCGAGGTCCTCCACCTCCCCCTCCAGGCTGCGCCTCTCGGACTGAATGGCCTCGAGCCGTTCCTCGTCCTCTGCAAACCCCCTGGAAACGGTTTCCAACTCGTCGGAAAGGGCCTGAATCCGCTTGGGGCCCTGCATCTTTCTGTCCTGAAGACGCTGAATCCGATCGTCACAGTTCTGAAGCTCGATGAGCACCTTGATTTTGTCCTTCAACGTGATCCCCTCTTCATCGATGTTCCGGGCCCCCATAGAGACGTGCCCTGCGCGGCGTGGAATCAGCCGCCCGGCGTCTCCGGCTGGGAGCATGTGGATGATTCATCAGGGCGTATGGGCGGCGCTTCCTCGTCATAAAGCTCCACCTCGACCGCCGTAAGACCCGCCTCCCGAAAGCGGGAGGTCAATCGGTCCCGAAATCCTGTCATGGCCGCTTTCTCTGTGTGGAAATGCCCGGCGTCGATCACCGAGATCCCGAGGGCGTGCGCGGCCAGGGCGTCGTGGTGTCCCAGGTCCCCCGTGATCAAGACGTCGGCCCCCTTTCGTGCGGCTGTGGCGATCAGACCGCCTCCGGAGCCGCCCACCAAGGCCACCCGTTGAACCATGCGCTCCGGCGATCCGACCACGCCCGCGAAGGGCGCCCCGAGCCTGGACTTGGTCCGTCGGACCAGCTCGGACAGCGCAAGGGGCGAGTCCAGCGTTCCGATCCTGCCCAGTCCCGCCCCGGGCTCATCCTCCGCTTCCTCGAGCACGGCCGTGTCCTCGAGCTCGAAAAGCCGGGCCAGCTCATCGTTGACACCTCCCTCCGCCGCGTCGAGGTTGGTGTGTGCACACACCACGGCGATCGCGCTTCGAATCGCTTCGAACAGAACATCGCCGGGATGGCGGCCGGGTTCAACAGAGGTGATGGGCTTGAAGATCAGGGGGTGGTGGGTCATCAGAAGGTCGGCGTTCCTGCGAACGGCCTCTCGAAGGGCCTCCAGGGTGGGGTCGAGGGAGACGAGGATGCGGGTCACGGGGGCCTCTCGTTCTCCCACCTGGAGGCCGGGGTTGTCCCAGGCTTCGGCGAGCCTCCGGGGTGCAACCCCTTCGAGCACCTCCAGGATGTGTCGTACCCGTATGGTCATCTCCGCCTTTCGAGTGCGCGAACGCCTATGTGCAGGATGCCGCCGGAATGGAAACCTCGGTCGGGAGCAAGTCCGAGGCGTCCCACTGGAGGAAAATGCAAAGGGCGCACCTTGAGAGGGTGCGCCCTGACCGGTCTCGAAGCCGGCGGTATCTTGGTCTGAATCGTAATGCCTCCCCCATAACCGGGCATGTGGTGTTGGTGGGCCCACCTGGATTCGAACCAGGGACCTACCGGTTATGAGCCGGTGGCTCTTCCAGCTGAGCTATAGGCCCCCTGCGCGATCATCCTGCGTGCCGTGAACCGGGCCGTGGGATGTCTTCGAGCGCCCGACCGCTCATTAAATGCAGAGAGGTCCGCGCTTTGTCAAGGGAAAACAAGGAGCAGGGCCTCTCGGCGAGACGCCCGCCCGGCCTTTGTTCAGTACTCCTGGAATCCCTTGAGCTTCTTCGCCCGGCTGGGATGCCGGAGCTTTCGAAGAGCCTTGGCCTCGATCTGCCGAATCCTCTCGCGTGTCACGTTGAAGTCGCGGCCCACCTCCTCTAGGGTGTGGTCCGACTTCTCGCCGATGCCGAATCGCATGCGCAGCACCTTTTCCTCACGCGGTGTCAGGCTGGTCAGGACCTTTCGGGTCTGCTCACCCAGGTTGTGGTTGGCCACGGCATCCGAGGGCGATGTGATCTTCTTGTCCTCGATGAAGTCCCCCAGGTGGCTGTCCTCCTCCTCCCCGATCGGGGTCTCGAGGGAGATGGGCTCCTTGGCGATCTTGAGGACCTTTCGGACCTTCTCCAGGGGAAACTCCATCTTCTCGGCGATCTCCTCCGGAGTGGGCTCGCGGCCGTGCTCCTGCACCAGGTACCTGGAGGTCCGGATCAGCTTGTTGATGGTCTCGATCATGTGCACGGGGATCCGAATGGTCCGGGCCTGGTCGGCGATGGCCCGGGTGATGGCCTGGCGGATCCACCAGGTGGCGTAGGTCGAGAACTTGTAGCCCCGGGCGTACTCGAACTTGTCGACCGCCC
>CAYYVD010000006.1:0-38252 GCA_964475045.1 uncultured Desulfobacterales bacterium | reverse complement strand
GTCCCCCAGGCCGCACTTGGCGCCCAGGTTGACCATGGACTCGAACTCCGGCCGATGGAGGGATCGGCCCGTACCGCCGTCCTCGAACCACAGCTCGGCCTTGCACCGCACTGGACATCCCGGGCAGCCCCGGGACCGGATCTTTCGATCAGCGAGCTTCCGTCCGTCGATGTCCTCCACCGACTCGAAGCGGTTTTCGCGATAGTTCCGGGTGGCCAGGATCCCCATGTCGTTGCACCAGGTCACATACCCGGCCCCTCCGTGGTCCCGAAAGAACCGAAACTCCGGCGCTTCCCGGATTCGCCGGGCGTAGGCCTTGACGGCCCGTTCGGCTCCGGGACCCACAGGGCTGTGGGCCGGACCCCGGTCTCGAACGACGACGGCCTTGAGCCGCTTGGAGCCCATGACCGCTCCGAGGCCCGTGCGCCCGGCTGCGTGGTCCCCGTCGCTCATGGCGCAGGCAAAGGCCACCCCGTTCTCCCCGGCCGGGCCGATGGCCAGCACCCCGGCCTTGGCATCTTCGAGCCCGCGACGAAGGCGCGCCTCGGTTTGTTCGGTGTCGAGGCCCCACAGGTCGAAGGCCTCCTCGAGGCGGACGTCGCTCCCGTGAATCGAGAGCACCACGGGAGTGCGGGACCGTCCCCGTACGACCACGGCCTGCAACCCACAGGAACGAAGAGCGCGCCCAAGGCGGCCGCCCACGTTGGAACTCCCCAGGATGCCCGTCAGCGGAGACCGCGCCCCCACATGGACCCGGGACGAGGCCGGAGCCGATGTCCCGGTGAGGAGACCGCATGAGAGGACCAGCAGGTTGCCGGGATCGAGAGGGCGCGTGCCGGGCGCCAGCCGCTCTCGAAGCAGAAGCGCGTTGTAGCCCCTCCCCGCCAGGACCTCTTCGAGCACACGCCGCGGGTAGGGCCTGCGCTCCCAGCGCCCGCCGGTCAGGTCCACCTCCAGGATGTCGCCGGTGCACTTCATGGTACCGTGCCTCTATGACAATCGTCTTCTGCTGTCAAGAAAATAGGCCCCCTTTACTTGCGCCCGGCTTCCCTGTATCCGTGGAGCGTCGAACGAGTCCCCCTCCTGGAGGTTGACGTGGCTGAGACGCCTACGCTCGTCCTGATCCAACCCTGGATCACGGAAAGGCCTGGATCGAAAGGTGGCCCGGGGGGAGTTCGAACGGGCCGTTCGCCGGCTTTGGAGTGCGGGTTACGGACGGAGCGAAATCGGGGTCTATGTGATGCTGGGACTGCCGGGGCAGTCCGTAAACTCCGTGAAGCGGACCCTGGAGGTGGTGGATCAGGCGGGCGCGGTTCCTTATCTGGCGGAGCACTCTCCCATTCCCCACACGGCCCTCTGGCCCCAGGCCCTGGCCGCCTCGCCGTGGGATCTCACCGAACCTCTGTTTCACAACAACACGCCGGTCCCCTGCTGGGACGAGACCCGGCGCGCACGCGCGGCCGAGCTGCGGGCCATGGTCCGGGACCTCCGCCGCCCGAGGCTCCGGAGGCCGGACCCGGGCTGATCACCGCTCCTTCCGGTTGATCAGGGATGCGGCGTAACCGGCGCCGAAGCCGTTGTCGATGTTGACCACCGTCACCCCGGCGGCACAGCTGTTGAGCATGCCGAGCAGCGCCGCGATGCCCCCGAGGCCGGCCCCGTACCCCACGCTCGTGGGCACGGCGATGACGGGCTTGTCCACGAGGCCGGCCACCACACTCGGCAGGGCCCCCTCCATGCCCGCCACCACCACGATGACCCCGGCCCGCGCGATCCGGTCCCGATGGGAGAGGATCCGATGAAGCCCCGCCACCCCGAGATCGTGGATGCTCTCCACCTCGTTCCCCATGAACCGGGCCGTGACCGCGGCCTCCTCGGCCACCGGGACGTCCGAGGTTCCCGCGCTGACGATCAGGATCACCCCCCGGCCCTCGACCCGGGCCGGTTGCTTCATCACGGTCAAACACCTCGCCCGGTCGCTGTACAAAGCGTCGGGGCGGCTCCTGCAAATCTCCTCGGCCTTGTCTCCGGCAAGCCGGGTGACGAGGACGTCGTCCCCACGGGCAAGCATCCGATCCATGATGGCAAGGATATCCGAGGCCGGTTTTCCCTCGCCGAAGATCACCTCGGCCACACCGCGGCGCAACGACCGGTGGTGGTCGATGCACGCGAACCCGATGTCCTCGAAGGGGAGGTCCCGAAGGGCTCCCAGCGCCTCCTCCACGCCGATTCGCCCCTCCCGCACATCGGACAGCAGCCCCCTCACACGTTCCTTCCGCATCGGTCCCGTCCCCCCTGTTACGCCGGTGCCCATCCATCAACGAATGCTGGGCACTGCTGAGTTTCCAATTCAGAGCAAAAACACCCTTTTTTTCTGGATGGAAACTACGCCAGGCCTTTCTCTCGAAGAACGGTCATGGCCCGCTGGAGGATGTCGGTGGTTCGGCTGAGGGCCTTGGACAGGTGTTCCACGGATTCCTCGGCCACGCCGGACTCCATCATGACCAGGGCCCGCTCGAGGGGGGGAAGCACCTCTCCCCACGAAGGGTCACCGGTCACCGTCCGGACCAGGGACACCTCGCTTCCGACCATGGCGCAGAGCCCTTTGACGATCCGGAGACCGCCGGCGCGTTCGACCTCGCCCAGGCCCTGAAGCATCTCCAGTCCCTGAGAGGCCCAAATCAGTCCGGCCTTGATCTTCTCTCCCTGGGAGAGTGCGGATACGGCTGCCTGTGTGTCCATGTCCTCGTCCCCTTCTCCGTCGGGTTGGGGTTTGCGTCGAGCCTCTTTGCGGACCCTAGCACCATCCCAAGCGGAATACAACCGGCCCGAGGCCCTCGGAAGCGCAAGATCGTCGGGCAACGTTGACAAGGACCCCAATGGCTTGTAGAGTAAACAAAACGACCGGGAAACGGCTCTTCACTCCGGGGACACGGCGGGTGGCCGCCGGCGGCCCTGGACCGAGAAAAGGATGCGCGCGGTTTGTGCTGGGAAGCCCAAAAGGAAAAGCGGGAGCAGGAGGCCCTGGAACGGCATGCCAGGCTCGCCAGGCTGTTCAAGGAGGATCGGTTCGCGTTCGAGCGGGAGCGTCGCCGCATGATCGAGGAGATCATCGACTCCGCCGGGGACGACGCGTTGAAGGCGAGGCTGCGGGAACTCCAGGAGGCGTGGAACCGAAGAATGCAGGGGGCCGGATGCCGCCACAACCGCTTTGTCCTGGCCAAGGCCTTTTTCTGGGAGCACTTTCACAACGTCTGGCAACCTGGCATCGAGGAGATGAACCGCCTGTTCAACCGAAGCAAGACCTAGCGCTTCTCTCCACTCCCCGAGGACAGGGTCGCCGCCCGCCGCTGCATCATTTCCGCAATCCACACTGCAAGGGTTTTGCCTGCCTCGCCGGCTCTGGCGGCCTCGAACGCTGCGTTCAAGGCGACGAGCTCGGCCTCCAGCTGGTGCTCCTTCACGGCTCCCCCCTCAATCGAGTCCGGTTGGAGGGTCCCACCGGCGACGATGCAACCCGGCGGTTCAAGGAAGCAGAAAGCGTGCCAGGTTGGAACCCGTCGATCGAGGCGTCTTTCCAGGATCCGTGGTCCTTCGTCCCGGGGGGAGCGTCAGTCTTCGAACGAACGGCGTCGAGTGAACGTCACGATCTTGACTGGGTTTCGGCTTCTTCAAACGCACATGACCGCGCTCTCGCGTGTGCTCAACCCCGAGGATGAAACGATGAAACGGCCTTGTCGCCGGCCCCGGCGGTGAGGCCCCCTTCCGCTTCTCCGCAGTAAAGGGATCCGCCGTTCGGGGACTTCTTTCAACGCCTTGACACCCCGCCGGAGGGCTCCTATAGTCGGCTGACTGATGATTGGTAAGACTTCTCGTGCCCCTACTCGACGACGCCGTATCGCTGCGAGCGGAAAAACCGGAGTACGAGTACCGCTTCGCTGAGCACGAGTGCGAACACGGAACATGCGACACTTGCCATCGAGGTCTCCATGAAATACGCCCTGTTTCTCGGCTGCACCATACCGGCCCGTTCCCGCAACTATGAGCTTTCCGCTCGAAAGGTGTCCGAAAGGCTGGGGTTGGAGCTGGTGGACCTGGAAGCCTTCATCTGCTGCGGTTTTCCGGTGCGAAGCGCCAACCTGTCCTCGGCCACCCTTCTCGGTGCTTACAACCTGGCCCTGGCGCAACAGCAGGGCCTGGACGTCTGCACCCTCTGCAGCTCCTGCGCATCGGCCCTGACCGAGACCGCCCATCGCCTGGATCACGACGCGTCCGAGCGGGAGGCCGTGAACCGGGATCTCGAGCGTCTCGGGCTTCAGTACGAAAGCGGCACCCGGGTCCGCCATTTCGCCCGCGTGCTCCACGAAGAGATCGGCACGCAGGAGATCGAGAAGCACATTCGCAAGCCGCTCCAAGGGCTGCGTGTGGCCGCCCACTACGGCTGCCACTACCTCAAACCCAGCGAGATCTACGACGGGTTCGACGATCCGGAGAATCCGAGGACCCTGGACGAATTGGTTGCAGTGACCGGAGCGGTTCCGGTGGAGTACAAGGACAAGAAACGCTGCTGCGGAGGACCGGTCCTGCCCGTGGACGAGAAGACCTCCATGTCCGTGGCCAGGGGGAAGCTGGAGGACGTCAAGGCCAGCGGAGCGGACGCTCTCACCCTGGTATGTCCTTTTTGCGCGGTCATGTATGACAGCAACCAGAAAGGCATCGAATCGGAGTTCGAATCCGAGTACAACCTGCCGGTCCTCTACCTCCCCCAGATACTCGGAACGGCCATGGGATTCGGACGCAAGGAGCTGGGGCTCAACATGAACGTGGTGAAGACCAAAAAGCTTCTCGCACGATTCTTCGAGGACTGACCGCCTGGGACGTTCCCGACCCGATCCGCTTCCTCCCCCGGGAGGCCTTCAACAGCAGGCCTCCCACCCCTGATGTCCTTCCAAGACGATCCGAATTGTGGTATATGGATTGCATTTTCCTTTCCGACTGCATGCGGATCGCCGCCGCATGCGCAGAGCCGGTCCACGAGAAACCGGTGCACGGAGCGCATCATGATCCGCACACGGCTTGTACAGCTTTGCCTCGTCCTGGGGGTGTGGGCGGGGCTCCCGGCCTTCTGCACGGCCGGAGCGGACACCCTGGTGGTGGCCATGAAGGTGAGCTTCGACTCCCTCTGCCAGACCCGTTCCAGCTCACGGCAGACGCTCACCCTGTGTCATCACTGGGCGGACACCCTGGTCTACCGGGACCCTGACACGTGGGACCTGGTTCCCTGCCTGGCCCGATCCTATCGGGTCCGTGAAGGCAACATCCTCGAGTTCACCCTGAGGCCCGACGTCCGGTTTCACAACGGCGAACGACTGACGGCGGAGGCGGTCCGGTACTCCATGGCGGTCTTCAAGAAGCCCCGGGCCTTGAGCCGCAAGCTCTTCCGGGCATTCGGCGAGGTGGAGGCCGTGGACGAGCACACCGTCCGCATCCCCACCACCCTGCATCCCCGCGTCGCCTTCGAGGTGCTGGCCAACACGTTCTTCATTCTGCCCCCCCGGTACCACCGGGAGGTGGGCGGTGAGGCCTTTGGAACGCGTCCGGTGGGAACCGGCCCTTACCGGTTCGTGTCCTGGGAAGCGCCTTCCAGGGTCCGTTTTCAGGCCAACCCGGACTACTTCGGGGGTCCCAAGGGACGCCCGCACATCCCGGGCCTCGAGATCCGGGTCATTCCCGAGGTGATGCTCCGCATCGAATCGCTCCTGACCGGAGAGGTGGACGTCATTCGCAGCGGCTCCATCACCCCCGAGCAGATTCAGTTCCTCGAAAGCCACCCCGACATCCTGGTCCGTCGCGCGGACATCCTGCGCAACTTCTTTCTGGTCATGGACGCCAAGGGCCGCAGCGGGGTAAACCACTTCACCCGCCGCCTCGTGCGACGGGCCGTCAACCACGCCATCGACCGCGACCACATCGTCGAGGACATCCTCGAGGGCATGGCCGAGGTGAACCACAGCCCCACCACCCCCTTTCATTTCGGGTACGAACCGGACATTCGGACCTACGCCTACGACCCGGACCGGGCCCGGCGTCTCCTGTCCAGGGCGGGGTACTCGAACGGGTTTGCCGTGGACCTCTATGCTTACCGGGACGAGTCGGTGGCCGAGGCCATTGTCGACGACCTGCGGGCCGTGGGCATTCGGGCCAGCCTCCGCTGGATGGCGGGACGGTGGGACCGCATGTTCGAACGGCTTCGGGAAGGCCGGCTTCCGATGGCCTTCATCACCTGGGGAAGCTACTCCATCTTCGACGCCAGCGCCATTCTGAACCACCTCTTCCTCGAGGAAGGGTCCTTGTGCCAGGGGACCACGCCGGAGATCATTCAGCTCCTTCAGGAGGCGGACCGCTGCCCGGTCGAAGCGGAACGCAAGACGCTTCTGTCCCGGGCACAGCAGCTGATTGCGAGGGAGGCCTTCTGGGCCCCTTTGTACTATGGACACTCGGTGGCGGCCACGCGCAAGGAACTGGATTACCGCCCCTATCACGACGAGATGGACCGCTACTTTCTGGCGCGCTGGGCCACCGGCCCGTGAGCCCCTTCGCCGCCGGCCCGGCACTCGAGGAGCTTGCATTGCAGAGGCTCCATCCCATCCACGCCCCGGTTCCGCCGGCTTCGCGCGGCAGGAGGGGGGGACGTTTCGGCCGGCTGCTTCTTCGGGTCCTGGCGTTTGCAGCGCTCGCCGCGGCCACGCTCCTCGGCGCCGCCGAAACGGGAGCTGCAGACATCACGTCCGGCGACCGGCTCGTGGACCTCTACCTCTACAACTTCCTCCTCTTCGTGGACTGGCCGGAGGAGAGCTTTTCGAACCGGCACGCCATCGCGATCGGCCTCCTCGACAACGGCACGGATCCGGGACAAGGCCTGCTCGAGAGCATCGAAGGAAAGCAGATTCGAGGGAGAACCCTCGAGATCCACCGTGTAGAGCGCATCAAGGATGTAGACCTCGGCTGGCAGGTGCTGTTCGTGCGGGATGTACCGAAAGCCGCCGCTCACCAGGCCCTTGCCCGAATCAAGAACGAGCCCTGCCTGACGGTGAGCGGAAACCCGGCCTTTGTGGAGCTCGGCGGCATGGTGGCGTTGCTTCATCCGTACACGGGCCCCGAGGCGGGGCGTTCGACCGCTCGCTTCCGGATCAACCTGGACGCGGTCCTCGAGGCCGGGCTCAAGATTCGATCCAGGCTTTTGAGGCTGTCCGAGATCACCGGAGACATCCCCAATGGAACGACGAGCAACCCGTGATCCGGGCTGGATGAGGAGAGGCTACGCCCGCTTCCAGGACCTCTCCATCAAGAAGAAGCTTCTGATCATCATGATGCTGATCACCACGGCGGCCCTGAGCATGGCCTGCGCCGCGTTCGTGTTCATCGAGATCCAGTCCTTCAAGCATACCATGGTGCGCGACCTGAGCGCTCTCGTCGAGGTCATCGGTCACAACTCTTCGGCCTCCCTTCTTTTTTCGGATCGTGCCGACGCCCAGGAGGCCCTGAGATCCCTGGAAGCCAAGCCCTCCGTGGCGGCGGCGTGGCTCTTCAGCGCGGACGGCCGCCTGCTGGCCCGGTATGCGCGGGACGCATCCTTCCATGCATCGCACCCGGACCCGCCGGCCGACGATCTCCACCGCTTCGACCCCGATCGATTGTCCATCCACCGGGTCATCCGGTTGAACGGTCAGGACATCGGGAGCATGGTTCTCGTCTCGGATCTTCGGACCATGCACCTGATCCTGAAACGGAACATCCTGACCCTGATGTGCGTCCTCCTGGCCTCGTTCCTGCTCGCCTACGCCCTCTCCTCGCGTCTTCGCAGGGTGATCTCCGAACCCGTGACCGAGCTCGCCCGAGCCGCGCGTCGGGTCTCCAGGGAGAAAGACTACGCCCTTCGTGTGAAGAAGCACGGAAGCGACGAGATCGGCGCCCTGTTCGAGGCCTTCAACGCCATGCTCGAGGAGATCCACAAGCGGGACGCCGAGCTGGTCGCGTCCAAACGGATGGCCGATACCTCCGCCCTGGAGGCCGGGGACCTGCTGGCCAGCATGGAGCAGATCAACCTGGAGCTGGAGCGGGAGGTGCGCGAGAGGCGGCAGATCGAAGAGGAGCTGAAGCACCACAGGACGCAGCTCGAGCACCTGGTGGAACGACGCACCGAGCAGCTCACCCATGCCAACCTTCAGCTTCACCAGGAGATCGAGGAGAAGGGCGTTGCGGAGAAGAACATCCGGCAGGCCCTCGAGGAGAAGGTGGTCCTTCTGGGGGAGGTCCACCACCGGGTGAAGAACAATCTGCAGATCGTCGCCAGTCTCCTCGAGATGAGCCGGCACCGAGCCCGAACCCCGGAGGCCGCCGAGCAGCTGGGCGAAGCCCATGCCAAGATCTTCACCATGGCCTTGATCCACAGCCAGCTCTACCGGAACGACCGCTTTGACGAGGTCAACATGGAACGCCACGCCCGTGAGCTGTTCGCCCACCTGTCCAACCTCTACAGCAAGAACACGATGGTGACCGCCCGAATCCACATGTCTGATCTTCGCCTGCCTGTCACCCAGGCCATTCCATGTGCCCTGATTCTCAACGAGCTGCTCTCCAACGCCTTCAAGTACGCCTTCGACGGAAGAGATTCCGGGGACATGCTCATCTCCATGGCCCGAGACGATCAGGACGTGATCCACCTGTCCGTTCAGGACGACGGGGCGGGCATGCCGCAGGACATCGATGTGGAACGCACCAACAGCCTGGGGCTCAAGCTGGTACGCAACCTCGTGGTGCATCAGCTGAAGGGAACCCTGAGCATCGAAGGACAACCGGGAACACGGGTTCACATCTCGTTTCGCATTCCAAGAGAGGAGGCCTGAATGCGCAAGATCCTGCTGGTGGACGACGAGGTCATCATCGTGACTCAGCTCGAGGAGCGCCTCACCCACATGGGATACGACATCGTCGGTATGGCGTCCTCCGGGCTCGAGGCCGTGGACATGGCACGGACCCTTGCGCCGGACCTCATTCTCATGGACATCGTCATGCCCGGAGAGCTCGACGGAATTGGAGCCGCCGAGCGGATTCGCGAGGAACTCGGCATCCCCCTGGTCTTTCTGACCGCTTACACGGATCACGACCTCATTCGCAGGGCCAAGGACCTGGAGCCGCTTGGATACATCCTCAAGCCCTTTCAAGACGGCCAGATCACAGCGGCCATCGAGATCGCCCTGCACAACGCCGCCATGGCCCGTCGCCTCCGTGAGAGCGAAGACCGCTATCGGGGCCTGGTGGAGATCATCCCCCACGGCATCCTGGAAACCGACCGGACGTTCACCATCGTGTTTGCCAACACCGCCTGTCATCGCATGCTCGGGTTCCCGGACGGCGGCCTCGAGGGCATGCGGGTCTCCGACCTGGTACCGTCCAAGGACGAGGCGGAGCAATTCCGGGAAAAGGTGCAGGACCTCCTCGACCGGGAACCCCGGCCGGTCCCCTGGGATCTGCGATGCCGGGCCCGGAACGGTCCTGTTCTGGAGACGCGCATGGCCTGGAGCTACAAGCGCAGCGACCAGGGCGGCGTGATCGGCTTCATCGCCGTGGTCACCGACGTCACCGAGCAGATGCGTTTCGAACGGGCCTTGCGCCGGGCGCGCGAGGAGCTGGAGCAGCGTGTGGAGCAAAGGACCCGCGAGCTCCTCGAGGCCAACAGACAGCTCGAGCGGGAGATCCAGGAACGAAGACGGGCCGAGCAGGAGCTCGAGACCAAGCGGTCCAATCTGGAGGAGGTGAACACGGCGCTGAAGGTGCTCATCAAGAAACGGGACGAGAACCGGGTGGAGCTCGAGGAAAAGGTCCTCCTGAACCTCAAGGAGCTGGCCTTCCCCTACCTGACCAAGCTCCGGCAGACCTCCCTCAACGCCACACAGGGGGCCTATCTGGACATCCTGGAGTCCAACCTCAACGACATCATCTCCCCGTTCTCCAAACGTCTCTCCTCTCGATTCTGGAGCTTCACACCCGCCGAGATCAAGATCGCCAATCTCATCAAGCAGGGAAAAACGACCAAAGAGATTGCATCCCTGCTGAATTTATCTCCGAAAACCGTGGAGACACACAGAAAAAACATTCGAAAAAAGCTCTCCATCGGCGCCAAAAAGGTCAACCTCCGAGCCCATCTGCTGTCCATTCAGTAGGTAAAAAACCTACCCAATCTTTGCCCATTAATTCAGGTTGCCAGCCGAAGCATCCTTTGCAACACTTTCCTGCATGACTCGAACGAAGGTCGCACACGTCCGCTCCGTGGCAAGACGATGCGTTCTCAGCAAGGCCCGCTCCGCCGAGATCGTCGACACCCTTTTGGAGATCATGAAGCAGGCCCTGGAGCAGGGCGATGAAGTCACCGTCCGCGGCTTTGGAAAATTCCGCGTCTGCGGCCGGAACGGCCTGAAACCCCGGAGCCCGGGTACGGCGTTTTTTCTTCCGTCCGGCGCTCGTCGGGTCGTCACCTTCCGGTGCTCGCCCGTGCTCGAGAAGCGCATCAACGGATGAATTCCCGAGGAGCCCCCATGCCCGACCCAAAACCTCCTCGACCGTCCTACGCATCCCTGCAGCAACGCCTGCTGGAGCTGGAAAACGAGGTCTGGAAGCACCGAAAGGTCGAGGTGGCTCTTCGAAAAAGCGAGGAGACCTACCGCCTGGTTTCCGAAACCGCGGCGGAGATGATCCTGCTCTGCGACCCGGAGTGGCGGACCGTCTATGTCAACCCGGCCGGCTGCTCGCTTTCGGGGTTCTCCAAGGAGGACATGCTCGGGAAACGGATTCAGCGGTTTCTCGATCCGCCCGAAGCCTCCGACGGCTGCGCCTTGGACGCGCTGGGGCAGTCCGCCCGCAAGGGGGGGCCCACGGAGGTCGTGTTCCGGCTTCGGAACGGAGGCGCGCTTCCTGCGGAGGTCATGGTCACGCCGGTCACCGGAAAGCGCGGTCCCCGGGGGTTTCTGATCACCGCACGGGACATCTCCCATCGCAAGGGCGTGGAGAAAGCGCGGCTGCAGGCCCAAAAGCTGGAATCCATCGGAGTGCTCGCCGGAGGAATCGCCCACGACTACAACAACCTCCTGACGGCCGTGATGGGCTACCTGGCCCTCGCGGAGTCCCTGCTCGACGCCGATGAGGAGGCCGCGACCCTTCTCGGCCGAGCCCGGCAGGCGGCCGACATGGCCAAGCATCTCTCCAAAAGGCTGATGACCTTCGCGCAGGGCGGGAGGCCCGCCCAAGAGGCGCAGGACATTGGTCCCCTTCTGGAGAAAACCCTGACCTTCTCTCTGGCAGGGTCCGGCATTCGGTGGGACCTGCAGATCCCCCCCGACCTCCGACCGGCCTGGTTCGATGCCTCGCAGCTGGCGCACGCGGTTCACAACATCGTGAACAACGCCCGGGAGGCCATGCCCGGGGGAGGCTCTCTCCACCTCCGAGCCGAGAACCTGCGGATCGAGAAGGGGCACGCCCACCCCGTGGAACCGGGGGACTGGGTGCACGTCATCCTTCGGGACGAAGGCGCGGGGATTCCGAAGGCGCATGTGGGCAGGATCTTCGACCCCTACTTCACCACCAAGGAGATGGGGGCCAAAAAGGGTCTGGGTCTCGGCCTTGCCATCAGCCATTCCATCGTACGCAACCACGGGGGCGCCCTGATCGTCGAGTCCCAGCCGGATCGGGGTGCGGCGTTTCATCTCTACCTTCCCGCTGCGATCCCGGACGCCGGGGAACAGCCATCGGACCGGCCCTCCGCGGTCGGCACCCCTCGTCCCTGTTAGATCGTTTCCATCCAGAAACGGCTGTTTTCCGCAATCTCGGCGTCAATCTTCGGGATTCCTTGTGCGAAGTACCCAATGGACATCTCCGCGGAATCCCTTGATTTCCTTGATCTTGCGAAAAATATCTCGTTTCTGGATCGGAAGCTTTCCAATGCTCAGACCCTGATTTCCGGATGGGCACTAGATCGAAAACACCCCTGAATCGATGACCACGGGGTCCTCCTCGTCCAGGACGCGAAGGATCGGCGCATGGGTCCTCCGTTTCATTTCCCGAACCACCTCCCGTCGTTTTTCCAGCCCCGCCGCAAAGGCCTCGGCCCGGGGCATCAGGTTCTCGAGCGGGCACGCCTCGAGGACGAAGCCCTTCTCGACGCACGCCTCCGCTGTGAGCCGGCAGCCCGTGTACTGCATGTGCTCGAAGACCTGCAGCGAGAGGGCCCGGGTGATGACGGCGATCATTCCCGGCAGGAAGGGGATGCCCAGGTCCACCTCCGGGAAGCAGAAGAAGCCTCGCCCGGAACGCATGAAGCGAAAATCAAAGGCGCAGCATAGAATGGCGCCGCCTGCAAAGGCATGCCCCGATACGGCGGCGACGGTCGGCGTGGGATAGGTCAGGACCCTTCGAAACAGGGCCATCATCTGATGGAAGAACGCCTTGGCCTCGTCCAGCCGCCCCGCCTTCATGACGGGGACCAGCCAGTCGAGATCGATGCCGTTCGAGAAGACCTTCTCATGGGCCGAGGTCACCACCAGGGCCCCGGCCACGGTCTCTTTCTCCACCTCATCGAGCGCCTGCAGAAACGCGTCGAGAAACGCTGGATTGAACCGGTTTTCTCCGTCCGAGAGGGTCACCACGGCCACGCCCCGGTCGTTCACGGACCACGTCACTGGATTCATCGAATCTCCCCTTCCCATGATGGATGGTGGGTCGCGCCTCATCGGGCTACACCGAGCATAGGCGCCCCACCCGTCCGTGTCAAGGCGGCCTGGCCACGGGAGCACGGAAGTGCTTTCATCTTGACCCGGCCGGGGCTTTTGGTTATGGAGAAGAGGCCTGCTCCACCCGGTACAGACAGGAGAACGCCCTTGCAGGACAAGCAGAACCAGGAAGAGGCCGTGGTCGAGGCCCTCCGTCCCTATGGAACATCCATCTTCTCGGAGATGACCGCCCTCGCGGAGCGGTACGGAGCCGTGAACCTGTCCCAGGGCTTTCCGGACTTCGACGGGCCCGAGGACATTCGGGCCCGGGCGGCCGAGGCGATTCAGAGGGGACCGAACCAGTACATCGCATCGGCGGGGCTTTTGTCCTTCCGGCAGGCCGTCGCCCGAAGCATGAAGCGCTTTCACGGGCTGGAGGTCGATCCGGAAACCGAGGTCACGGTGACGTCGGGAGCCACCGAAGGGCTCTGCGCCACCTTTATCGCCCTTCTCGAACCGGGTGACGAGGTCGTCCTCCTGGAGCCCAGCTACGACGCCTACCCGCCGCTCGCCTCCCTGGCCCGGGCCCGGATCCGCCGTGTGCCGCTTCGAGGACCCGGGTTCGATCTGCCCCTGGACGACTTGAAGCGGGTGCTCCAACCGGCCACGCGCGCCATCGTGATCAACAACCCCATGAACCCCTGCTGCAAGGTGTTCACGCGGGAGGAGCTCGAGGCCCTGGGAGCGCTCTGTGCCGAGCGCGACGTCCTGGCCTTCGGGGACGAGGTGTACGAGCACCTGGTGTACGACGGCCGGCGGCACACCCCGCTGCTCAGCATCCCGGCCTTGCGGGATCGCGCGCTGGTGATCAACTCCACGGCCAAGACCTTCTCCATGACCGGATGGAAGGTCGGCTACGTCGTGGCCTCCCCCCGGCTCACCCGGGCGGTCCGGATGAGCCATCAGTTCATCACCTTCTGCGGGCAGCGGTTTCTTCAGGAAGCCATGGCCTACGCCCTGGATCTCCCGGACGCTTACTACGCCCGGCTCCTGGAGGAGTACACCCGAAAGCGGGACTTCCTCTCCGGAGCCCTCCGGGGCCTGGGCTTCGAGGTCTTCCCCACCCCGGGGACCTACTACATTCTTGCGGACATCGCCCCTCTGGGGTTCGACGACGACGTGGGCTTCTGTAGAATGCTGCCCGAGCGGGCGGGGGTGGCGGCCATCCCCTGCTCCGTGTTCTGGGAGGAAAGGCACGCCGGGAGGACCCTCGTCCGGTTTTGCTTCTGCAAGCAGGACGCCACCCTCGAGGAGGCCGTGGAGCGCCTCGAGGCCTGGCTCGGAAAGGAAGGCGGTCATTGAAGCTCGCCCTGGCCCAGATGGACATCCACTGGCACGACCGGGACGCAAACCTCGATACGGCCCGCCGCCTCGCCGGCGCGGCCCGAGAGGCGGGGGCCCAGGCGCTGGTCCTGCCCGAGATGTTCTCCACCGGTTTCTCCATGGACACCGGGATCACGGCCGAGCCTCTCACCGGGCCCACCCCGTCCTTTCTCCGCTCGGCCGCCCTGGATCTCGAGCTGTGGATCGCAGGGGGGTTCGCCCTCTCCCGCATGCACGCTCCCCCGCAGAATGTGGCCCTGACCGTGGACCCCGAGGGGCGCGATGCGGCCCTGTACGCCAAGATCCACCTCATCGCCCTCCTCGAGGAGGACCGCCACTACGGTCCCGGCCGGCTTCCGGTCCCCGCGAACCTGGCCGGGGTGAGAACCGCCTGCTTCATCTGCTACGATCTCCGGTTTCCCGAGCTGTTCCGCTCGGTGGCCGACCGTTGCGACCTCGTTCTGGTCATCGCCTCCTGGCCGAAGCCCCGCCAGGCCCACTGGAAGGTCCTGCTCGAGGCCCGGGCCGTGGAGAACCAGTGCTACGTGGCCGGTGTCAATCGCGTTGGACAGGGCGGCGGGCATGCGTTCGCCGGCGGTTCCGTGATTCTGGACCCCCTGGGAAATCGGCTGGCCGAGGCGGGGGACCGGGAGGAACTGATCAGCGCGGACATCGATCCAGGGCTCGTCTCGAAGGTCCGCCGGGACTTCCCTTTTCTTCGAGACCGCCGCCGTCACCTGTTCGAGCAGGCCGGCGCCTCCTGCCCCGAGCTTCGGGCGGGCGTCAGCCCGCCTTGGTAGATCCCCGTCAGGCCCCACACCCCACATCCATGACCCGGGATCGTCGAGGCAGGCCCGCACGGGCCAGAAGGTCCATGAGCACCCGGCTCGCGGACCGGCAACGGTGCCCGTGACGGGTCGGGAACCGCTCCCTCTTCAGCCGGTGGACGGACGGGTGTCTCGAGTGGAGCGCACGGACGCCGTGGGCCTCGAGCCCGTTTGCGCCTACGGCTCATCGAGGTCCTTGAACGCCACATCGTCCACCAGAAACGGAATGTGGCGAACTCCGACACTCATCTTCTTCACCCAAATCCGAAGCAGGAAGATCACGTCTCCGTCCGGATCCGCCACGCTGGGCAGTCGCTCCACATAGGCGATGTCCTGGACGCGAAACTCGAGCCAGGAGGCGTTGCCGCTTCCCGGGTCGGTCACGAGCAGCGCCAGCTGCTCGTCATAGGGGTGCTTGAACAGGGAACCGCAGAAGGACACATGGGTGTTGCGCAGGCGTCCGGGGTCGCGGGGCGGTTTGTAGGCCTGCACATCGAACCGCTCCGCCCTCTCGAGCCACCGTGTCAACCGCGTGGACATGTCCGCACTCCTCCTGTTGGCATGGTCATCTGCAGAAACCTCAGGTTCTGGATGGAGACTAGCAAAGAGGGCGCCGGCCGGTCAATGCCCCGGGTATCCCCACTTCCCGGAACAAAATGGGCATTGAGATTTCACGAGGGTTGCCTTAGGATGGAGCGTCCTGTGCACACCCTGAGACCCAGAGGTGCCCGAATGGAAAAGCCCGCCTATGAAGAGCTCGAACGTCGCGTACGGGAGCTCACCGAAGAGAACCAAACCCTCCAGAGCGAACGGGACGCGTTCACCTCCAACGAGAAGCTGTTCTCCCAGATCGTCGAAGGCACCCCCATCGCCACCTTTGTCATCAACGCGGTGCACCGCATCACCCACTGCAACAAGGCCTGGGAAAACCTCACCGGGATTCCCGCAGCCGAGCTCATCGGGACAAGCCGCCACTGGCAGACCTTCTACAGCAAGCAACGGCCCGTCATGGCGGACCTCATCGTGGACAACGCCCCGGAGGAGGAGATCGCCCGCTACTACGGGGAAAAGTACCGCCGGTCCAGCGTCATCCAAGGGGCCTACGAAGCGGAGAACTTCTTCCCCGCCTTGGGGCAAGAGGGCAAATGGCTGTTCTTCACCGCCTCCCCTATACGGGATGCAGACGGAAACATCAGCGGCGCCATCGAAACCCTTCAGGACATCACCGAGCGAAAGCGGGCCGAGGAAAAGCACAAGGAGTCGGAAAAGCGATTTCGCTCCTTTTTGGAGTTCCTTCCCTACCCGGTGGTGGTCTTCACGGTAGACGGCCGCGTGTTCTACCTGAACCCCGCGTTCACGGACACCTTCGGCTGGACCCTGGACGAGCTCCGGGGACGGAACATCCCCTACGTGCCGCCCGGGCTGGAGCAGGAAACCCGGGAGGCGATCGAGCGGCTGTTCCGGGACCATGTGCTCATGCGCCACGAGACCAAGCGTCTGACCAAAGACGGGAGGGTGCTGGAGGTGGTCCTCAGCGGGGCCTTTTACCAGGACGCCCGGGGGGAGCCGCTCGGAGAGCTGGTGATGCTGAGGGACATCACCCAGGAGAAGCGCAACGCGAGAAACAACGAGGCCCTGCTCCGCATCAGCATGGCCCTTCCCGCCTACCCGGACCTCGAGGAGCTCCTGGATTACATCAGCGGTGAGGTCAAGCGCTTGATCGGTTCGGAAGGAGCCCTGGTGGTGCTCCTGGACGAGGAGAGCCAGGAGCTCTTCTTCCTGGGAGCCGCCTACGACGACACGGACACCACCAAGCACGTCAAGGAGTTCCGTTTCCCCCTGGACCAGCTGGCGGCCGGTCAGGTCATTCGGACCGGCGCACCGCTCATCGTCCACCAGGTCCCGGAGGGGGACCCCCTGCACCGCGAACGGGACCGCAAGCTGGGTTACGAGACGAGGAACCTCCTGCTGGTGCCGCTCAAGAGCAGCGATCGCACCATCGGGGTCCTCGCGAGCATCAACAAGAAGCAGGGCGTGTTCGACGACTCCGACGAGGAGCTCCTCGGCATGATCGCCGGGACCGTGGCCCTTTCCGTGGAGAACGCACGGTTCGCCGAGGACCTCAAGGAAGCTTACAGGAGCAACGAAACCCTGCTTCGAATCAGCCGGTCCCTGCCGGTGTATCCGGACCTGGAGGAACTCCTGGATTTCATCACCGGCGAGGTCCAGCGCCTCATGGAGGCCGAAGGCGCCTTGGTAGGCCTCCTGGAAGCGGAAGAGGAGGAGCTCTTCTTTCCGGGCGCCTGCTACGAGGACAAGTCCGTCCAGGAGCGAATGAAATCCATTCGATTCCACCTGGACGAGGTGGCCGCCGGGCGGGTGATTCGGACCGGAGAGCCCCACATCGTCACGGACATTCGAGAGGATCAGCGGCGGTACCCCGAACGGGACCGCAAGCTGGGCTACGCCACCCACAACTTCATCGAGGTCCCCCTGAGGAGCAGCGACCGGATCATCGGCGTGTTGTGCGCCATCAACAAGAAGGAAGGGACCTTCGAGGACAAGGACATCGAGCTCTTGAGCCTCATCGGCGGAACCGTGGCCCTCTCCATCGAGAACGCGCGGTTCTCGGAGGAGCTCAAGAAATCCTATCTGGAGGTCAGGAGCCTGAACCGGGCCAAGGACAAGGCGATCAACCACTTGAGCCATGAGCTGAAGACACCCGTCTCCGTGCTGGTGGGCAGCCTCGACATCCTGTCCAGAAAACTCCAGGACGCCCCGGTGGAGTCCTGGCGGTCCACCCTGGAGCGGGCCCGCCGAAACCTCAACCGAATCGTGGAGATCCAGGACCAGGTGGACGACATCATTCAGGGGCGCCGGTCCGAGTTCAAGCGGATGCTCACCCAGCTCATGGATCAGTGCGCGGACGTGCTGGAAACCCTCCTGGCCGAGGCCGTAGGAGGCGACCAAGGAGTGGAGCGCCTTCGCAGAAGGATCGATGAGATCTACGGAAAGCGCAGCTCGACCCCGGAGCCCATCGACCTGGCGTCGTTCGTCCGGGGGCGCCTGGAAGAGCTCTCACCGCGCTTTGCTCACCGGAGCGTTGATCTGATGGTGGACCTCGAGCTCGGGCCCGCCTTCTCCATGCCTCCGGATGCGCTTCGAAAAACGGTGGACGGCCTGATTCGCAATGCCGTGGAGAACACGCCCGACGGCGGGCGCATCGAGCTGCAGCTCCGCAACGGGACCGAGATGCAGGAGCTGGTGGTCCGGGACCATGGGGTCGGGATCACCGAGGATGCCCAGAGACGGATCTTCGAGGGCTTCTTCGCCACCCAGAACACCCTGCACTACTCCTCCAAGCGGCCGTTCGACTTCAATGCCGGGGGCAAGGGCGCGGACCTGCTTCGCATGCGCATCTTTTCCGAACGCTACGGTTTCCGGATCCGATTGTCCTCGACCCGATGTCCTTTTCTTTCCACTGAGACGGACGTCTGCCCGGGGGAGATCGGTCTGTGCTCGTTCTGCACGGATCAGGACACCTGCCTGCATTCGGGCGGGACCGAGGTCAGCCTCCAGTTCCCCAAGAGATCCTCCTCCGGGGCCGTGGAAACCGGCGGCGGTTCCTGATCACGATCCCGAGGCCCCGGGCTCACCCCACACCACCAGCCCCATGGCATGCCGGCTTTCCGGGTTGGGGTGATTCGGGATGATCCGGACGGTCAGGCCGATGTGGCCCGCCTCCTCGAAACGGAGCTCCTTGCGGTACCGGTACACGTGTTCCGTGAGCGTCCCGGCCACACCCATGGCGCAGACGAACCGGTCCAGGAAACGGCCGGCGGGGTCCACAGGGCCGCCGTACACCTCCACCACCACATCGTCGGGGGCGAGCTCGCCGAGGTGGACATCCGCCTCGATCATGTATGGGAGACCGACCTCGACGCCTTCCACCTCCTCCATACGGATCTCCCGGATCGCCACGCTGGACCAGTTGAACATGATCTTTTCCCTCCAGCGGGCGAGGTCCCGCAGCCCGGCCCACTCCTGATCCCGGACCTGAAGCCCCCGCTCCGCAGCCGGAAGGTAGAACCGCTCCCAGTACTCCTCGACCATGCGGTGCGTGTTGAACACGGGGCAGAGCCGGTACAGAGAGCGCTTCATCATGGCGATCCAACGTCGCGGCAGCCCGTCGACCCCCCTCTCATAGAACAGGGGGACCACGTCTTTTTCCAGGATGTCGTACAGGGTCCGGCTCTCCAGGTCGTCCTGGAACTCCGGGTCTTCATAGGTCTCACCGCCGCCGATGGCCCACCCGAGCTCCCGGTCGTACCCTTCGTCCCACCACCCGTCCAGGATGCTTACCTGCAGGGCGCCGTTGGCCGCCGCCTTCATTCCGCTCGTGCCGCAGGCCTCCATGGGACGGCGGGGCGTGTTCAACCAGATGTCCACGCCCTGCACCATGCGCCGGGCGATCTCCATATCGTAGTCCTCCAGGAACACCATGTGCCGCCTCAGGTTCTCCATCCCCGTGATTCGAATCAGGTTCCGGATGAGGTGCTTGCCGTCCTCGTCCTGGGGATGCGCCTTTCCTGCAAACACGATCTGGACGGGCCGCTCCGGGTTCGTCAGGATGCGCTCGAGCCTGGGGATGTCCCTCAGGATCAGATGGGCCCGCTTGTACGGGGCGAACCGTCGCGCAAACCCGATGGTGAGCACCTCGGAGTTCAGGACCTCCGAGGCCATGGCCAGGTCCCGGTTGGACTGACCCCGGTTGGCCAGTTGCTGCCTCAACCGCTGCCGGGCAAAGGCCACGAGCCGGTCCCGCCCCCGCTCGTGGGTCCTCCACAGCTCGGTGTCCGGGATCTGGTTCACGCGCTCCCAGACCTTTTCGTTGTCCGGGTCCTCGATCCATCGAGGCCCGAGGTAGCGGTCGCAGTTCTCGGCCATGCCCCTGGAGATCCACGAGGGAATGTGCACCCCGTTGGTGATGTGCGTGATGGGAAGGTCCACCTCGGGGAGCCGGGACCACACCGGCCGCCACATGGTTCGGCTCACCCGGCCGTGGAGCCGGCTGACCCCGTTGTTCCAGTTGGACAGTCGAAGCGCAAGCACGGCCATGCTGAATGGCTCCTGGCGGTCCCGGGGGTCCTGGCGGCCGTATGCCAGGAGCACGTCGAAGCTGATCCCCATGGCCCGGGCAAAGCCGTCGAAGTAGGCCTGCATCAGCCCCGGCTCGAAGGTGTCGATCCCGGCCGGAACCGGCGTGTGCGTGGTGAAGACGCTGGTCATGCGCACGTACTCCAACGCCTCATTGAAGCTCAGGCCGTGGTCCTCTCGCAGCCTCCGAATCCGCTCGAAAGCGACAAAGGCGGAATGCCCCTCGTTCATGTGGCAGACGGCAGGGTGAATCCCCACCGCCTCGAGCATGCGGGCGCCCCCGATTCCCAGAATGATCTCCTGGCGAATGCGCATCTCGCGATCGCCGCCGTAGAGCTGGGAGGTCACACTGCGGCCCCATTCGGAGTTCTCCGGCAGATTGGTGTCCAGGAGGTAGAGCCGGGTGCGGCCGACGTCCACCCTCCAGGCCTGCACCCGGAGCGGCTCTCCTCGAAGGTCCACGCTCACCGTGACCAGCGCTCCGTTTTCGTCTCGCACACGGCTCATGGGCATGGTGCTGAAACGGTTGACCGGGTAGGTCTCCATCTGCCATCCGTCCTGGGTCAGGTACTGCCGGAAGTAGCCTTTTTGATAGGCCAGGGAGATCCCGACCACGGGCAGGTTCAAGTCGCTGGCCGACTTCAGGTGGTCGCCGGAGAGGATGCCGAGCCCCCCGGAGTAGATGGGAAGGCAGTCGGCCACACCGCACTCGGCTGTGAAGTAGGCCACCTGGAAGGGCTGCCGCTTCTCTCCGAACACATTGGCGTCGGGTTTCTGCGTGGTGTACCGTTCGAACTCCTGCCGCACCCGCTCCTGGTGGGCCAGGAAGGCCTCGTCCCCGGCCACGGCCTCCAGCTCCTCCTGCCTGAGCCGGCACAGATACTCGACCGGGTTCCTGCGGGTTTCCAGCCACAAGTCGGGGCTGATCCGCCGAAACAGCTCCTCCGCCTCGTAATCCCAGACGAAGTGGAGGTTGTTCGCCAGGGCGCGCAACGGTTCGAGGGCCTCGGGAATGCGGGGCCGGACGTCGAAGGTTCTCATGGGGATGGCCATGTCGGTTCCTTTCACGATGGATCGGGCTGACCGCCGGAATCCAAATCGAGCCGCCGGAGGCTCAAAGGGAACGTCTCTCGCCAAGGCGCAAAGAAAGAAAGGGTCTGTCCAGGCGCCGTTTCAACACCACGGGGGTTGTCGGTGCAAAGGTACCGGGAAATGGAAAGAACCGCAAGCGAAGAGAGGGGGACCCTCAGCTTCCGCGAACATCTCCTCTTCTTGGCGTCTTGGCGTCTTGGCGAGAGACAGGTCTCAGGGCTTCGTCCTGCGACGGAAGGTGAGCTCCATGCGCGGGGGATCGATCTCGACCACATAGAGCCGGTCGTTGGGGAGCTGGATGTTGTCTCTGGACAGGTGAAAAACCGGGCTTCCCGGGCCCATGTCCTCGGCGTTCACCATGACGCTCGCGTTCTTGTCGCTGAGAATGCTCGCATCCTTCCGTAGTCCCCGCACCCGGACCCGTACCGTTGGGTTGACGGGCTCCACGAGGGCGAGCTCGGAGGACAGGCCTTGAACCTCCAGGGGCAGAACGACGCCCACCTCGAAATCCTGCTGCCCGGCCAGGGCCAGCCACACGGCGCATACGGCGCCCATCACGGCCGCCTTGGTTCTCCACCTCCGGGTGAACAGCAGGCGGGCCTGCTCCTTCCAGGAGACGTCCCGGCCCGACGGACCCAGGCCCTTTCGAATCCACGCCACCAGCGTCTGCGTGTCCTCTGCGCAGCGGATCTCCCCCTGTGTGACCAGGGACACCTCCCCCCGCTCCTCGGACACCACGACCACCAAGGCGTCACACCGTTCGCCGAGCCCGATGGCCGCCCTGTGCCGTGTGCCGTAGCGGGCCGGAAGACCGGTCTCCGCGGTCAGCGGCAGATAGCACGCCACCTGGCTCACGCGGCCCGCCCGGATCACCATGGCCCCGTCGTGGAGCGGCGATTCCTTCTGAAACACGCTGAGCAGGAGCTCGGGGCTGGGTTCCGCCTCGAGGGGATGCCCCTCGGTCACCAGCTCTTCCACCCGGTCGTTGCTTTCCAGGACCACGAGCGCGCCCGTTCGCTTGCCGGCCAGCGCGAAGGCGGCCTCGGCCACACCGCCCAGCCACCCGCCTGCAGCCGGTGTCTTGTGAAAGCCGAAGACCTGCAGCGGGTTGACCCGCTCGAGAACCTGACGAATCTCCTTTTGAAAGAGGATGATGAGCAGGATGACCAGCACCTGCCAGAGGATCTGGAACACCCAGGTCGTGAGGAAGAGGCCCCACACGCGGGCCGCCGTGAACACCACCCCGAAGACGAGCAGGCCTACGAGGGCCTTGAGCGCTTTGGTCCCCCGGAACCAGACGTAGAGATGGTAGGAGAACACGGACAAAAAGAGGATGTCCAGCACGTCCTGGAAGCGGAGATCCTGAATGATGGCCAGCGGGTTCATGGGCTTGTCCGTCCGTAGGTTTCCGTCATCGCCCGAAGGCGCCGCGCCAGGTCGTCGCCGGCGGCATCCGGCGCCATACGCCACTCCCAGTTCCCGTTTCGCGTGGCGGGACGGTTCATGCGGTGCGCTCCATCCAGGCCCAGAACATCCGGCATTGAGAGGATCGCCTTGTCGGACACGGAGGCCAGGGCCAGCCGCATCATGTCCCGGTGAACGCTCCCCGCCTCCACCGGGTGCCCGACATAGGCCCGAAGCCGGGCCCTGTCCGCGTCGGTCGCTTCCTTCTCGAACCAGCCCCGCACGGTGTTGTTGTCGTGCGTTCCGGTGTAGACCCAGCAGTGCTTCACATGGTTGTGAGGCGCGTAGGGGTTGGTGGGGAGGTCCGGGCCGAACGCAAAGATGAGCACCTTCATGCCCTGGAACGCGAAGCGGTCCATGACCTCACGCACGTCGTCGGTGATGACGCCCAGGTCCTCGGCCAGAATGGAGGCACCCGGGATCTCCTGCAGGACCTTCTCGAAAAAGTCACCGGCGGGCGCCTGCACCCATCGCCCGTTGATGGCGGTCTTCTCCCCGGCCGGAATTTCCCAGAATCCCACGAAGCCCCTGAAGTGGTCCACCCGGATCCAGTCATACAGGGTCAGGTTGTGTCGAATGCGGCGGATCCACCAGTCATACCCATCCTCCTCCAGCCGGTCCCACCGGTAGACCGGATTTCCCCAGAGCTGTCCGGTCTCGCTGAAGTAATCCGGCGGCACGCCGGCCACGGCCGCCGGCTGCTTCCGCTCGTCGAGCTTGAAGAGATGCGGCGACACCCAGACGTCCACACTGTCCAGGACCACGTAAATCGGCATGTCGCCGACCATGGCCAGGCCCCGTTCCCCGCAGTGGGACCGGAGGGCCCGCCACTGCCGGTCAAAGAGGTACTGAACGAACCGGGCGCGGTCCAATTCCTCGGCCAGGATGCTGCGGGCCTCCTCGAGCGCCGACGGATCCCGATCGCGCAGCTTCTCCGGCCACGCCGTCCAGGGGCGCCCCTGATAGCGCCCCTTCAGGGCGACGAACAACGCGAAATCATCCACCCAGTGAGCGTGCAGACGGCAGAACGCCTCGTAGTCCTCGGAGCCCCCCCGCTGCCTGAATCTCCGGTGAGCGAGGGAGAAGAGCCGGCGTCTGATCCCGGCCGCCTGGACGTAGTCGGCCTTGGCCTGGACAAGGGCCTCCTTCGACGGCAGGTCCCCGCCGTCGATGAGGCCGTCCTCGTGCATCGCCTCCGGGCTCACCAGCACCGGGTTGAAGGCAAACGAGGACACGCTGTGATACGGGGAGTTGCCGTACGCCGGGTCCGTGGGGTTCAAGGGAAGGATCTGCCACAGGGTTTGTCCGGCGCGCTCCAGAAACCCGGCAAAGGCACGGGCCGCCGGACCCAGGTCTCCGACTCCGTAAGCCGCCGGAAGGGAAGAGATGTGCATCAGGACGCCGCTCCTTCGTTCACCCATACCTCGCCCGCTCCAATCCACCGGGGATTTCCGCTGCCCCGTCTCACTCAATCGATCCTCACCCACAGCTTCTCGCTCACTCGCTGAAAACGCGCCACCCACGCCCGGGCCGGCTCGTCCCCCTGCTCCGCCCGGGCCTTCATGTCCGGATACGGATGCCCCTTGAGATCGTAGCAGGTGTTTTGGACCGTCCGAAGGTTCACCGTGAAGGGCAGCAGATTCAGCACGGACAGGCTCTCCTCCAGCCGCTCGAGGGGCTCCAGGCGGTCCGGCGCCTCGCGAAGACCCGAGGCCGTACGCTCCAGGCTCCTGCGAAAGGCGAACTCGAGGGGCTCCGTCTCGAAGGTCACGCCCACGCCCTGCGCTTCCGCGAGCAGGGAGGTCACGTCCGCCGGGTGCACGTCCGCCTCCTCGAAGCACCGCTTCAACCCCGCGTGAAGCACGAGCTCCGCAGCCACGTGCAGCGCTTTGGGAAGCGGGGCGCCCGCATCCATCAGGAACCGCATCAAGGGGGCCTGGTCGTCGTACAGCCTCCGGTACACCCCTTCGACATCCTTCAAGGTGGTCTCCAGAATGTGGGCCAGGATCCTGCGTTGCTCGTCCCGGAACAGGCTCTTCAGGCCGTAGACGCCCAGGGGAAACCAGGTGTCGAGGCGCCGAAGGGTCTCGTGAAAGTCCCCGGCGTCAAACACCCGGCCCAGGTCATCCACCATGGCGGAGAAGGCATCCGGGTCCCCAGCATCACCGACCCCTCCGCTCAAATTGTGGTCTCCCAGATGCAAGGCCCCGTACCGGAACGCCTTGCTTTCACGAGTGATTTCCGAGACGAACCGAGCGCGCCCGAGAAGCAGGGAGGCCTTTCCGGCCTGGCGAATCTCCACGCTTTCGTCCTCCACGTGATAGCAGTAGAACCGCTTCTCCCCGCCCCCCCCGTTCCCGAAGAGCCGGCACATGGCGTGATGGGCCCCCACCTTGCTGAGGTCGGCGGAGGATCGCTTCACCGAAGCCTCGTACACATCCCGGGCCGTACCCCGCTCCCTGCGGTTGCTCTCGGCGGCGGCGAGTGCGTCCAGGAACCGGGACTCGAGGTCCCGGCCGCCGAAGGAAGCCGCCAGCTCGAGGGCGCGGGCCGCGTACAGGAGAATCTGCACGGTCTCGATCCCGGAGACGTCGTCGAAGAACCACCCGCAGCTCGTGTACATGAGCATGGCGTGACGCTGCATCTCCAGAAGCTCGAGCAGAGCGGTCTCCGACTCCCGGTCCACCGGACCGGCGGCGTGCTTCTCCAGGAACGCCCGACGCGCCGGCTCGGAGCGGTCCGCCATCACGTGGATGTAGTCGTTCCGGGCAGCCCATGGATCCCGAAGCCGGTCCCGTCCCGCTTCCTCGAATCGCTCGGCCAGGTCGTCCCGCAACCGGTCCAGCGCGGAACGCAGGGGCCTCCGCCAGGCCTGGCTCCATTCCGGGTGCGCCCCGGTGTGGCAGCCGCAATCCGACCTCCAGCGATCCACCCCGTGGACGCAGCTCCAGGACGTGTCCTCGGCGATCTGCACCTCATCCTGGGCGGGGTGGAGGGCCAGGAACTCGCCGTAGTTGGTCATTCGAGCCATTCGGCGGGTCTCGATGGTATGGATCGCGTAGGCCAGGGCCATGTCCCCGAACTCGTGGTGATGTCCGTAGCTCTCCCCGTCCGTGGCGATGTGGACGAGCTGCGCGACCTCGAGCTCGCTCGAGAACCCCCGGGCGAGACGCTCGGCCAGCGCCTCCCCGCTGGACAGGAGCCGCTCGAAGGCCACGGCCCGGGAGATCGCGCCGTCATAGAAGAAGAGGCTCAGTTCCCCACCCGACGGGAGTGCCACCCCGTAGGGTCTTCGGGAATCGATGCGTTCGCCGCTCGCGTCGGTCCAGGCCCCCCGGCCCGCCGGCCGGCTGCGCCGGGCCTGCAGCGGGGCCAGGATGGTGAACCGAATGCCGCAGCCCGCCATGATCTCCAGGGTTTCCAGGTCCACCGCCGTCTCCGGCAGCCACATGCCCTCCGGCAATCTCTCGAAGCGGCGCTCGAAGTCCCGAATGCCCCAGAGAATCTGCGTCTCCTTGTCCCTGCGGTTCGCGAGGGGCATGATCATGTGGTTGTAGGGCTGCGCCAGGGCCGACCCGTGGCCGGAGAACCGCTCCCGGCTGCGAAGATCCGCATCCAGAACGGCCTGGTAGACCGAGGGGGATCTCGACTCCAGCCAGGAGAGGAGCGTCGGTCCGAAGTTGAAGCTCATCTTCTCGTAGTTGTTCACGATTCGAAGAATCCGGCCCTGTTCGTCCAGGATTCTGGAGGCGGCATTCGTGGCGTAGCACTCCGCCGTGATGCGCCGGTTCCAGTCGTGATACGGCGACGCCTCGTCCTGGACCTCGATGGCCTCCAGCCAGGGGTTCTCCCGGGGAGGTTGATAGAAGTGGCCGTGAATGCAAACAAAACGTTCCATGGGGTTCCTCAGGTGGAGTCCTCGAAATCGAGAAAAGGGCAAAGGCCCTGTTGGGGTCCCTCGTACTCGACGACAGAGTCTCGGTCCGAGCGGAAAACCCGAGTACGAGAGCCGCTTCGCTGAGTACGACTGCGACCGCCGGACCATCGCCGGTGTCCTCTCAGCCGGTCCCCCGGCCTTTGTCCAGCCCCCGCTCGCGGCGGCGAAGCCTGTCCTGGTAGAGCGTCAGATATTGCCCGGCGGAAACGTCCCAGGAGAACCTGGGCACCATGGCCGCCCGCTGAAGCGCGGACCAACGCTCGGAACGATGAAAGAGCAACACGGCCTGTTCGGCGGCTCGAAGCAGGGCCTGCGGGTCGGCTTCGCGGAACTCGAACCCGGTGCCTCGACCGGACTCCGGGTCGTAGGCCTCCACCGTGTCTTTCAGTCCCCCGGTGGAACGGACCACCGGCACGGTCCCATACCGCATGGCGTGAAGCTGGGTCAGCCCGCAGGGTTCGTATCGGGACGGAACCAGAAAGACGTCCGCCCCGGCCGTGATCCGGTGGGCCAGGGCCTCGTCGAACCCGATTCGCACCGCCACCCGGCCCCGGTGGCTGCGGGCTGCGGCTCGAAGGCGATCCTCGAGCGCCCGGTCCCCGGTCCCCAGCACCACCAGGCCCGTGCCCAGGGCCGCCAGGGGCTCGAGCGCCTCGACCAGGAGGTCGATTCCCTTCTGGTGATCCAGCCGGGAGACCATGCCGATCAACGGGCGGAGCTCGAGCGCCTGCTCGAGCTCCGTTTCTCGAATCAGGGCCCGCTTGCACTCCGCCTTTCCCGCCATGTCCTCCGCCGAGTAGCGGGCCGGGAGGTGGGGATCGGTCTCCGGGTTCCACCGGGACTCATCCATCCCATTGAGGATGCCGAACAAGTCCTCGCTTCGACGCAGCAGAACCCCTTCCATGCCCATGCCCTGCTCCGGGGTCTGAATCTCCCGGGCATAGGTGGGGCTGACCGTGGTCACGGCGTCCGCATACACGATCCCCGCCTTGAGCAGGCTGAGGTTTCCCCAGAACTCGATCCCCTCCGGATGAAAGAACCGCGTGGTGTCCAAACCGGTCGCCCGCAGCCGCTCGGCCGGGAACAGGCCCTGGTAGCCCAGGTTGTGAATGGTGAACACGCTGACAGCGTCCGGAAAGAACGAGGCCAGAACCGGGGGGACCAGACCGGTCTGCCAGTCGTGGCAGTGGACCACATTCGGCACGAAGTCCAGCGCGCCCGCGGCGTAGAGGGCGGCCCGGGAGAAAAAAGAGAAACGCTCCAGGTTGTCGTAGTAGTCGCCTTTGGCTCCCCGGTACAGGTTGGGGCGGTTGAACATGTCCTCCCGTTCCACGAGGTTGACGGGTACGCCTCCGGCCGTGCGCGTCTCCAGGACGTCGGCCTCGAGGGTTGCCGCGCCGGTGGGAATCCGAAGCCCTCTGGCCACGGCGCGCAGGTCCTCCGCCCGGTCCCGGACCCCCGGGTAGCATGGAAGGCACACGCGCACACGGCATCCCAGACGCGCGAGGGCCTCGGGAAGGGCCCCCGCCACGTCCGCCAATCCTCCCGTCTTGGCAAACGGCGCCATCTCACTCACCACCACGAGCACCCGGAGGTCGGGAGGGCTGGTCAGGCCGGCGCTCAAGCGTTGTCCTCCTCCACCGCCTGGACCAGCTCGGACGAGATCTCGGGAATGGAAAACACCACCCGGTTCCAGGAGGGGATCAGGCTGCTCTCGTGGGGGCCTTTGATCTGCTCCCAGGCGGTCCACAGAAACCCCCGGAAGTACCGAACGGTCAGCTCCTCTTCGTGCCGGTCGAAGTGGAGTCCGTTGACCTCCGCGTCGTCGCTGTAGCGCTTGATGAAGTCCAGGCTTCGATCGTAGTAAGTGTGCAGGATCATGTCCACGAACGCGTCGTCCAAGGGCACCCCATTGGAGCGCATGTGATTCAGGTAGAACTTTGCGATGTCCACCACCATGCGGTGCAGGCCCGTGTTCGCGTCCTCCGGCGAGATCCCCTGGTGCTTGTGCTCGTAGTTCCTGGCCAGGTCGATCTGGGCGATCTTGCGCTGGATCACCCGCTGGTAGGCCTCGGAAAGGGTGCTCACCTCCAGGCCCCAGTCGTAGGCGATGTTGATCGCCCTCGCCATGCGGGTGGCAAAGCTGAATTCGCCGGCCAGGGGGTACTTGAAGGACCGGTGGTATCCGAAAAAGTTCCCCAGATCGTGGTAGCCCCGGTTGTACATGATCCACTGCATGGCGTCGACAAACGGGGTGACGAAGAGCCGTGTGACCCGGCCTTTCATGGCGTGCTCTGCGGGCGAGATTCGGGCGTAGTAGCCCTTGCAGAATTCGTAGTCGTTGTGCGGGTTGGCCGTGGGCTCGATCAACCGGCCCAGGAGCACACGATCGTAGGTCACGATATCGCAGTCGTGAAGGGCCACCACCTCGCAGTCCCCCCGGGCCAGAACGTAGCCCAGGGCCACCCAGACCGACTGACCTTTTCCCTGTACCCCGGTGGGGATCTCCCGCTCGCGGATCTTGTTCAAGACCCCCTGCACGCGGGGACCGTCCACCCACACGACCCGAAGCTCCCGGCTTCCGGTTCCAAGCCGCCCGAAAAAGTCCCGGGCCTGCTGAAAGCGGGCTTCCTCCAGGGCTCCCCCCAGGGCCACGGTGACCGTCCTGAGGTAGCGCACCCGGGCGATCTCCTCCAAAATGGGCTCCAGGACCTGGGGGTTCTCGATCTCGGAGTAGAGGGAAGGCAGGATCAGGGCGATGGGCGCATGGCGGCTCCAGGACTCGAGCCGTTGCTCGAGGTTCGCCAGGTACGCCTCACGGTCGAACGCCTCGTGGAGGGCGTGCAGGGTGGTGATGCCGCCTCCCTGATGAAAATCGGACATGGCCTCCTCCTTGGTGAAAGGACGGCGCCGGATGCTTCCGCCGCGCGAACGACGTCGCCGATCCATTGCGGTTGAAAGCGGCGCATCCGCGTCCAATCATATCAACGGGGCCGACACGGGGCCAGAGCAAAATCCGCTTTTCTCTTGGTGATCAAGGGCGGCGGTCAGAGGATAAACCGGAAGGAATCGGGGCGGGAGAACCGGACGGCCTCTGCGCATTCCGTTGGAAGCGATCTCGATCCGCGGGCCGACCGTTCCCCGCCCCGCTGTTACGGCTCCGGCGAAACGTTTTCATCACGCTGACTCTCGCTCGCCGGGTTGCCCGAAGCTAGAGGGTGACGCCGTCCTTGATCTTTTCAAAGGTCTTCTGACCAATCCCCTTCACCTTCATGAGATCCTCCAGGGCGCTGAACGGCCCCGAGCTCTCCCGGTACTTCACGATACGTTCCGCAATCGTCGGGCCGATGAACTTGACCCCGGCGAGCTCCTCGAGCGTCGCCTCGTTGATGTTGACCTTGTCCACCGGCCCGGCCTCGGCGGCCAGAAGCCCCGGGACGAACGCGAAGGTCAGGGCCACGAGCAAACAACAGATGCCAACCTTGTTCCGTCTTTTCATGGATACCCTCCTCATGGGGATCGCAACGTTGTGCGATCCCGAGTCACACGAAAGTCCTGCCGAGACCGCTTCCATCGGAATGTCCGGAACTCCGGGATCAACTTCCGTGCCAGAAGGCGGGAGAGGCGTGCGGGTTCCGAAGAAATCCAACCTCCGAAAATTTTGTCCATGATTACAGACCTTTGATTCCAGAACCGCGGCTGAAGCGAGGCCTGGACCGGTCCCACCGCCCCGAAGACCCTCGAGCAGGCCCCTTCGGTCTGCACAGGGGAAAGGGCATCGGGGCACCCGTTCTTGTGCACGCTCCTTGCCGCCTTCACGGGTTCCTTGACACGGCGCTCGCCCCCTCCTTATACTTTCCTCTGTGGATGGAACCCATTCGCGCCGCCGGTCCCATCCCCCGAACCGCGCCTGCGTGCGCAGCACCCCTGCGAGGACTCCGTTATGAGGAACACCCTGGCCTTTGTCATGGCGGGCGGTCGGGGAGAGCGGCTCATGCCGCTGACCGCCGATCGGAGCAAACCCGCCGTTCCCTTCGGCGGTATCTACCGGCTCATCGATTTCACCCTCACCAACTGCGTCAACTCCCAGCTCTACAAGATCATCGTGCTGCCGCAGTACAAGTCCCAGTCCCTCACGGATCATCTGGAGGAGGGCTGGAACATCTTCAGCCGCCGCATGGGTCATTTCCTGAGAATCGTGCCCCCACAGCAGCGCACGGGCATGGACTGGTACCGGGGCACCGCCGACTCCATTCGACAGAACCTGTATCTGATCGAGCGGTACAATCCCGAGTACGTGCTCATCCTCTCGGGCGATCACATCTACAAGATGGACTTCGGCCGGTTTGCGGACTATCATCGGGACCATCGGGCCGACGTGACCATCAGCCTTCTCGAGGTCGGGGTCGAGTTGGCTTCCCAGTTCGGCGTGGCCGTGGCCGACCCGTCCTTTCGCATCCGGGGGTTTCAGGAAAAACCCAAGACGGCGCCTCAGACCATTCCGGGCGATCCCCAGCGCGTGCTCGCCTCCATGGGGATCTACCTCTTTCGAACGGAAACCCTCGTCCACGCCCTGAGCTCGTGGAGCGAGGACGACTTCGGAGGGGACATCATCCCGAACCTGCTGGATTCCCACCGAATCTATGCCTACCCATACCGAAAGAACAACCAGATCGAGGACTACGTCCACATCACCGGGGAGGACGGCATCCGACGGCTCATGCTGGAGAGCCGGACGCGCGATTCCGCCTACTGGCGGGACGTGGGGACCCTGGACGCCTACTGGAACGCCAACATGGACCTCACCGGCGTGGACCCCTACTTCAACCTCTACGGGCGGAGGTGGCCCATGCACACGAACCAGGTGCCGGCTCCCCCCGCCAAGTTCGTGTTCGCCACGGAGCGCCCGGAAGGCTATCGGGTGGGAAAGGCCCTGGACTCCCTGGTGGCCCCGGGCGCCATTGTGAGCGGCGTGGTTCGAAACTGCGTGGTCGGGACCAACGTGGTGGTGCGCAGCTGGGCCGAGGTGGACGAGTCCGTGATCATGGACGGGGTCACCATCGGCCGGAGGTGCCGGATCAAGAAGGCCATCATCGACAAGGGGAACGACATCCCCGAGGGAACCGAGATCGGGTTCAAGCCCTGGGAGGACCGGCAACGGTTCACCGTGACCTCACGCGGGATCACGGTCGTTCCCAAGCATTTCTTCCCCGGCGGCGCCCTTTGAACCAGCAGGCCGGGTCAGGCTCCCCCGAGGGCCGCGCGGAACTTCCGCCGCTGGTCCTCGTAGTAGTCCCTTCGCTCCCCGGCCCTTGCAACGGCCTCCTCGATCAACCGAACCGCCTGCTGCGGGTTCCCGTTCGCGTAGTGGGCCTCGGCGAGGGTGTCCAGGAAGGCCGGCTTTCGTTCCATTGACACGGCCCGCCGGGCCAGCGCCAGGGCCCTCGACACATCCCGAATCTCCGGATCGGGCGCCGTCAACAGGGTCCAGGCCAGGTTGTTGAGTGCGGCGGGGTGGCCGGGCTGGATGGACAGCGACCTTTCGTACGCCCGAACCGCCTCCCCGTAATTGCCCAGCTGGTGGTGGACCATGGCCAGGTTGCGGTAACCGGACGCGTCGTTCGGAGACTCCTCCAGCTGGCGGATCAGGGCCTGCTCCATGAACCGGTAGGACATGTCCTCCTGAAGGCCGCTGAAGTTCAGGAACCATCCGAGCCCCAGAATGCCCGCCAGGTACAGGGCAAAGCTGACGCCCACGAAACGGTGGTGCCGCCGGACCACCCCGGGTTCTGACGCGGCCCGCTCCAGGCACGCCACCCGTTCGCCGATGCTGAAGTGATGCCAGCTGGGAAGGTCGCGGATCTTCCCGCCGGCCAGGGCGATGCGCTCGAGGGAGCGAATCACCGGGTCGGGCCGCCCCATGACCTGGGCCGCGTACAGATCGGCCTGGCGTTCGAAGTTCCTCATGAAAAAGCCCATGACGTACCGGAAGTACACCACCATGGCGAGGAGCACCGGGATGGAAAGGCTGAGGTAGAAGAGCCGGACGCTGCCCGGGCTTCCCTGCTCGAGCCCCTTCATGAACACGGGCAGGGAGGCCAGGTGGTAGTAGAGGACGTCGAACAGCCCGAAGGAGATCACCATGAAGCCCAGGAAAAATAACACGTAGAACAGGAGATGCTTGTACCGGGCATGCCCCATCTCGTGGGCCATGACCGCCTTGAGCTCCTCGACCGAGAGGAGCTCCATGAGCCCGTCCGTCACCAGGATGTAACGGTAGCGGGGGACGATGCCCATGATTCCGGCGGTGAGCAGCCGTCCCTCGAACAGAGGCCACCGAAACAGGCCGCGGCAGCGGAAGCCCATCTCGTCGAAAAAGCGCTCCAGCTCCCGGACCTTCGCCGTGCGCGGGAACGGGGTGCAGCCCCACCACGTCTGAATCAGCCTCGGCATGAAGGTCATGAGAAGGACCAGGAACACGGCGATGAGCACCATCTGCCCTTCGGTGCGCTCCAGGAAGGTGTTCGGCCCCGCCCAGGGGGTGAGGGCCGTGAGGTCGAACAGAAGGGTCAGGCCGATCCACGGAAACAGGATGGGGATGTTCAGGCGCAGGTTCCCCGCAATGAACGCCCGCCGGCGACGGACGCCCCCGTAGGCGACCACATAGAGCGGATGGACCAGGGCCCACGCCGTGCTCAGGTACACAAAAAAGACGGCCAGAGCGGCGGCTCCGGGGATGACGGAGAAATGCCCGGCCCCGGGGATGAGCTGAAGCCAGCTGCGAAGGTGCAGGAGGTGGACGTCCAGGGCGAAGAGCAGCACCGCCAGGATGGACAGCTGCATGACCAGGCGCTGATAGCGTTCGGCCGGACGCCCGGGGATGCGGTCCTCTACGGCATGTTCGACCGCCCTTCGAGAGGCCCGGCGGCCGTAAAGGGCGAAAACGGCCCACCCCAGCAGGTGCAGCAGGAGGCTGTGTGCCCCCGGGTCCACCCCGGCCTCCACGGGGGCCGTGTTGAACACCAGCAGGACGACGATCAGATAGATGACGTTGTTGAACATGGCGGTCGAAAACCCTTCGGGCGGGCCCCGTCAGATCGCGTTGCAGCGTCGCGGGGATTTGTCCGGAACGGCCGGAGGGCGCAGTATAGATGCCCCTTCCCGGGAATGCAAGCCGGGTTCCCGCCGCCCTGGGGTCGGCCGTTACATCAGGAACCCCAGCCAGAGCACGTACGAGGCCGAGGACAGGAGGGTCGACATGGACACCGCCGCCGAGGCCTGATCCGGAGAGCCGCCCAGCTCCACGCCCATGACATAGGTGACCGTGGCCGTGGGCGCGGCGAGCAGAATGAGGGCCGGCAGAAAATCGGACGCCGGAATGCCGAGCAGACGGAAGAGCGAGAGGCCGATCCCCGGCAGGACCACCAGCTTGAGCCCTGCCGACGGAAGCACGAAGCGAAGCTTGGCGCGCACCAGGTCGAAGGAGAGCGAGGCGCCGATCACCAGGAGGGCCATGGGTAAGGCCATGTTGCTCACGATCTCCAGGGTGCGCCCCGCCACCGTGGGCATCGGCAGGTTCGCCAGGTTGAAGACCACGCTGGCGGCCAGGGACAAAATGACGGGGTTCGCGGCCACGGTCTTGAGGGAGGCACCCAGCCCTGCACCTCCGTGCCGGCCTCCGGAAAACATCTGGAGCCCCACGACCGAGAGCAGGTTCTGGAGCAGCATGAGGAACCCGGCCAGGATGCTCGCCCGCGTGAACCCGTCCTCCCCCAGGAGGTAGAAGGCCACGGCAAACCCGATGTACCCCAGGTTCCCGTGAAAGGAGGATTGAACGAAGGTCCCCATCTCAGGGCGCGGCGTGGACAGCATGCGGCCGAACAGCACCGCCAGGGCGAAGACAACGCCCACGGGCACCAGGGTACCCACGAGGATGTCGGGGCGAAACCGGGTCGCAAAGGAAGCGGTGGCCAGCGCCTGAAAGATCATGGCCGGAATGGCCACGTAGTAGACCAGGCGGTTCAGGGACACGGTCACTGCTCCGGGGAGGAAACCGAAACGGCGGACCATCACGCCGATCAGAATCACCAGGAACACCGGGATGATGGTTTCCAGAAGATGCACCATGGCAGACGCCGGTCCAATCTCCTGCCGCGGGCGGCGGCAGGACTCCTCAACCGAAGGGCCCCTCCGGGAGGCGCTTCAGGGTGCGCCGAGAGCGGCCGCTTCGAGGCCTCCGTCGAAACGTCGGGATCTTAGGACATCGGCCGGGGTGTGTCAAAAGGAATGCATGGGAAAACCGCATAGGATCCGCGCGGATGAGCAAAGCGGTTGACTTGAAGAGACACATTGAGTATGAAGGTTTTTTTCCCTGAACGCGGGGGTCGTGGACCGTCGAGGAGGCCGATCGGTTCGACGACGCGCGAAGCGGTCCCCGACCGCTTCGAGATTCGGGTTCAAGGCAGGAGGGGGGGAGACGCCGATGAAAGGCGAACAATCCGTTTCCAAAGAAAAACTGATCGAGATCCTTCAAAGCGTGTTGCAGACGGACATCGATCTGAGCTTTCTTACGGCACTGAAGAAACCGGAAATCGAGACGCTCGTGGCCTGTGTCCGAAACCGCGTGGATCATCCCCCTCCCAAGTAGCCTCCGCCGGCGGGCAGGGACGTGGGGCGATGCATTTGCCTTGGACATTCGTTCGATTTTGTGGTACAGGGTTGCGCTAGCCGTGTCGGGATACGCGGATCGATTTCCGTCTTCGAGCCGGCCTCAGCACCGGCCCAGCCAAGGAGGTTCCATGGACATTCCCAGAAAACTGGCCATCCTCATCGTCATGATCGTCCCCACCTTTGTCGGCGCCGGAGCGATCTGGCACATCTTCGAGAGCTGGATCGCCGTTTTGATCTGGGTGGTCGTTCTGGCGGTGGTGGCGGGAAACATCGTCACGGGCAAGCTGCTGACCGCGGGAGACTCCGAAGCCTGACACCCGGAACCTCCGCCGGATCACCATTCGGCATCGCCTCTCCACCCCCGCCCGTCTCAAGGCCGCTTGGGCGGACGGTCCTTCCTCTCGTACATGAGGCAATCCCTCCCCGAGTGCTTGTACACCTGAACGGACGGGAGCTGCCTGGACTTGAACTCCATGGCACGGCAGCCGTGGGGGAATCGGGCGTCCCATGTCACGTGGTAGTGGCGGCATCGGTGGCAGTCGATCATGGACGCGTCGAACGGGGCGTCGCCGCGGGGTCCTCTCAAACGCCGTAGTACGCACGGTACCAGGACAGGAAGGTCCGCACACCCTCGCGCAAGGGGGTTTTCGGATCGAAGCCGAGCAGCTTCCGTGACTTCTCGATGCCCGCGGAGGTCTGCGGCACGTCTCCGGGCTGCATGGGCAGCCAGTTCTTCCGCGCCTCCTTTCCCAGCTCCTCCTCGATCACTCGAATGAACTCGAGCAGTTCCACGGTGTTGGCATTGCCCAGGTTGAACACCTCGCAGGGGAACGGGTTCTCCAGGGCCGCAACGGCCCCGTCCACGATGTCGTCGATGTAGGTGAAGTCCCGCTTCATTCGGCCGTGGTTGAACACATCGATGGGCCGGTCGTGCAGAATGGCGTCCGCGAAAAGAAAGAGCGCCATGTCCGGACGTCCCCACGGCCCGTAGACCGTAAAGAACCGCAACCCGACCATGGGGAGGTCATACAGGTGGCTGTAGGCATGGGCCATGAGCTCGTTGGCCCGCTTGGTGGCGCCGTACAGGGACACGGGCTGGTCCACCCGGTCCGCTTCTCGAAAAGGGTACTGGACGTTGGCCCCGTAGACCGAGGACGAGGAGGCGTACACGAAGTTGTCTACGCGGACCTCCCGGGCCGCCTCCAGGAGATTGAGGAACCCTTCCAGGTTGCTCTTCTGGTAGGAGAACGGATCCTTGAGAGAGTATCGAACCCCGGCCTGGGCTGCAAGGTTGCAGATCCGGCCGATGTCGTATGCTCGAAAGATCTCCTGGAGTCCCGCCCGGTTCGCCAGATCGTCCTCGTAGAACACGAAGTCCTCGAACGGCGTGAGCTGCGACAGCCGGGCTCGTTTCAGGCTCTCGTCATAGTACGGGTTGAGGTTGTCCAGCCCGATCACCCGGTGTCCGGTCTCGAGGAGCCTTCGCGACAGGTGATAGCCGATGAACCCGGCGGCTCCCGTCACCAGAATCGTCCGTTCCCGCTCTTCGCTCTTCATGCATTCCACTCCAGACCGGCGCGACTCCCGCCCCGCCGGCCGCGCGTTCCACGTTTCACCCCGGCACCGGGCTCCGGCATGCCGGCCGTGCGCCCCGCGATCCGGCTCTTTTCCAGAAACCCTTTCAGGCGGGTTCCGCGACAAAGGAGTCGGTTATTATGGTCGAGCACGTCCCGTTTGACAATGAAAATCTCCCCGACAAAAAAAGGTTGCTCCCGAAGGCCCCCGAGAGCAACCCGTATGATGAATCAATCGGCCGGGCGCACCCGGCCGGTTGTTGCCGTGGGCTTACTACATCATGCCGCCCATGCCGCCCATGCCGCCCATGCCGCCTCCGCCGGGCATGGCGGGCATATCGTCTTCCTTCTTGGGCTTCTCGGCCACCATGGCCTCGGTGGTGAGAAGCAGCGCCGCCACGGAGGACGCATTCTGAAGGGCAAAGCGCGTCACCTTGGTGGGGTCGATGATCCCGGCCTTGATCAGGTCCTCGTACTCGCCGGACTCGGCGTTGTAGCCGTTGGAGGTCTTGAGCTCCTTCACCTTCTCGACCACCACGGAACCTTCGACTCCGGCGTTGTTGGCGATCTGCCGCACCGGCTCCTCGAGGGCCCGCATGACCAGGTTCACCCCGTTCTGCTCCTCGCCCTCCAGCTCCAGCTTGGCCACGGCGTTGATGCAGCGAACCAGGGCCACGCCGCCTCCGGGCACGATGCCTTCCTCGACGGCCGCGCGGGTGGCGTTCAGGGCGTCCTCCACCCGGGCCTTCTTCTCCTTCATCTCCGGCTCGGTCGCGGCGCCCACATTGATCACGGCCACGCCGCCGATCAGCTTGGCCAGGCGCTCCTGGAGCTTTTCCCGATCGTAGTCCGAGGTGGTGTCGTCGATCTGGGCCCGAATCTGCTTGACGCGACCCTCGAGGTCCTTGCGGGTGCCGCCGCCGTCCACGATCGTGGTGTTGTCCTTGTCGATGGTCACGGTCTTGGCGGTCCCCAGGTCGTTCAGGGTGACGTTCTCGAGCTTCACGCCGAGGTCCTCGGAGATCACCTTGCCGCCGGTGAGGATCGCGATGTCCTCGAGCATGGCCTTCCGGCGGTCCCCGAAACCGGGGGCCTTGACCGCCGCGGCCTGCAGGGTGCCCCGGAGCCGGTTCACCACCAGCGTGGCCAGGGCCTCGCCTTCCACGTCCTCCGCCACGATCAGCAGGGGGCGGTTCATCTTGGCGATCTGCTCCAGAATGGGGATCAGGTCCTTCATGTTGCTGATCTTCTTCTCGTGGAGCAGGATGTAGGGCTCGTTCAGGGTCGTGGTCATCTTCTCGGCGTCGGTCACGAAGTAGGGGGAGAGGTAGCCCCGGTCGAACTGCATGCCCTCGACCACCTCCAGGGTGGTCTCCATGCTCTTGGC
>CAYYVD010000005.1:0-39466 GCA_964475045.1 uncultured Desulfobacterales bacterium | reverse complement strand
CGTCCAGGGTGACCAGGACCTCCCGGGCCCCTTCCACCACGTGGTTGTTGGTCAGGATGTAGCCGTCGAGGCTGATGAGGACGCCCGAGCCGGCCCCCTGGACCCGGCGCTCACGGGGCTGGGGCCCGTTCGGTCCGAAAAACCGCCCGAAGAAGTCCTCGAACGGGGTTCCCTCGGGAAGTCCCCGCACCCCGTGTCCGGTCTTCTGCACCTTGGTCACCTGAATGTTGACCACCGAGGGCTTCAGGGCCTCGGCCAGGGGGGCCAGGGATCCGCCGGGGGCCGGCGCCTTCACGGCCGGAGGCCGAATCTCGGGCAGGGGCGTCCCGGTGGAGGTGAAGGCCGAGCCCGCCAGCAGACCGCTGATCAGAACGCAGGCCGCTGCGACGGCAAGTCCCTTGAGGGTTCCGAATGGCTTGAACATGGTGTTTCCTCCTTGTTCCATGGGTTCACAGGTCTCGGCGGTACGCCCCGAAGGGGACGACCGCCGGCTGACCTGCACGATAACCCCTGAACATGAAACAAGGATGAACAATGGATTAAAATGCTCTCATGAAAGAAAAGGCGGGGGAACCAGCCGGAGGTGTCCGGACGGAAACCGGACTCAGGCGGCTCGGGGCTCCAACGGAAGGGTGACCCGGAAGGTGCTGCCCCGTCCGGGAACGCTCTCCACGGAGAGCTCTCCGCCGTGGGCCTGGGCGATGGACCGGGCGATGCTCAACCCCAGCCCGGAGCCCTGCTCGGCAAGGACCTCCTCGGAGCGGTAGAAGGGTTGAAAGATGCGGTCCTGCTCGGTCCGGGCAATGCCGCGTCCCGTGTCCGAGACGGCCACGAGCGCCCGGCCGGGCTCCGGTTTCAGGCACAGGGTCACCGATCCGCCCGGACCGGTGTACTTGACCGCATTGTCCACCAGGTTCACCAGGAGCCTGCGCAGCCGGTCGCGGTCCCCGAGCACGGTCACCGGTTCCGGGACGTCCATGCGAAGGTCCACCCGGCGCTCGTCGGCCGGCCCCTTGAGCCGCCAGAAGACCTCCTCCATGAGCTCCTCCAGGGCCACGGGCCTGCGGTCCATGCGCAGGGCCCCCGACTCGGCCCGGGCCAGGATGAGGAGCCCCTCCACGAGCCGGGAGATCCGTTCGATCTCCTCCAGGGCGCTCCTGAGGGTCTCCTGGTACGCGTCGGGGGATCGGGCGGAGCGAAGCGCCACCTCCAGCTCCCCTCGAAGCGTGGTCAGCGGCGTCTGGAGCTCGTGGGAGGCGTCCGCGCTGAATCGCCGCACCTGCCGAAAGGCCTCGTCCAGCCTCGTGAGCATGCGGTTGAGGGTCCGGGCCAGTCGATCCAGCTCGTCGTCCGCGCCCGTCTCCTCCACCCGCTCGGTCAGCCGCTCGGCGCTGATCCGCCGGGCCGCCTCCACCATCCGGTCCACCGGCCGAAGGGCCCGCCGGGCCAGGAGCCACCCGCCCAAGCCGGCCAGGAGCAGGCCCACGGGCAGGAGCCCGGCCATGACCAGGAGGAACCGCCCGCGGGTCTCGGCCACGTTCCTGAGGGAGGAGCCCACCCGGATCAACCGGACCGGCCGGCCTCCTCGAATAACCGGCACGGTGAGCACCCGGACGGAGTAGGGCTCCACGCGTTCGATGGTCTCGAAGGTGGCCTTTCCCTGACGGGCGTTTCGAAGGGCCTCGTCGCTGAGGGGGAGATCCCGGGGACCCTGGGAGCGCCGCGAACCCTCTCCCCCGTCTCCGGGGTCCAGCATCTGAAAGTAGGGCTCCAGGGGGGAGACCCCGAAGAACCGCCGGAAGAGCTCGTGAATCTCCGAGGAGAACAGCCCCTCGGACCGGCGATCCACCCGTTCCACCGTGGCCCGCGCCACACTCTCCAGGGCGTCGTCCACCCCCCGGATCAGGCTGTAGGAGAGCAGATGGTACGCAGCGACGCCGAGGACCAGGAAGGTCACCGCGAGGAGGCTCATGGTCCAGAGGGTCAACCGGGCTCGAACGGAGCGAATGCGCAAGGGCACCCTCCTGAAAAGATCAGCGGATTGCTCGACGCCTCAGCCGCCGAGCACCCGGGGCCGGGGTTCAGTCTCGAGGAAAAAGACTTTCTCGGCGTCCTTGGCGTCTTTGCGGGAAAACACGGTCTTTGCGTACTCGTCAGGTTTGGGCCTTCATGACATAGCCGGTTCCCCGGACCGTGTGGATCAGCTTCGGCTCCCGGTCCTTGTCGATTTTCTTGCGCAGGTAGTTCACGTACACGTCGATGACGTTGGTCATGGAGTCGAAGTCGTAGTTCCACACGTGCTCGGCGATCATGGTCCGGGTGAGCACCCGGCCGGGGTTGCGCATGAAGTACTCCAGCAGAGCGAACTCCTTGCTCGTGAGCTCCACGGCCTCCCCTGCACGGTGGGCCGTGCGCGTGGCCGGGTCCAGGGTCAGGTCGGCCACCTGAAGGGCGGCCGACCGATCCTCGCTCCGACGTCTCAGGAGGGCCCGTACCCGGGCCAGGAGCTCCTGGAAGGCAAAGGGCTTGGTCAGGTAGTCGTCGGCCCCCGAGTCCAGCCCCAGGACCTTGTCCTCGACGGTGGCCCTCACCGTGAGGAGCAGGACCGGCGTGGCGGCCTTCCGCTCCCGCAGCTCCCGAAGCACGCTGAAGCCGTTCCGTCCGGGCAGGTGGACGTCCAGGAGGATGAGGTCGTGGACCCCCTCCAGGGCCATGGCCAACCCGGTCTCCCCGTCTGCGGCCACGTCCACGGCATAGCCCTCCTCCTCCAGCCCCCGTCGAATGAAGCTGGCCACCTTGTGCTCGTCCTCCACCACCAGAATGCGCACGTGCAAACCCGCTCCGGAGCTCACGAGACCCCTCGAACCGCCTCCAGCAAGGCATCCGCGGGTCCTTCTCGTTCTCGGCCTATCACCAGCATGGCGGAGCGCCCCCCCCCGCTGGAAACCTGATTCAAGGGTGCGCTCAGGATAGACCTTCCAGACCGCCGGTGCAAGGGCCGGCGTCTCGGGAACGAAATCGACATTTTCATTGCCGGCCTTTTTTGACGGCTTTCGGGTTCCCGCCGGTCCCCGAGTCGTGTATACTCCTTCGCCAAACTCCTCCATGAAAGGTATCGTCATGGCTGAAGACGTCTACCGAACGCTCTGCCACGCACTGGAGCAGCGCCGCGGCCGGTACCGGGGGCTGGACATCCCCGAGTGCCACGAGCTGGCGCGCGAGCTCTTCACTCCGTGAAGAGGCGGCCGTGTGTGCGGCCCAGCCCAGAGGGCTCCATCCCCCCGGCCGCATTGCCGAGGCCGCAGAGATGGACGAGGCCCGGGTGGCCGCCATTCTGGAGCGCATGGCCGGCAAGGGCCTCTGCTTCACCCTGGAGAAGGACGGTCGGACCCTTTACGCGCCGCTGCCCTTCGTGCCCGGCATGTTCGAGTACCAGTTCATGCGGGGAGCGGACACGGATCGCGACCGGCGCATCGCCCGCCTCATCTGCCGCTACAAGGAGGCCTTCGACGCGGCACAGGGCGTCCCCCGGGAATCCTTTCCCTCCACCCGAGTCATTCCGGTGGATCGCAGGATTCAGGCCGGAAGCCGGGTCCACACCTACAGCCAGGTCGTCTCTTGCATCGAGCGCTTCGCCCCCATCGCCGTGCCCACCTGTTACTGCCGTCACGTGGCACATCGAGCAGGCGGCGCGGAAAGGTGTCACCCACGAGGAGATCCTGGAGGCCGTGGAGGTGGGAATCGAGGTGGGCGGAGGCCCTGCCACGGCCCACGCCCGGTTCGCCCTGGAGGTGCTGGAGTCGCTGAAGACCGAGCCGGGGTAGCCCGCGGAGCCCTTGCATGAAGGCCCCACTGGACGTACACTATTGGCTCTCGACCGAAGCCCCTGGAACCCAATCCGGCGATCAGACCATGCAGATCGACGAAAGCGTGTTCGACAGAACCATTCGATCCTACCTGAAGCGGATCGAGACGCTCTCCTTCGATTCCATCGCCCCGAAGGTGGGCGGCGCTCTCGAGGGGAACGCAGTCAGGATCCCATTGCTCGGAAACGACCATTGGATCTCCCCGCAAGGGATCACCGGACCATCAGGGGAGCAACCCACGCACGACATCTGCGTGATCCTGAGCCAGTACCTCCTGCGCTGTCCGGACCGGCCCCCCGAGGGAGACGCTTGGGTGACCTTCAGAGACCTCCGGGATTCCGGACCGTTGACCACCTACTTTGGCAACGACGTTGAACGAGCCCTCGCGTCTCATTTTTCCGGACGGGTCCCTGCCTTGAAAGAGGCGAGCCGCCGTCTCGAAGCGGCCCCACCCTCTCTGGACGCCGGGTATGACCTCGCCGCCGCCTTCGAGGCGCTTCCCAGGGTTCCGGTCCTGTTGCTGTTCAATGATCGAGACGACGAGTTTCCAGCCGCATGCTCCGTGCTGTTCGAGCGCCGGGCGGAGGCCTACCTGGATGCCGAGTGCCTGGCCATGCTCGGCACGCAGCTGTTTCACCATTTGAAGCACGCACGATGTTCGCGAAGCGGAAGAGGACTCGAAGGAGGAGGCAGCTCGGTTGACGGAGGCGGGCGGCCTCGTCTACCATAAGGCGTTCCCTGGGTTCGTGCCACGAACAATTACGCGTGCTTGAACCTGGAAGCAGGGTCATTCCGTGCGGAGGCGGTCGAGACCATGAACAGCGAAACCGGCAGGAATCGAGGCGGCTGTCTGGAACGGCTGCTCAAGACAGGTCTGGTGCTGGGCTTGCTCCTTCTGGTGGGGGCCGGGATCTTCAACCAACAGCTCAGACGCCTCTACCACGTGATCACGCTGTTCGAGCCCGAGGTGGTGGTGGAGAACTTCCGGAGCATGGACCGGATGTTCGACTACCGGGTGGTGAAACGAGGCGGACCGCCCCACGTGTTCGAGCGGGATTCCGGGACGCTGCCCCAGATCTACACGTACCAGGGCAGGACGCACATGGTGGAGGACTTCATCGAGAGCACCTGGACCACCGGCCTCATCGTCATTCACGACGACAAGATCGTCTTCGAGCGGTACGACCTGGGCAACACCCCGGCCTCCAAATGCATCTCCTGGTCCGTGGGCAAGGCCTACGTCTCCGCCCTCCTGGGCATCGCCCTGGCCGAGGGCCGTGTGGAGGACATTCGAGATCCGGTCACGCGGTACGTTCCCATGCTGGAGGGGTCGGGCTACGACGGGGTGCCCATCAAGCACGTGCTCCAGATGTCCTCGGGCATCCGCTTCGACGAGGACTACGCCAGCTTCTTCTCCGACATCAACCGCATGGGACGGGCCATCGCCCTCAACCAGCCGCTGGACGACTTCGTCGCCTCCCTGGAGAACGAGCGGGAGCCGGGAACCCGGCATCACTACGTGAGCATGGACAGCCAGGTGCTGGGCATGGTGCTGAGGGAGGCCACCGGACAAACCCTGTCCTCCTACCTGGAGGAGAAGATCTGGCAGCGGATCGGGATGGAGTCGGACGCCTACTGGATCGTGGACGGCGACGGCATGGAGCTCGCCTTCGGCGGGCTGAACGTGGTCCTCCGCGACTACGCCCGCTTCGGCCTTCTCTATCTGCACGAGGGGCGCTGGAACGATCAACAGATCGTCCCGGCCGAGTGGGTGCGGGACTCGGTGACGCCGGACGCGCCTCACCTCCAGCCCGGGGAAAACCCGGCCTCGAGCTCGCCGCTGGGCTATGGGTATCAGTGGTGGATTCCGGAAAATCCCGAAGGCGACTTTCTTGCCATCGGGGTCTACAACCAGTTCGTCTATATCCACCCCGAGCACGACGTGGTGATCGCCAAGACCTCGGCCTATGCCGACTACCACGTGGACGGGGACGAAAAGGAGCTCGAGTCCATCGCCCTGTTTCGGGCCATCGCCCGGCACGTGGACGCCGAGGAGGAGCCGGAGGCCGCGCCTCTGCCGGCCGGCGGAGCCCCGAGGCCCTGGGGGCTCCTGGTCACCGGGAAGTAGCTTCGGCGAGGACGAACGCTACACGGCCGGCTTGTCCCGCTCGAGAAGGCGGGCCGCGGCCACCCCGGTAGGACGAACGGGTAACCCCCGGCCTCTCCCTCCCTGTCAGGAGGAACGGTCAGGATGCCCGAGATCCCGGCCGCTCCGCCGCTCCGGCAGCATGGGCACCAGGACGGTGGTGAGCAGGGGGATCAGACCCACCACGGCCAGCACCGGCCGCACGCCGAAGAGATCGCCCAGCTTTCCCGTGATCGGGGCCATCATGCCCCCGGTCCCGAAGGCCAGCCCCATCATCAGGCTGGACACCATGGACTTGCCTTTCGGGGCCATCTCCTGGGCCATGAGCACGCCCAGGGGCAGGGTGGCCAGAACCAGGAAGCCGGCCAGGAAGGCGCCTGCGTGGACCCAGAGGCCGTGCACGCCGAGCATGAGAAGAAAGGCGGGCGTGGCCAGCCCGTGGGTTGCGTAGAAGATCTTGCGAAACCCCATGCGGTCCGAGAGGTGCCCGGCCACGATCCCGCTCAGGGCCCCTCCCACGGTGAACAGGGACACCATGGTCCCGACCGACAGCAGGGAGTACCCCTCCCGCGCGAAGAGCACGGGGAGAAACGTGAAAAAGGACTGCCCCGTAAAGGAGCGCAGAACCATGATGAACCACAGCACCAGCATGGGGCGCCACACCTCGCCGAAGGCGTCCCGCATGGAGCCGAGAAACCCCAGATCCCTCAGCCCCTCGCCCCGGGGAGGCGGCAGCACCCTCAACAGGTAGACCAGCACCCCGACGCCGATCGCCATGACCCAGGGCATGGCCTTCAGACCGTACGCCCCCACGTACCAGGCGATGAAGATCGGCCCCACGCCGAAGGACAGGGTTCCGCCGGTGTTGAACACGGACATGGAGAGCCCGGGCTTCCGGCCTGCATAGTCCGGAACCATGCCCGCACAGGTGGGGTGAAACATGGAGGAACCGACGGACCCCAGGGCCACCAGCAGAAGAAACCCCCAGAAGCTCGGCGCGATGCCGGTGAGGGGGACGAAGACGACCACCAGGGACAGGCCGCCCAGGGCGAACAGCCGGGACTGATACCGATCGGCGAGGTAGCCGGTCAAGGGCTGGACAATGAAGGCCAGAATGCGGCTGAGCCCGGTGACCAGACCCGCCTGGGCCAGGGTCAGAGCGAACTTGTCCACGAACAGAGGCAGGAGCGGAATGATGAACGAGCTGAAGAAGTCTCCCGTGAAGTGCACCAGGGTGATGGCAAAGATCACCTGTCCGTTGGAGCGACTGAGCCTCCCGGTCGTCTCCGAGGAGGCCCTCATGACCCGGCTGCGCTTCGTCCAGCGCGCTCCGGCGTCTTCCTCCACGGCTTGAGCACGGTGATGAGCACCGCCAAGACGAGCGTCAGGGCCTGAAAGGTGCCCCAGAAGAGGAGCATCTTGTGGTTGTGGACATAGGCGGGATGCGCCAGGGCGCCCAGCCCCTCCTCCCGCGCAATGGGCGGCAAGGCGTTGAGCCAGGGTCCGAGGAAAAAGGTCCCGAAGAGCACCCCGTATAGGTTGATGCACCACTTGACCGTGATCCACCGGTGCTTGAACCAGCCCCACCGGGTGAAGAGGGAGTACAGGAGACCGGTCAGCAGCATGCCGTTGGCCCCGGGAATGATGACCGCGTCGTCCACGAGTTTCATGGCGGCGAGCTTGCCGTAGAGCTCCATGCCGTCCGAGGCGGCCACCCACCAGACCATGATGGTCAGCGCAACACTGCCCCCCACCCACATGCAGGCGAACAGAACGTGGGCGATCTTGAGCCACCTCTGACCCTTGGGACCGATGTTGGGCACGAAGCACCTCCTTCCGCCGGAACGGCCTGCGCATGATTCCTCTTGCGGCCCCATTTGTCAAGAAGCGACTCCGCTTTTTCGAAGCGCCTTACACGCCGCTCCCACCGGATTGACACGAGAATCGGTCCTCGGCTATCTTTGACACAACAACGGTCGATTTTCCCCGGCGAATTCATTTCCCCGTGGAGCCCGCCATGGGAAAGATCCGCCTCACAAAAGCCTCCGACGCATGCATTTCGAGGCGGGCGGTCAGCGCAACACCTGGAGCCAAGGAAGCATGGAGCCCCTTACCGTCCCAACCCTCTGCAGGATGTGCGACCACGGATGCGGCATGGAGGTCACGGTCGCAGACGGCCGGCCCGTGGCCGTGAGAGGAAACCGGAAGCACCCCTTCAACAAGGGCTGGCTTTGCGCCAAGGGACGAAGGGCCCTGGACCTGTTCAACGCTCCCAACAGGCTCACCTCTCCGCTGATCCGCTCGAAAGGGCGCCTCGTGCCCGCCACCTGGGAAGAAGCCCTCGACACAGCCGCGGAGAGGCTCTTGTCCATTCGGGAACGACACGGAGCCGAAGGTTTAGCCGTCTACCACGGCGAAGGAGTGGGCCATCAGGAAATCAAGGCCTACATGAAACGCTTTGCCAATGTGTACGGGACGCCGAACTTCATGGGTGTGGGGTCGCTCTGCAACGCCGCCCGAACCCTGGCCGAGGTGCTCACCTTCGGAGGACTGACCAAGCCGGACATCCCGCACACGCGATTCCTGATGGTGTGGGGGGCCAACCCCATGGTCTCTCACGAGCCTTACCCGCCAAGGGAGCTCGGCCGTCTCCGAAAACGGGGAGCCCAGCTGGTCGTGATCGACCCGCGGAGGACAGAGACCGCCGCTCAGGCGGACCTCCACCTGCCGGTCCGTCCGGGACGGGACGAAGTCCTCGTCTTGAACATGCTCCACGTCCTCGTCCGGGACAGGCTCTGGGACGAACCGTTTGTAAACCGATGGGTTCCGGAGTGGAATCGGTTCGCCCGAATCGCCGCGGAGGAACGGTTTTCTCCCGAAGCCGGGGAAGCCGCGACGGGCCTTGCCCCGGATCTGGTGCGCCGGGCGGCCAGGGCCTATGCCGCCGCGAAACCCGCCGGCGTTCTGACCGGCAACGGCCTGGAGCACCACCCTCGGGGGGTTCACACCATGCGGCTTGTGGCCCTTCTGAAGGCTGCCACCGGCAACCTGGACATTCGAGGGGGGGATCTCTTCACCCCCCGGCCCAAGATGAGCGACATCACCTCGCCCCTGCCCGTCCCCGAGGCGTCCCCCGTCGGCTCGGATCGGTTCCCGCTCCTGTGCCGGGCTCGCAAGGAGGCTCACGCCCTGGCGCTGCCCCAGGCCGTCCTGGAAGGGAACCCCTACCCCGTCAAAGGATTGATCGTGGCCGGCGGGAACGTCACCATGGAGTGGCCCGACAGCGGCCGGATCCGCCAGACGCTGCGGAACCTGGACGTTTTCCTCGTCATCGACGTGGTGGATTCCCCGGACTGCAGATACGCCCACGTGGTCCTTCCCGCATGCACGTTCCTGGAACGGGACGAGCACCGCGTCAACGTCTATCAGAACCTCCCGTATATCACCTTGAGGCAACGCGTGGTGGAACCGGTGTTCGGGCTTCCCGACCAGATGATCTGGGTGAAACTCGCAGAGCGTATGGGAATGGGATCCTACTTCCCCTGGAAGAGCTGCGAGGAGGGGATCGACGATCTGCTCGAGGAAGCTGGTGTCACCTATCGGGAGTTGGTTTCCCGCGGGGGGATGTTTTCTTACGACGAGACGCGGTATCGGAAGTTCGAGACCGCCGGATTCGCGACACCCACAGGCCGGGTGCAGATTGACCCGGACCGGCTTGGAGAAACGAGCTCGGCCCCGGCTTTCGCCCTTTACGAGGCCGGCGGAGTGGCCGGCTCCCAGGCGGCCTTCCCGCTCCTCCTGACCACCGGCGGCAACCTGCTTCCTTACACGCACTGGCAGTTCCGCCACATCCCGAAGCTCCGCCGCATGTCCCCCAGCCCTTTCTTCGACATCCATCCGGACACCGCCTCCTCCTGCGGCCTTTCCGACGGGGACCCGGCGGAGATCGAGACCGCTTTCGGCCGCATTCGTCTGGCGGCGCGTCTGACGCAGCGCATTCTGCCCGGCACGATCCACGTGCCCCAGGGCTGGGAGGAGGCCAACGCCAACGAGCTGACCGGTCTGCAGGAGCTGGATCCCGTGTCCGGGTTCCCCAACCTCAAGTCCCTCGGGTGCCGCATTCGAAGGCTCCAGCCGACTTGCCCTCCGATGACATAAGAAAAGCTTATGCAAACATAAAATCAATTGCTTTGACAACTCGACAAACTCCCAACGAATATCTCCTGTATCCTGTGGCCCGGGCTTTTCCACGGCTCTCCCGGACCGAACCAGTGCCGGAGACCCTTCATGACACCCCATCGCGAGATGTTCTGGCAGATCGAAGGTGTCTGGATCTTCTACCTGCTGACGGCCCTGGCCGCCGGGCTGTTCTTGGCTGGAATCGCCGCCCACCTTCGAGTGTGGAAACACGGCGCCGGGTTGCTGAAGGTCGCCTTTTTCGGGAACGCCCTCAAGACGGCCCTTCTGGACGCCCTTCTCGGACGGCGCCTGCTTCAGGGCGAGATTGCCGCCGGCCTCATGCACCTCCTGATCTTCTGGGGTTTCCTGATCCTGTTCATCGGCACCACCCTCCTCTTCGTCCACGACTATGGGTTCTCCTACCTGATGGGCACGACCTACCTGGTCTACTCCGCCGTGCTGGAGGCGGGAGGGCTCATGCTCCTGTCCGGCGTGCTGTGGGCCTTGATCCGCCGATACCTCCAGCGTGTCCCCCGGCTCGAAAGGCGTCCGGAGGATGCCCTGGTGCCCTCCTGGCTACTCCTGATCGGGCTCTCCGGGTTTTTCGTGGAGGGGCTTCGGCTGACAATCCAGAAGCCTCCTTGGGCCGGCTGGTCTTTTGCGGGCGCGTGGACGGCCTCGCTCTTCCCCCTTGCCGCGGCTGAGGGCGTCTATTCCGCGTTCTGGTGGGGACACGCCCTCCTGAGCCTGGGCTTCATCGCGGCGATCCCCTTCACCAAGCTCTTTCACGTCCTGAGTGCCCCCGTCGGAATCTACGTTCAGGGCATCGTCCAACCGGCCGTCCTGGGCGTAGAGGAAGGTGCGGGCGCCTTTGACCTGGGGGACGTGGTTTTCTTCGACGCGTGCATGCGGTGTGGTCGCTGCGTGGCCGCCTGCCCTTCGGCCGGAGCCGGCGAGCCTTTCGCACCCCGGGAGTTCGTCCAGGCCATGCGCCGGGCCGTATGGCAGGAGCACTCCCCGTGGGGGAATCTTCAGGTCCTGGGCCGAGGCGGAGCGCCTCCGGAGGACGAGACGCTCTGGTACTGCACCACGTGCCGGGCCTGTCTGGAGGTCTGCCCGGTGTACGGGGCGCCATTCGAAGCCGTGGCCAAGCAGCGGATCCTCGCCGTGGAGGAGGGAACCGGTGTTCCCAAGCTCATGAACCAGACCCTGGAACGGGTGTTCAAATACGACAACCCCTGGGAGTCCTCCAAAAAACAGCGCGGCGCCTGGGCGGAGGGGTTGGAGCTGGTGGATCTCACCAAGCGGGGCGCGGAGGCCGATCTGTGCTACTTCGTGGGATGCACCACCTCGTTCGACGACACGGCACAGGGGATCGGGCGCTCGTTCGCGGCCATCCTCCAGTCGGCCGAAGTCTCCTTCGGCATCCTCGGGAAGAAAGAGCCCTGCTGCGGGGACATCGCTCGAAGGACGGGCGAGCGGGGTCCGCATTCGGGAGGCCGAGGCCACCGGCGCACAGATCCTCGTCACAGCGTGCCCCCTGTGCCGCATCATGATGGAAGACGCCCGCAAAGCGGCCGGCCTGAACGAAACCCTTCGGGTCATGGACCTCAACGAGCTGGTTTTGGAGTCATTGGAAGGAGGAGAGGATGAGGGATGTGCTTGTGCTGGGAGAAGTGAATGAGGGATCGCCGGACACGAGGACCCTCGAGCTGCTGTCCGTCGGCAGAAAGCTGTCCGACGAGCTGGAGGCGGGGCTTTCCATCGCCCTCCTGGGGGATGCGGTTTCATCGGCGGCCGAGCAGGTTGCCGCGTACGGGACGGGCCGTGTGTACAAGCTCGAGCACCCCCTCCTGAAAGCATTCGCCCCGGACCTGTGGCTCGCCGCACTGGAGCAGGCCTGCAAGACCATCCAGCCGAAGATCCTTCTGATGGGCCACGGCCCCAAGGGCATGGAGCTGGCCCCGAGACTGGCCTACCGCCTGAACACCCGCCTGACCACCGACTGCATTGATCTCGCCGTCGATTCCGGTGACGGGCTTTTGCTGCGCACCAAGCCGGTCTCCGGCGGAAACGCCATCTCCGTCTTCAAGTGCCCGGGTTCACCCCAGCTGGTGACGGTGAGGGGGAATGTCTTCGAACCTGCGGCGCGCAGGGACGGAAGCCCCGAGATCGTGAATCTGGCACCGGAGCTCGATGCGTCCATGAACCGGGTGGAGTCCCTCGAGGTGGTTCGCGAGGACATCGTCTCTCTGGACAGCGCAAACGTGGTGGTCGCCGGCGGCGCCGGGCTGGACGACGAGGAGGGATTCGAAACCCTTCAGGAGCTTGCAGACGCGCTGGGCAAATCCTTCGGTAAGGTGATGATCGGTTGCAGCAGGGTGGCCGTGGACAAGGGATGGATCTCGTCCGATCACCAGGTGGGCCTCACCGGGAGCATGATCAGCCCGGACATTTATGTGGCCGTTGGGATCTCGGGTGCCATCCAGCACCTGGTCGGCATGATTCAGTCCAAAAAAATCATCACCATCAACACGGATTCGGGCTGCAACATGTTCAAGGTCTCCGATTACGGCGTCGTTGAGGATTTCGAAAAGGTCATCCCGGCCCTCGTGGAAAAGCTGGAGGAGATGTCATGAAAGAGCTCAACATCATCGTCTGTGCCAAACAGATTCCCGACCCTGAAGCGCCCCTGTCCGACGTGAGCGTGGATGCAGACAACAGGGAGGTGATCGTCGACGCGCCCATGGTCATCAACCCTTTCGATGAGAACGCCCTGGAGGCCGCGCTTCAAATTCAGGAGGAGGTCGGCGGCAAGGTCACCGTCTTGAGCCTGGGCAAGCGGGTCTCGGACACCGTCCTGAGAAAGAGCCTGGCCGCCGGCGCCGACGAGCTCATCCTCATGCAGGACAACGCCTTTGACAAGCTCGACAGTCATTCCGTGGCCGCCGTCCTGGCGGACGCCGTCCGGAAGGTCGGCACGTTCGACCTGATTCTCACCGGCAGGCAGGCCGGGGACTGGGACTCAGGTCAGGTGGGCCTGATCCTGGCGGAGATGCTGGACCTTGCCTGCATTCCGCTCGCCCGTGAGATCAAGGTCGAGGACGGGCGTGTGCTGGTGAAAAAGAGCGTACCCGTGGGGTATGAACAGGTCCGGGCCGAGATGCCCGCCCTCGTCACCGTCAGCAACGAGGTGGGCGAGTTGCGCTACATCTCCAGGACCCGCATGATGAAAATGATGCGCGGTACGGCCTCCATTCCCTCCTGGGACAGCGAGGATTTCGTCTCGGCCCCGGAGTCTCTGCGAAAAATGGAGATCGTCGAGCTTTCTTCCCCGCCGGACATGACACGAGCGTGCGAGTGGATCGAAGGCACACCCGAGGAGAAGGCGGAAAAGCTGGCAGCCGTTTTCCGGTCGCTCCAATGATCGCCGGCTTTGGAAGCCGAGTTTCTTTCATCTTCACCAAACACAGGAGGTCAGCACGATGGCGGACAAATCTTACGATGCGGTGGTTATCGGGGGAGGCCATCACGGGACGATCATTGCCCCATATCTCGCCAAGGCCGGGCTGAAGGTGGGCGTCTTCGAACGCCTGGATCATCTGGGCGGTGGCGCGGTTTCCTTTGACGACAATCCTGCCCCCGGGTTTCGGGGAAACTTCTGCGCGCACTTCACGCGCTTTTACGGCCATCCCGCCTACAAGGAGTTCAACCTGCGGGAGGAGGGCCTGGAGTATGTCTTTCCCGACACCAACGAGGCCGTGATCTTTGATGACGGCACATCCTACGTGGCCTACGCCGGCTTCCCGGTGGTGGACCCCCAAACGGGAAAGACGGAATACAGCGCAACGAATGTGCAGAAGACCTACGACCAGATCGCGCGGTTTTCCAAGGCCGATGCCGAGGCCTACCTCGATTGGACGGAAAAGTACAAGGAGATCATTCGGCCGGCCTTTCACCGGTTCCGCTTCTCCGTTCCCACGCCATACGGGGTTCCCGATCCCCTGGAAGAGCTCATGAGCAATCCCAAGAGCGGGATCGATCCCTCCATGCAGTTCATGACCGCCAAGGAGGTCGCCCACTACTTCTTCGAGAGCGACGAGCTCCGAATCCTCACCATGAGAGGGTTTCTCACCTCCTGCGGCATCTACCCGGACGACGTGCCGGGCCTGATGTACACCTTCGCGACCCTGCACCTCGTGCTGGGCTGGGAGACCGCGGCCATCGCCAAGGGCGGGACCCAGGCCATCACGGACGCGCTGGTCTCGGCCGGAAAGAAGCTGGGCGCCGAGTATCACATCAATGCCGAGGTGGACAAGGTTCTCATCGAGGACGGCAAAGCCAAGGGCATCAAGCTCCTGGACGGGACGGAGATCGAGGCCAAGCAGATGGTGGTCTCGGACAACGCCACGCCCCAGCTGTTCCTGCGCATGATCGGGGAGAATCATCTGACCACCCGGATGAAACGGAAGGTGGACACCTACTTCTTCGACCGCGCCCAGCTCTTCTGGGGACCGGTCGCGGTTCACGAGCTTCCGGAGTACAAGGCGGCCAAGGACAATCCCGACGTGGCGGCTACGCCGCGGACCTACATCGCCCCCAAGGACTTGGGATTCATGGAGGACAAGTACATGCACGAGATCTTCCTCTTCGGCATGCCCTCCAAGTTCCTGCTCCTGACCGCGCCGGACAGCATCTGGGACAAGACCCGGGTGCCCGAAGGGAAGCACAGCATCCACGTGGAGGACTTCACCGCTCCCGCCCGCATCTTTTCCCGGAAGGAGTGGCGGAGCCTCCACGACGAGTTCTACGAAAACATGATCGCCTACTGGCAGAAGTTCGCCCCCAACATGAAAAAGGACAACTTCATCGGGGAGCGCATCACCACGCCCATCGACATCCAGGAAACGCACCTGGACATGCGGGAGGGAGGATGGTCGGAGGGCAACTGCGGCGGCAGCCAGAGCGGCCGCTTCAGGGGCCTGCCGGGCGGGTTCCGGACGTTCGTCAAGGGTCTCTACATGTGCTCCTCGGGCGTGGCGGGCGGACCGGCCATCGGGCGCGGCTCCAGCTACAACTGCTACCAGCTCATCGCGGAGGACTACGGCCTGTCCAAGGCCGAGTTCTGAGGGGTGACCAGGTCCAGGAAGGCCTTGGCCGCCGGGGAAAGCGCGACGTCCCTCGGGTAGATGACCACGGTCTGGACCAGGATGGGACCTTCCCGCACCTTGTGGGGAATGATCAATCCCATCCTGGCTTCCAGATCGATCTCGGGTATATATAGGAAGGAGACCCCTTTTCCCTGGATGACGTACTCCTTGATGAACTCCACGCTGCCCGCCTCGATCAGCACGGACGGCGTGATGCCGTGGGATTCGAGGAGCACGCGAATGGCGTCCCGGGAGCCGGACCCCTCCTCCCGAATGATGATCCGTTCGCCCTTGAGGTCGGCCAGGGAGACCTCCTGCATGCGGGTGAAGCGGTGGTCCGGGGGGGTCACCAGGCAGAACTCTTCCTTGGTGTAGTCGACCACGGTCAGCTTTCTGCCGTACTCGAGCCTGCCGACCAGGCCGAGATCGTACCTGAACGTCCCGAGCCCCTCGGCGATCTCCATGGAGCTGGCCTCTTTCAAAGAGACCCGGATTCCGGGATAGGCGGTCTGAAAGCGGGAGAGCAGGCCGGGCATGAGGTGGCGTGCAAAGCTTTTTGTGGTGCCGATGGTGAGGGCCCCTTCCGAGAGGTCCGCGTAACGGGGGATCACGGACTCCATCTCGTCGACGATCGAGAAGATTTTTCGGGCGTACCCCAAGAGGACGCGGCCCCCTTCCGTGAGCCTGAGGACCCGGCCGTGGCGTTTGAACAGCCTCAGGGACAGCTGCTCCTCCATGGCCCGAACCTGCATGGTCACGGCGGGCTGGGTCACAAAAAGCCTCTCCGCGGCGCGGGTGATGCTTTTCTCCCGGGCGACCAGATAGAAGACGCGCAACTGATTGAGGTTCATCTGCATGAGGGGACCGCAAGCACAAAGCATAAGAAAAACTTATATCAATATAAATTCAATTGTTTTGACAAGTCAATACGGAACTCATCAGAATCGAAGAAACTGAAGGAGCTTCTTCGAAACGGGGCCGTCTCCATGGCCCGCCTCATGCCTATCCTCTTCCGAAGCCTCCCCACAGAGGGAGCGTGCATCAGGGAAACAGCCCGCAGCGTGCTGCGGGAGTGGTCATATCGAAGCCGGACACACAGAACCCGAAACCCTGAATCGGACGGCAACGCTCTCAGTTTCGTCAAAGAAACGAACCCTCCCAATCCGGCGGGGAACAGCCTCCCCGTCCCATGACGGAGGGATCCATCATGCGACTCGAGAGCCGATCGGTCATCGTGACAGGCGGGGCCCGGGGTCTGGGACGAACCTTTGCCCTGGCGCTCGCGCGCGAGGGAGCGAGTGTCCTGGTCATGAACATCGGGCTGACCCAACAGGATCGAAACGACCTTCGAGAAACCGTCGAGCGGATTCAGGCCATGGGTGGACATGCCGTTCCCTTCGAGGCGGACGTGTCCAACGAGGACGAGACCCGGGCCATGGCCCAAGCCGCCGCCGAGGCCTTCGGCCGGGTGGACATCCTCGTCAACAACGCGGCCGTCTATGACGGCATTCAAAGAAGGCCCTTTACCGAGATCGACCTCGACGAGTGGGACCTGGTGATGCGCGTGAACGTCAAGGGGGTCTTCCTCGCGGTACGCGCCGTGTTTCCCCACATGAAAGCGCAGGGCTACGGGAGGATCGTCAACATCGCCTCCGAGGTTTTTTTCACCGGTTCCACCGGATTCGCTCACTACGTGACCTCCAAGGGCGGTGTCATGGGTCTCACCCGGGCCCTGGCCGTGGAGCTGGGGCCCCACGGCATCGCCATCAATGCCGTCGCCCCGGGTTCATCGACACCGAGGCGAGTCGGCGACTCGCGGACGTCTCCAAGTACGACACCTCGAAAGCCCCTCTGGGCCGGGTCGGCACGCCCGAAGACATCGCAGGGGCCGTTTCTCTACCTGTCCTCCAGCGAAAGCGATTTCATGACCGGACAGACCCTCCTCGTGGACGGGGGAAGGCTCATGCACTAGAGAGGACGTGAAGTCCATTGCAAGCGACAGCGCCATTCAAAGAGGCCTCCGACCTCATCCGGGACGCCGGCGGTGAGAGCTTCAAGCGCTGCTTTCAGTGCGGCATGTGCACGGCGAGCTGCCCCTGGAACGCGGTCCGCTCCTACACGCCCCACCGACTGATCACCGAGTTGCGCTGGGAGTGTCAGATCTGCAGGCCGGTGGACTTCGCCTCGGACGGGATCTTCGTCTGCGGCATGGCCCACGGCCCCAAACTGATGGAGGAAAGCGTTTCTCAGGCCCGCGCTGCAGCGGCCCGGGCCATGACCGTGCTCTCCCGGGAGGCGTGGACCGCACAGGAAACCTAGGGGCGGTGGACGAAACGCTCTGCGTCGGTTGCGGGGCCTGCGCGGCCGTCTGTCCCTTCGGTGCGGTGACGCTGGACGAAACCCGGGGAAAGGCGGTACGGAAGAAGGGAAATCGCCATGCACGGATGGAAGGGCAACATCCTGAGAGTGGACCTCACCCGCGGGCACATCGCCGTGGAAAACCTGTCCCGACAACTCGCCCGGAAGTACATCGGCGGCCGGGGCGTCGGGCTGCGCATGCTCTTCGACGAGATCGCACCGGGGACCGACGCTCTGGCCCCTGAGAACAAGCTCTTCTTCGCCACCGGGCCGCTCACGGGTTCGGGCGTGCCCGCCGGGGGGCGCTTCATCGTGGTCTCCAAGAGCCCATTGAGCGGAGGGATCGCAAACCCTTGCTGTGGAGGATATTTCGGGGCCCACCTCAAGTACTCGGGCTATGACGTGCTGGTGGTGGAAGGAAGCGCCGAGGAGCCGGTGTATCTCTACATCCGGGACGATCGCGTGGAGATCCGCCCGGCCTCGCACCTGTGGGGGAAGCGGAACCGCCTGATGTACGGGACCTGGGTGCTGCCCTGCCGGGCCAACGCCACGTGGACTCAGGCCGCCATGAACTTCCAGGCCGGTTTCTTCGAGCCCTTCACGGCATTCGACGATCCTGCCGTCATTCGCGATCGAATCCGCGTCCGGGACGAGGCCTGCTTCGGGTGTCCCTTCGCGTGCAGCAAGCGCAGCCGAATATCGGATCCCGCCTACCCGGGCACGGCCAAGGGCCCGGAGCACGAGAGCATGGCCCTCCTGGGGTCCAACTGCGGGATCGGGGACCTGGCGGACATCTGCCGGACCAACTACCTGTGCAACGAGCTCGGCATGGACACCATCAGCACGGGCGCCACCGTCTCGTGCGTGATGGAGCTGTTCGAACGCGATGTGATCGGCCAAGCCGAGATCGGATACACGGTTCGCTTCGGCGACCTGGACGCCATGATCCGATTGATGAAGCAGACGGCCCTACGGGAAGGTTTCGGGGACAGGGTGGCCGAAGGAGGGGCGATCCTCGCAGAGCAATGCGGGCACCCCGAGCTGTTCATGGGCGTCAAAGGGTCGGGCATGCCCGCCTGGCACCCCCAGGGCTTCGAGGGGATCGGCCTTCAGGACGCCACGAACAACGTGGGGGCCTCCCACACCAAGGCCACGCTCCCCTTTTACGAGGGCCGCAAGGACCCGGCCCAACACGTCCCCTTCACGGTGAAGGACCGGGACTTCGTGGCCCTGGTGGACTCCGCCATTCTGTGCTGGATCATCTACCACGGCCCCCTCTGGGCGAAGAAGCTTCAGGCCTGGCTGAACGTCATCACCGGCATGGAATACACGGCCGATGAACTGGCGCGCATCGGAGAGAGAATCTGGAACCTGGAAAGGATCTTCAACCGCCGCGAGGGATTCAGCCGCACAGATGACCGCCTCCCCCGGCGAATGACCGAGGAGCCCCGGGTCAAGGACCAGGTGGTCCATCTGGAGCGCATGCTGGCTGAGTACTACGCCCTTCGCGGGTGGGACGACCAGGGCACCCCCACCCCGGAGAAGCTGCAGGAGCTGGGGCTGGCCGAGGAAGGGGGATGCGAATGAGGATTCACATCGACCCCAGCCGCTGCACCGGGTGCAGGATGTGCCAGGTGGCCTGCTCCCTCAAGCACACGGACGCCGTGAATCCGCGTGTACGTGGCAGAGACTTACTGTCTGCCGGTGATTGCCGGTCCCTACACCGAGGCCGCGTGCAACTCCAGGGGGATTGTGCACCTTCTCGGCGCCGATCTTGACGGATGCGTGGTCTGCCGGGCCTCCTGCCCGCTCAAATCGGTGTTCAAGGAACCGGACACAGGCATTCCCCTCAAGTGCGACTTCTGAGGGGACCCTCCCGATCCCGAATGCGTCAAGTGGTGCGCCCCGGGGGCCCTGACGCTCGTGGACGACGAGTGATGAAATCCCCCTTCTGTGAAAGGAGGTGATCGAACGCCGGAAAACCACAATGGGCCTTCTGCTCTCTCGATCCCGATCTCTCTGCAGCCTTGTGCTTCACCAGCGGTCCGAGGCCGCCGGTTCTTGACGCGGTTTTTCGTCCGGCTCGATCCCCGCTCTCCATGCTGCGCCCATCGCTTTTCAGTCCAGACGTCCGGTCCCGGATGCCCGGCCGGTCGAAGAAACCCCGTCCGAACCACTTTCGAGACGGCCCATCCATCCCCACACAAAAGGAGGCAAGCATGAAAGTCTACGACGTGGTTCCGGGATTGGAATTCGATCCGGAAAAGGATTTCGAGCAGTCGCCCGCCTGGTTCCTGGACGGGACCCATTCCGTGCCGCCCTGGACGCCCATGTTTGGTTGGTTCTGGATCAACTTCTGCAGGCACGGCATGCAGTACGGCGCGGAAAAGCTGAGCCTGCCCACGGTCAAAGGGTGGGACTGGCGGTTCATGAACGGCGGGGGCTACCTGACCCTGCTCCTGGTCAAGAGCGAGGAAGAGAAACAACGCCGTGAGGAGGCGTTCCGGAAGGCGATCCTGCCCTTCATCGAGGACTATGACGGGTTGTGGAACGATTTCGTAAACGAGATCCTCAACCGGTACGAGGCCCTCAAGGCGCTGAACCTGGACACGGCGAGCAACGTCGAGCTCCTGGAGAACTTCGAGGAGACCATCAACACCTGCCGCCGCATGTGGGAGATCCACATGTACATGATGTACGGGACCTACACGGCCTACATCCTGTTCGAAAACATGTGCCGCCAGATCGCCCAGATCGACGACACCTCCCCCCTCTTTCACAAGCTCGTCTCCGGGTTCGACAACAAGGTCTTTCAGGTGGATCGAAAGCTCTGGCAGTTCTCCAAGCGCGCCGAGGAGGAGGGCCTGGCGGAGGTGTTCCTCGAGAACGATGCGCCGGACATCCGCGAAAAGCTGGAGGAGACGGAAAAGGGGCAGGCCTTCATGAAGGACTTCATGGACTTCATGAACGAGGACGGCTGGCGTATGCAGCGCATGAGCGAGATCAATCTGCCCACCTGGGTGGAGGATCCGACACCGGCCCTGGGGGCCGTCAAACAGTTCCTGTCCAAAGGGGGCGGCTTCAACCTGGACGAGGAGCGCAGCAACACCGAGGCGGAGCGGCTGGCCGCGGAGAAAGAGGTTCTCGCCAAGGTTCCCCAGGAGCAGCGGGCCTGGTTCGAGCAGCTCATGCGCCTGGCCCAGAAGAGCGGCGTGTTCAGCGAGGAGCATGACCATTACCTGGACCTCTACACCCACGCCATGATGCGGAGAAGCGCTCTGGGGCTGGGCCGCCGCTTCACGGCCGAGGGCGCCATCGACGCCCCGGAGGACATGTTCTTCCTGATTCCGGACGAGGTGCGCCGTGCCGGCATCGCCCCGGATCAGTTCAACCTCCGCTCCATCGTGGAGCGCAGGAAGGCCGAGTGGGAGGAGTGGAAGAAGAACCCCAACCCGCCGGTTATGCTGAAGGAGGGATTCGACCTGGATCAGGCCATGGGCGTGCTGGTGCAGTCCAACGACCCCATCGCCCTCAAGGTGGTGGTGGGCTCCATGCCGGACGTTCGCCCGGAGCTCAAGGCGGACCTCTATGGGACCTGCGGTTCGCCGGGCGTGGCCGAGGGCACCGCCCGCGTCATCATGTCGGAGGACGAGCTGCACCGCGTCCAGGAAGGAGACATTCTCGTGGCCGCCAGCACATCGCCGAGCTGGACGCCCATCTTCTCCATGATCAAAGGCGTGGTGGTGGACCGGGGCGCCAGCCTCTCACACGCGGCCATCGTGGGACGGGAGTACGGCATCCCGGTGGTCATGAACGTCTTCGAAGGCACCGCCAAGATCAAAAGCGGCCAGCGGGTCAAGGTGGACGCAAACCTGGGCGTCGTCTACATCCTCGGCTAGCCCGGCCGGGCCCGCCCCGACGGGCCATTCCAAAGGTACGCGGTGAGGGTGTCCCGGACGACCGGGTCCGGGCGCCCTCACCCGCCCGACCCAAAAGGAGTGAGATCACATGACGAAACCATGGATTTACCGTCTCGAAGAGCTCCGGAGCCAGCACAACGACCTGGTGGGCAAGAAGAGCGCAAACCTCGGAGAAATGACCCACCTCGGAATGCGGGTCCCGCCCGGTTTTGCCGTGTCCGTGGAGGGCTACGAACGCTTCATGGAGGAGACCGGAACGGGCCGGGAGATCCAGGACTACGTGAGCCAGAACGAGCAGCGTCTTCACCACAATGTGCAGGCCCAGGTGGAAGCCAGCCGCTATATTCGGAACCTCATCCAGGCGAGGACCATGCCCCCGGCCATGAAGAGGGAGCTTTCCGAGCACTACCTCCGGGTCTGTGAAGCGTCGGGAGGCCCGGATGTGGCCGTGGCGACCCGCTCGAGCGGAGCCGTGAGCATGCCCGGTCAGATGGAGACCTACCTGAACGTCCAGGGAGAGGACGAGGTGGCGGAAAAGGTGATCCAGGTGTGGGGAAGCGCCTTCACCACCCGGGCCATCGCCTTCCGCCTGGAAAAGGGAATGCCCATGGACAAGGCTCCCATCGGGGTGGCGGTCCTCAAGATGGTCAACGCCAAGTGCGCGGGCGTCGCGCTCACCGTGATCCCCATCACGGGCGACCTGACCGGCGTGGTCATCGAGGGGAACTGGGGCCTCGGAGAAAGCGTGGTGAGCGGAGAGATCACTCCGGACTCCTTCATCGTGGACAAGAAGACCGGGCAGATCCACAGCACCATCAACCCGAAGCCCAAGATGGTGGCTTACAAGGCCCGGGGGACGGCCGTCACCGCCGTTCCCCCCGAGCTTCGGGAGAAGCCCTGTCTCGAGGAGGAGGAGGTCCGGGAGATTGTCCGCATCGCCCTGAACGTGGAAGCCCACTTCGACATGCCCCAGGACATGGAGTGGGTCTTCGACCGGGACCTGGCGTTTCCGGAGAACCTCTTCTGGGTCCAGACGCGGCCGGCCAAGTTCACGCCGAAAAAGGAAAAAGACTCAGAGTACCTCGCCGAGCTCATGACCCGCGTCTTCAAGATGTGAACAACGAACACCGAGCGAGGCCAAAGCACCGGGAAGGAGCCTGCCATGACCATCCTCTTCACCCAGTACTGGGACGTGAAAACCAACCACTTCGACGAGTACTCGACATTCGTCACCAATGAGTTCAATCCGACCCTGGAGCAGCTGGGCATCCGCCTCCTGGGCGGCTATTACGTGGCTGTGGGGCAGGGCCCCAGGGTCGTGGCCGTGGCCACCGTGGACCGAAACGAAAGCCTGATCGAGGCCCTGGCCAAGCGGGAGTACCGCATCGTGTTCCAAACCCTGATCCGTCTCGTCTCCGACTACTCGAGCAAGGTCTGGGTCCCCACGGGAAAGATCCACCAGGAGCCTTACAAAATTCGCGCCGGAGCGTGGAAGTTCAACCAGTACTACAACATCGTCCCGGGCAAAGAGGAGGAGCACGACCGCTTCGTCAAGGAGGAGTGTGTGCCGGCCATGCGGAATCTGAAGGTGCCCATCACCGGAGGGTGGCGACTGGCCGTCGGATCGGGGCCGCGCATTCTGGCGGAGTGCACCGCCCGGAACATCCATGACATCGCAGCGGCCATCGACACCTCCGAGTTCCGCCGCCTGGTCCGAACCCTCAAGAAGGCCTACGGCACGGAGTACAGCAGCCGCATCCTCGCTCCCACCGGCCGCATCGAGGTGCCTTACATCATGCGTGAGATGATGAAGAGCTTTTAGCCCATGCGCATTCAGCCGGACTGTATTCCATGCGTGTTTCAGATGGCCGTCTCGGGCATGCACGAGATCGGGCTGCCCGAGGAAAGCATGCGCAAGGTCTGCACGCGGATCGCCCGGATCCCGGCGCTCTGCGGCCACGCGTGGGATGTCACCAGCCCGGACGTGATCGAAGCCGTCCTGGACATTCTTTCGGGCACCCTGGGAGATCAGGACCCCTTTCGGGACCTCAAGCAGAGGCAGAACCGGGCCATGCTCGATGTGAAGCCCCGACTCCAGGGGAAGGTTTCCCAGGCCGGCGACCCTCTGGAGCTCGCCCTCCGTCTTGCGGTCCTGGGCAATGCGGTGGACCTGATGCTGGCGGACCGCCCCGAGACGCTGGACGCCGAGCTGGAGACCCGTCTCCTTCGTCCTGAGGCGATTCGAGCCTTCCGCCGCCGCCTGGACCGCAGCCGGTCCATCGTCTACCTCGCCGACAACGCCGGGGAGATCGTCCTGGACGGCCTTCTGATGGAGCGGCTCCGACAGGAGGGCAAAGAGGTGGTGCTGGTGGTGCGCAGCCGCCCGGCCATGAACGACGTCACCCTGGGCGAGATCGGTTCCGCGGGGCTGGAAGAGGACCTGCCGGTGATGGAGAACGGAATTTCCGGGCCCTTCCCGGGAACGCGACTGGCGCGGTGCTCACCCGAGGTCCGGCGCCGGATCGAGGCGTGCGACCTGATCATCTCCAAAGGAGGGGGCAACTTCGACTCTTTCGGCGAGGAGCCGCGCTCCATCCTGGACAAGACCGCCTTTCTGCTGTTGTCCAAGTGTCGCCCTTACTGCGAGCGCTTCGGCGCGGCCCGGCTCGATCCGGTCCTCCTGGCACCGGGTGCGTCCCAACGTTCGTGAAGGCCGCCCCTCCCGGGTCCCGACGCCGGGCGCGGGTCCTCCATGGCCTCGCCATAGGCCGACGCCAGGGCCTCGGCCAGGCCTCCGGTCTTCGTCTCGGCCGTCTGCTCCAACCTTGCCTCCAGGCGGCACAACCGTCTGATCATGGCCAGGAGCGGAGCCAGCTCGGCCAGGTAGCCTTCCGCCGCCTCCCCGCCCCCGCAGACGGCTTTTTGAATGGTCTCGGCCGCCAGTCTCCCGCTTTCGAGGGCGGTCCCGATGCCCTCGAAGGTCACCGGTAGGATCAGTCCTGCAGCATCGCCCACCAGGAGCACCCGCCCGGCTGCAGGGCGAAACACGCCGTCGATGAGCGGGCCGTGAAGCCGGGCCACAAGACACCCGTCCCTCCAAGCAGGCCGCCGGTCCCCGCGAAAGCCGTACTCGGCGAGGATGGCCGGGATCTCCTCATCGAGATCGCGTACGCCGCTCCCTTCCAGCAGGAACCCCTCCCCCTTGTGCACCAGATCGAACCGCGGCCTCGGCCGGGACCGGGGGAAGAGCCAGTGAATGACCTTGCGATCCATGTCCAGGGCCCCGTCGTAGAACCGCCGGAACGGAACCGGGCCGAACTCGGAGGTCAGGAGAGCACCACACCAGGGGGCCATGATCATGCCGGTGCACACCTTGTCCCGGGGAAGGCCCCGCATCTCGAGGAGCACCGTTTTCAGGCCGGCCTCGGCACACGCCTTTGCAGCCATGCCCCCCCCAGGCCCTGCCCCGGCCACGACCACATCGTAGAATGCACCGTCGCTCATTCCCCGTCCTTTCTTTTCCCGCCCCTGCCTCAAGGATCGGGCATCGGTTTGCCACCCTTCCCTTTTCTTCCGGCGTTCCGCTTACGCCGGGCCAGCATGGCGGTCATCATGGCGCCGAGGCCCTGGTAGGGCATGCTGGAGACCGACAGGCCGTGCAGGATGTCGAGAAAGGCCTTGGCCGCGGGAGAGAGGTGCTGGTCCTTCAGGTGGGCGATGCTCACGTCGAGGGTCAGACGGATGCCCTCCAGGCGGACCGAGCCGATTCGGCCCGCCCGAAGCTCGAGAACCACGGACTCGTGCACGAGAAACGAGACGGCCTCCCCCCGATGCACGAGGTCCTTGATGAACTCGGTGTTGCTCGTCTCCATGAGCACATTGGGCTCGTAGCCGTTGCGGGCGAACAGGTCGTTGATCACCCTGCGGGTTCCGGACCCCGTGTCCTTCATGATGATGGGCTCGGGGGCCAACTCTTCGATCCTCACGGACCTGCGCCGGGTCCAGGGGTGGTCGGGCGGGACGATCAGAACCAGCTCCTCCTGGCTGAACGGGGTGAAGGCCACGTCCGGGTGGTCCTCGGCCTTGGCGATGACGGCGATCTCGTTTTTGAACTCGAGGAGGCTGCGAATCATGTCCCGGGAGCTGCCCTCGTCCAGGATGATGCGGATGTTGGGATACTCCTGGTGGTAACCCGTGATCAGGGCGGGCATGAAGTAGTGGGCATAGGCCTTGGTGGTCCCGAGACGCAACATGCCCCGTTTGAGGGCGCGGAGCTCCTCCACTGCATCCTCCAGCTCCTTTTCGATCTCGAAGATCTTTCGGGCGTATTCGTACAGGACCTTCCCTTCGTCCGTGAGAAAGACCCGCCGCCCCTTCTTCTTGAACAGCACCAGGTTGCACGTGCCTTCGAACAGCCTGGCCTGGGACGTCACGCCGGGCTGGGTGATGTGGAGCTCCTCGGAGGCCCGGGTGAAGTTCTGGTGCTTGGCGGCGTGGTAGAACACACGGAGCTGATTCAGGTTGATCATCGGGCCTCCCAAAAGCAAAAGCAGGGGTTATCATCGGTTTTCTATAAATAAGCTGAGCTTATGAATACCATAACCAAAATGAATTTGACAGAATTTCGTGTATTGGTCACCTTGTGCCTCGGGAACCACCTCTGCCGCGTCCCTGCCGGCACTTTCAAAAAGGGGATCTTCACGCGCGCGGGCCGTGCCCCCTGCCGCCGTCCCGAGACCGGCGGCACCGCGACCAGCCCCCCGTCCTTCTCCGAGAGGGGGTTCCAAAGCTTCCTGTGTTCTTGTGAGCGCTTCTCGAGGCTCACTGACGCCACGGCCCGTCGCCCGGACAGGGCGGCCCAATCCGAAATCGTTTTCAGACAGGGAGGTGCACCATGGCAGAAGACAAGGCAGGAAGGTTCCCGGATCCACACGATTTTCAGGTTCCACCGGAGCTCGAAGGCTGGGAGGAGATGTACCCCTCCCATTTCCTGTTCACCTTGGGAGAACGTTCGGACTGGGAAAAGTCCAACTTCTGGTACCAGGATAAGATCCACGCACCCGACCCCATGCCGCCCCTGGACCTCATCTTTCAGGAGGCCTGGCAAATCTCCCTCTCCCAGTACACCACACGCGTCTTCTGTATTCCACCGGCCCAGGGCATCGCCCAGCGCCTGGTGGGCGGCTACCTCTACATCTGCGCCGTGGCCCCGCCGCCCGACGAGATCATCGGCGAGAAAGCGGCCCATTTCGAAAAGCGTGTCTTCTACATCTTCGAGCACTACGACGAGATGTGGGACAAGTGGTTGACCAAGTTCAAGGCCCTGGGCGAGGAAATGAAGGGCCTGGACATTCCCACGGCCTTTCCCAAGTACGTCCCGGAAGAGGAGGTGCTCCCGGCGCCCACGGGATGCTACATCTCCTACGACATCCTCGAGACCTTCGATCGCATGGTCAACCTCATGATCAAGGCCTGGCAGTATCACTTCGAGATGCTGAACCTGAGCTACCTGGCTTACCTCATGTTCGGCGACGTGTGCCGCAAGCTCTTCCCGGGCATCAGCGAGAGCGCCATCGGCAAGATGGTGGCCGGCGCGTACGTCTCCATGTTCAGGCCGGAGGAAGAGCTCTGCCGCCTCTCCCGGCTCGCCGACTCCCTGCCGGCCGTCAAGGAGGTTCTCCAGGCCGAGAAGAGCGCCGAGGTTAAGATTCAGGAGCTGGAAGGGACCGAGGACGGCCGCAAGTGGCTCGCCGAGCTGGAGAAGGCCAAGGACCCGTGGTTCTCCGTGTCCTGCGGCAGCGGGTGGTTCCACTACGAGGGCAGCTGGTGCAACACCCTCGACATCCCCTTCAGCTACATCCAGGGATACCTCAACCTGCTGGACAAGGGCGAGACCATCGAGCGCAACATCGAGAGCATCGACCAGGAGCGGGAAAAGGTCGTCGGACAGTACCTGGACCTCATCTCCACGGACGAGGACCGCAAGTCCTTTGACGACGCCTACAACACCATTCGCACCATCTACCGCTACGCCGAGGATCACCTGTTCTGGGTGGAGCACTGGTTTCACACCATCTGGTTCGAGAAGGTGCGGACCTTCGGTCAGCTCCTGGTGAATCACGGTTTCATCGAAGAGGCGGACGACATCTTCATGTTCCACCGCTACGAGATCCCGGAGCTCCTGACCGAGCTGTCCACCGGCTGGGCCCTGGGCGAGGGCATTCCGGTGCGCGGGCAGTACTACAAGGCCAAGGTGGCCAAGCGGAGAAAAATCCTGGAGGCCGCACAGCAATGGAGCCCGCCCCCCGCCCTGGGCGTCCCGCCCGAGGAGGTGGCCGAGCCCTTCACCATCATGCTCTGGGGCGTCACCACAGACAAGGTCCAGGAGTGGCTCAAGGGCGTGTCCGCCGAGGATGCCAAGGACCTTTCCGAGATCAAGGGGTTCGCGGCCTCGGCCGGCGTGAACGAAGGTCCGGCCCGGGTCCTGAAGCTCCTCAAGGACATCACGGACCTCCAGGACGGCGAGATCCTCGTCTGTCCCAACACCAACCCGTCCTGGGCGCCGGTGTTCGCCAAGATTCGCGGTGCGGTGACCGACATCGGGGGCCTGACCAGCCACGCCGCCATCGTGTGCCGGGAGTACGGGGTCCCTGCGGTCACGGGCACGGGAATCGCCACGGCCGGCATCAAGACCGGGGACATCATCCGGGTGGACGGCGACACCGGGGTGGTGACCGTCCTGGAACGCGTCGGCTAGCCTGAGGGACGTTCCAATCGCGACGGGGGACTGCACATCCCCCGGCCGAACCATGGAAAGGCGACAGCATGAGCTACACGGAACGATTCGAGAACCTCGACAAGGGTTCCCTGGCGCTGGTGGGCGGGAAGAACGCCAGCCTGGGGGAAATGCTCAAGGCGGGCATCCGGGTGCCGCCGGGTTTCGCGGTCACCACCACCTGCTACGAGGACTTCATTCATCGAACGGGCATTCTGGAACGGATGTACGAGCTGCTGTCCGGGCTTCAGCTGGGAGCGGTGGACGCGGTGCACAAGGCCAGCGAGCAGGTGCAGGAGCTCATTCGAAACGCCCCCATGCCGGAGGACATGCGCTCGGCCGTCACCGAGGCGTATGCCGGGCTCTGCCTCAGGTGCTCCGAGGAGAACCTTCCCGTGGCCGTGCGCTCGAGCGCCACGGCCGAGGACCTGCCCACGGCGAGCTTCGCCGGGCAGCAGGACACCCACCTGTGGGTCGTCGGCACGGACCGGGTCCTGAAGAGGGTGCAGGACTGCTGGGCCAGTCTCTTCACGCCCCGGGCCGTGAGCTACCGCATTCGGAATGATTTTCCCCACGAAAAGGTCTTCATCAGCGTGGGCGTCCAGAAGATGGTGAACGCCAAGTGCGCGGGCGTGATGTTCTCCCTGAACCCCACGGACGGGGATGTGTCCAAGGTCGTCATCGAAGGGGCCTGGGGACTCGGCGAGACCGTGGTGGGCGGAACGGTGAACCCCGACCGGTTCACCATGGACAAGGTGCTGCTGGAGCCCACCGACAAGAACGTTTCCACCAAGCACGTGGCCTGCGTGTTCGATCCGGAGCACGGAGAGGTCATGGAGGCGGAGCTGGATCCCGAAAAGGGGTGCCTCTGCTGTCTCGAGGACCGGGAGACCAGAGAGCTGACCAAGCTGGCCAAGCAGATCGAAAAGCATTACGGGGTTCCCATGGACATCGAGTGGGCCATCGATGAGGCGGAGCCCTTCCCCGAGAACATCTTCATCGTCCAGGGCCGCCCGGAGACCGTGTGGAGTCAGAGAAAGACGGAGTCCAAGCTGGGAAAGAAAAGCGGCCGGGATCTCCTCATGGCCCAGGCCATGAAACGAATCAAGTTGAAGGGATAAGCCGCGGAGCGGAACGCCGCCCTCAGCCGCGAAAACGGCGGCGAGCGGACAGGCGGCTCATGCGGCTCTTCAATAGGTGGGGGAACGACCATCCCCGGCCCACGAGGGGGCCCGGGAGGCCTCGTGAGAGCGAGGGTTCCCATCGGTTCGGCAACCATTCTTTCCATCAGGAGGCGAGGCAGACATGAAAAGCATGCGTGATTTCATCGAATTGGCGGAAAAAGAAGGGGAACTCAAACGCATCACCGCCGAGGTGGACTGGAACCTGGAGCTCTCTCACATTGCCAAGCTCAACGAGGAAGCCCACGGTCCGGCCCTGCTCTTCGAGAACGTCAAGGACTACGACACACCCGTGATCACCTCCACGTGCACCACCGCCCAGAAGCTGGCCCTCATCCTCGGCAGGCCCAAGGAGACACCGCTGCCGGAGATCCTCAGGGCGTGGGTGGACATGGGGCACAACCCCATTCCGCCCAAGTGGGTGGACAAGAAGGACGCCCCCTGCAAGCAGAACATCATCACGGGCGACGACGTGGACCTCTACAGGTTTCCCGTGCCCCACTTCTTTCCCATGGACGGGGGACGCTACATCGGCACGGCCCACTTCATTCTCACCAAGGACCCCGACACCGGCTGGGTGAACCTGGGCACGTACCGTTCCCAGCTGCTGGGCAAGGACAAGATCGGGACCCAGTTCATCAAGGGAAAGCACGCCGATCAGATGCTCAAGAAGTACCAGGCCATGGGCAAGCCCATGCCCTGTGCCTCGATCATCGGATGCGACCCGCTGCTCTTCATTCTCGGGGCGGCCCGGGTCTCGGCCGGCATCAGCGAGTACGACGTGTACGGCTCCATCCGCGGCGAGGCCTGCGAGGTGGTGCAGGGCGAAACCGTGGATCTTCCCATCCCGGCCCATGCCGAGATCGTGCTGGAAGGCGAGTGTGACGCCGAGAAGTTCATGGACGAGGGTCCCTTCGGCGAGTACACGGGCTATTACTCGGGTGTGGGCACGGACCCCCGGAACTACATGGACATCAAGTGCGTGACCCATCGCGACAACCCCATCATGTACTGCACCACGGTGGGTCGTGCGGTCACGGACACCCACATGGTCATGGCCCTGTCCTACGGCGCCACCCTGTGGCAGCAGCTCGCGGACGAGATGCATATCCCCGGGATCAAGTCGGTTTACTGCCCGCCCGAGGGATCGGGACGGTTCCTGGCCATCATCTCCATGAAGACCATGTACCCGGGGCATGCGGACCAGGTGCTCACGGCGGCGGTTTCCACGGAGATGGGCGCTTACGGGCTCAAGACCGTGATTGTGGTGGACGAGGACATCGATTCCTGGGATATTCCCAGGGTCATGTACGCCCTGAGCTTCCGGTTCCAGCCCAACCGCTCCCAGGTCATCAAACGGGGACGGTCCACGCCCCTGGATCCTTCCCTGCCCATCGACGCACGGGAGATCACCGGCCGGCTGCTGCTGGACGCCACCATTCCGTACGAGTGGAAACAAAAACCCATTCAAATCGAGCTGGATCCCGAGGTGAGGAAACGAGTGGAGTCCCGATGGAAGGAGCTGGGGCTGTAGCGGTTCCGGCCAGGGGCGCCCGGCGCAACCCGGGCGCCCCACCGCCCCCCGGCGCCCCCGGGCGACGCTTGATCGGGTCCGAGCCCCGGCCCATGCGACAGAAGGGAGAAGCGAATCATGCCGGACAAGAGCCCCCTGGAGGGCAAACGCATCCTGGCGGTGGACGACGAGAGGGACATTCTTAGCACCCTGGAGGAGCTCCTGCCCATGTGCGAGCTGGTGCAGGCGGCCGCCTTCGAGGAGGCCCGGGACCACCTGGCGAACGAGGCCTTCGATCTCGCCATCCTGGATATCATGGGCGTGAACGGCTACCGCCTCCTGGAGATCGCGGTGGCCCGGAACATTCCGGCCGTCATGCTGACGGCCCACGCGTTCGCCCCGGAGCATCTGATGCGCTCCATCAAGAAGGGCGCGCTGTCCTACCTGCCCAAGGAGGAGCTCTCGAACATCGAGGTCTTCCTCGAGGACGTCTTCGAGGCCCGCGCCAAGGGGGAGAACCCCTGGACGGCCTGGAGGGAACGCCTTCCCACATCCTACTTCGAGCGGAGGTGGGGGGCCGCCTGGCAGGACACGAACAAGGAGTTCTGGGACAACTTCAAGGCCAGCCTGAGGGAGCGCGGATCCAAAGGCAAGAAGTGAAACCGATGGACGCCCGAGTCCCCCGGCGTTCGCGGTCAACCGATGCGACATCAATGGAGGGAACGACGTGAAGCCGATTCGATACAAGCAGGCCATGGTGGACGAGTTTGTCCGGGACGGGCACTGGACGAACGAGCTTTTCTATGATTTCTACGACCGGAACGCCCGGGAGATGGGCGATCGGGAAGCCCTGGTGGACGCCAAGTACCGCGTGACCTGGGCCGAAGCCAAGCGCCTGGTGGACGCCATTGCCTCGGCCTGGGTGGAGATGGGCATCCCCAAGTCCTCCCGAATCATCATCCAGTCTCCCAACAGCGTGTTCGGGTTCCTGGCCCGGATCGCCGGCGAGCGGGCGGGGCTCATCACACTGACGGTCTACCCCTACCTCCGGCAGCGCGAGCTGGAGTACATGGTGGAGAAGACCGAAGCCGCCGCGGTGGTGATTCCCAAGATCTACCGCAACTTCGACTACCTGGACATGTACCGGGGGCTCCAGCAGCAGTTTCCGCACCTGAAGCACTTCTTCCTGTTCGACGACGAGGTGCCGGCGGACGCCCCGGAAGGCACCTACTCCCTGACCCGGCTCGCCTACGAGCGCGCCGAGAAGCCCGTGGACGAGGGTATGCTCCAGGAACGGAGGCTGGATTCCTGCTGGGACGTGGCCCTTCTCACCACCACGAGCGGCACCACCGGGATCCCCAAGCTCGTGGAGTGGCCCACGGCGCCCCGGGTCTGCACATCCAAAGGCCGCGTGGACATCTGGGGGCTGAACCGGGACGACATCACCATGGCCATCGCCCCCCATGCCGGAGGAGCGGCCGGCACCCTCACCTACTTCGCCGCCCCGCTGGCGGGCGCCAAGACGGTCATGCTGGAGGAGTTCACACCGGAAGGGGCCCTGGAGCTCATTCAAAAGGAGGGCGCAACGGCCATCGGCGTGGTGCCGACCCACCTCATTCGAATGCTCGAGGCGGACCCCTCCAAGTACGACCTGAGCTCCCTTCGGTTCATCCGCTCGGCAGGCGGATACCTGTCGCCGCAGGTGGCCGAGGAGGCCGAGGCGGCCTTTCAGGCATCCATCACGAGCGACCTGGGAACCCAGGACAAGGGCTCGGTCTCCGGGTGCCGTGTCGAGGACCCGCCGGAGCTTCGAAGGCGCACCGTGGGACGGATGCTGCCCGGCAACAAGGTGAGGCTCGTGGACGAGGAGGGGAACGTGGTGCCCGACGGTGAGCCCGGAATCCTCTACTTTCGCGGTCCCCACGCACCGGCCGGGTACTACCGGGACGAGGAGCTCACCGCCACCGTGTTCGACGAGGACGGATGGTGCACCACGGAAGACATCGTCAAGTTCGACCAGGGCTGTCTCTGGATCCTGGGCCGGGCCAAGGACATGGTCATTCGCGGGGGGCAGAACATCTACCCCGCCGAGATCGAAGGCCTGCTCAACGAGCACCCCAAGGTCTCCTCCGTGGCCATTGTGGGCTACCCGGACCGTGAGATGGGAGAGCGCTGCTGCGCCTATGTGATTCCCAAGCAGGGGGAGGCCTTCACCTTCGACGAGATGAAGGACTTCCTCATCGACAAGCAGCTGGCCAAGTACAAGATCCCCGAGCGGCTCGAGATCGTGGACGAGTTCCCGGCCGTGGGGGACTCGGGCAAGGTGAACAAGGAGACCCTCAAGAAGATGATTGCGGAGCAGGTGGCCGCGGAGCAGGCCTCTTAGGGTGCGCCGGCGCGGGTCCCCGCCCGGATCCGCGCCGGCCGGCCTCTGCGGGAGACGCGCAAAGCGCGTTTTCTTCGCGGTGAGCCATTCCGTTTCGGAAAATCATGTGACATCCAACGGTGAGCCATTTCCCGCATCAAGACAAGGAGCCGCACCCCATGCCGAAGACCGTTCTCGTGATCTCCACCCTGGACACCAAGGGCCCGGAGACGCTATACCTGCGGGACAAGCTGCAGCGACTCGGTCTCGAGACCCTCCTCATGGACCTGTCCATGCGCGGGGACGCTGCCTCCCCGGCGGACATTCCGCCCGCCCGGGTGGCCGTGGCGGGCGGCAGCTCCCTGGAGGAGATTCATGCCTCGAGGGAGCGATCCCGGATCACCAACATCACCATCGACGGCGCCTCCAGGATCGCCGGGGGGCTCCATGCCGAAGGCCGCGTCCACGGCGTCGTGGGGCTCGGAGGGTCCACGGGCTCCCTCATGGCCACCGAGGTCATGCGGGCCCTCCCCTTTGGGGTGCCCAAGCTCATGGTCTCCTCCACGGCCGCCCTTCCGGGGCTCTCTACACGGTACATCGGCACCGGCGACATTGCGCTGTTTCACTCCGTCGTGGAGATCTCCGGCGTCACCGCCCTGCTCCGGAACGTCCTGGACCGCGCGGCCCATGCCGTGGCCGGCATGGTGCAGGACGACGTGGCCTCCCCGCACGCTCGAGACGGCCGGGCCGTGGCCCTGACCATGCTGGGCCCCTGCGAGCAGTGCGCCAGCGCCGTTCGCCGGGCCCTGGAGGCCGAAGGGCTGCAGGTGACCGGGTTCTCTGCGGCCGGCATCGGGGACCGGGCCATGGAAGCCATGATTCGGGAGGGCCTGTTCCAGGCGGTGGTGGACCTGGCCCCGGGCGGCGTGGGGGAACACCTCTTCGGGTTCATGAGGGATGCCGGTCCGGACCGCCTGGAGTCAGCAGGCCGGGCGGGCATTCCCCAGATCGTGTCCACCTGCAGCGTGAACCACATGACGCCGGCCAAACGCAAGTACAAGCCCGAGTACGCCGAGCGGAGGAAGTATGATCTGGACAAGCACCGGACCTGGATCCGGCACGGCCCCGACGAGCTGAGGCAGGTGGCGGCGGAGTTCGCCCGCAAGCTCAACCAGGCCCGGGGACCCGTTCGGGTGGTGATCCCCCGCAAGGGGTGGTCCTCGGTGGACGCGCCGGGAAATCCCACGTATGATCCCGGAGAGGATCAGAGGTTCGTTCAGGAGATGAGGCGTCTTCTGGACCGGCGGATTCCCGTCGTGGAGGTGGACGCGAACATGGAGGACCCCGGCTTTGCCGAGGCCGTGGTCCGGGAGGCCCTGGAGGTGCTCTCTGACAGGAAGGGAGGCGATGTGTGAAACACGGAACCAAACGGCTGGTGGTCGGGATTTCCGGTGCGAGCGGCGTCATCTACGGGGTGAGGCTGCTGGAGCATCTGCAGGGCACCGGCGTGGAGACCCACCTCATTCTGTCCGAGTCCGGAAGACAGAACATCGAGATCGAGACGGCCCTTCGCGCCGAGGACGTGGCTAGCATGGCCACCCGGGTCTACGACAACCGGGACGTGGGCGCCGCCCTGGCGAGCGGATCCTTTCTCACTGACGGGATGGTGGTGGTACCGTGCACCATCAAGACCCTGTCGGGGATCGCCAACTCCTTCAACACGAACCTTCTCATTCGGGCCGCGGACGTGACCCTCAAGGAGAAGCGAAAGCTCGTGCTGGTGGTGCGGGAGACCCCACTCCACAAAGGTCACCTCAGGCTCATGAGCCTGGCGGCGGATCTCGGGGCCCACATCCTGCCTCCGGTGCCGTCCTTCTACCACGACCCCAAGACCATCGAGGACATCCTGGACCAGACCATCGGCAAGGTGTTCGACTTTCTGGGAATCGAGCACACCCTGTTCAAACGGTGGGGAGACCGACCTTAACTTTCGACCCTGCACCACGCCAAGGGAGGGAACCATGATGCTTTTGCCCCGCTTCGAGTACCACGAACCCTCGGGAATGGAAGAGGCCCGCCGCCTCATGGGAGACCTGGGGAAGACGGCCCGGCCGCTGGCCGGCGGCACGGACCTGCTCGTCCATATGAAGAAGAGGGTCCTCTCGCCCGAGCACCTGGTCTCGCTCGGCCGTATCGAGGAACTGCGCATGTTGGGATCCTCGGGAGACGCCTATCGGATCGGGGCATGTACGACCTCGGCCGAACTGGCCGAGTCCGAGGAAATCCGCCGGAGGTACCCGGCCCTGGCCGACGGGGCCTCCCGGCTGGGGTCCCCCCTGATCCGGAACCTGGCCACCCTGGCGGGAAACCTGGTCTCGGCCCGTCCGGCGGCGGACCTTCCCCCGCCGCTCATGGCTTACGGGGCCCAGGTGATCCTGGTCGGGCCGTCGGGGGAGCGGACGGTGCCCCTGGAGGACTTCTTCCAGGGTCCGGGCGTGACCGTGGCCGGCGCGGACGAGCTCCTGGAGTCCGTTCACCTTCCGACGCCGCCCGAGAGATCCGGCGCCGCCTACATCAAGCTGGGGGTGCGGCAGACCCTGGAGATCTCCATCGTGAACGTCGCAACCTACCTGTCCCTGGACGGGGACAAGATCGAAACGGCGCGCGTGGTCCTGGGAGCGGTTGCGCCGGTCCCCATTCGAGCCCCCTTCGCCGAGAATGCCCTGGTGGGCGAGACGGCGTCCACAGAGCTCTTTCGCCGGGCCGGCGAGGAGGCGGCCCGGGACGCCAAGCCCATCGACGACTTCCGCGCCTCGGCGGAGTACCGGCGTGACATGGTCTCCGTCCTCACCCGCAGGGCCCTCGAGACGGCCCTGGAGCGCGCCCGGTCCTGACCGCGAACCGGTCGCGTCCAAGACGCCGAACCGCACATTCCGGAGGAAAACACCATGAAGCGACTCATCAGCCTGATGATCAACGAACGGAACGTGGAGGTGGCCGTGCCTCCGAACCAGACCCTCGCGGACATGCTTCGTCAGGACCTGGGACTCACCGGCACCAAGAAGGGCTGCGAGGTGGGCGACTGCGGGTCCTGCACGGTCCTGCTGGACGGCCGCCCGGTGAACTCCTGCCTCGTCCTGGCGGTCCAGGCAAACGGCCGGACCGTGACCACCATCGAAGGGGTGGAGACGGACCAAGGGCTGGATCCGGTTCAGCAGGCCTTTGTGGACCACGGCGCCGTGCAATGCGGGTTCTGCACCTCGGGCATGATCCTGACCGGGAAGAGCCTGCTCGAGCGAAACCCCTCCCCTGACGAGCACGAGATCCGCACCGCCATCTCGGGCAATCTCTGCCGCTGCACGGGGTACCAGAAAATCGTCGAGGCGATCCAGGCCGCAGGAGAGAGGCGGAGCTGATCGTCCCTCGAGCCGGCTCGAACCCGAACGCCGTCGAAGGCCCTGTCGCCCCGACGCCCCATGAAGGAGGATGCATATGGCTTCCTACAGTGTGATCAACCGCAGAGCGCCCCGCCTGGATGCCCCGGACAAGTGTACGGGCCGCGCCATGTACATCGACGACCTCACCCTGCCGGGCATGCTTTTCGGGGCACTGCTCCAGAGCCCCATCGCCCACGGCCGGATCCTGAACATCGACACCTCGGCCGCCCGGAGGCTTCCGGGGGTCAAGTCCGTGGTCACGGCCGAGGACGCCGGGCTCGTGACCTACGGTGTCAGCCCCGCACGCTTCGATGAAAACGTCTTCTGCCACGAGCGGGTGCGCTACGTGGGCGACGAGATCGCGGCCGTGGCGGCGGTCGATCCGGAGACCGCCCGGGAGGCCGTGTCCCTGATCCGGGTGGACTACGAGGAGCTGCCGGCCCTTCTCACGGTGGAGGAGGCCATGGCCGAAGGGGCCCCGCAGCTCCACGAGAAGTACGCCGGCAACATCTGTGCCGAGGTCCACCAGGAATTCGGAAACGTGGAAGAGGCCTTCCAGGAGTGCGACCTCGTCCGTACGGATATCTTTCTCAACAAACGCCAGGATGCGGCCTTTCTGGAGCCCAACGGCGTCCTCGCCCAGTTCGACCTGAACGGCTATCTGGCCCTCCATACCTCCACCCAGGTCCCCCACTATGTTCAGCGCATCGTGGCCATGGTTTTGGGGATTCCCGTGGGCAAGGTGAGGGTGGTCAAGCCCTACGTGGGCGGCGGCTTCGGGCCCAAGGCCGGGACCAACACCATGGAGCTGGCCTCCTGCCTCCTCTCCATGAAGACCGGCAAGCCGGTCAAGATGAACTACACCCGGGAGCAGGTCTTCCTCTTCTCCCGGGCCAGGCACCAGTTCAAGCACACCCTGACCACGGGGGTGAAGAAGGACGGCACCCTCATGGCCCTGACCAACGAGTGCACGCTCGACGGAGGGGCCTACACCAGCTTCGGCATCGCCACGGTCTACTACGCAGGTTCCCTGCTCGGCGCGCCCTACCGTCTTCCCAACATGAAGTACGACGGCTGGCGCGTCTACACGAACAAGCCCACCTGCGGGGCCCAGCGCGGCCATGGCGGCGTAGCGGCCCGGGCGGCCTGGGAGCAGCAGATCGACCTCATCGCCGACGAGCTCGGCATGGACCCCCTGGAGCTCCGCCTCAAGAACGCCATGGGCGCCGGGGACATCACCTGCAACGACCTGAACGTCAGCAGCTTCGGCATGCGGGAGTGCATCGAGGCGGTGGCCGAGGGGTCGGGGTGGAAGGAAAAACGGGGCAAGATGCCCAAGGGACGCGGGGTGGGCATGGCCTGCGGATTTTTCGTGTCCGGGGCGGGCTACCCCATCTATCGCTCGGACACGGCCCACTCCACCGTGGTGGTCAAGCTGAGTGAGGACGGAGGCACGGCCCACGTCCTCACCGGGTCCGCCGAGATCGGCCAGGGCTCGGACACCGCCATGGCCATGATCGCCGCGGAGGCTTTGGGCGTTCCCCTGGACCACGTCCGCATCAGCTCCGGGGACACGGAGTACAGCGTGGACCTGGGGGCCTACTCGAGCCGGCAGACCCTCATGACGGGTCACGCCACCAAGCAGGCGGCCGAGGACGCCAAGCGCCAAGTGCTCGAGGTGCTCGCCGACACCCTCAAGGTCCCCTTTCAGGAGCTGGACGTCAAGGACGGGCACATCGTCTTCAGCGGCCGAACCCCCGATTTCAGCACCCTGCGGACCCGTTACATCAAGGAGCACCGGGGGTTCCTGGACAACCCGCCGGACGACGAGGCGCTGACCTTCCGGGAAGCGGCGCGCAACGCTTACCTCGAACGGGGCACCATCGTGGGCACCGGGAAGTACAAGCCCGGCGAGCTGGGCGGAAAGTTCAAGGGGGCGGCGGTCGGCACCTCCCCGGCCTACGGTCCCAGCGCCCAGGTAGTGGAGGTGAGCGTGGACATGGAAACGGGCAAGGTCACCGTGGAGCGCATGACCGACGCCCATGACTGCGGGTTTGCCATCAATGTCACCTCGGTGGAGGCCCAGATGCAGGGCTCCCTTTCCATGGGCCTGGGTGAAGCCCTGTTCGAGGAGGTCAAGTTCGACGACAGGGGACGTATCCTGAACGCCAACCTGGCCGAGTACAAGATCCCCACGGCCCTGGACATGCCCAACGTGGACGCCATCATCGTGGAGAGCAACGAACCCAACGGCCCCTTCGGGGCGAAGGAGGTGGGCGAGGGCGCCATCATGCCCACCATCCCGGCCATCCTGAACGCCGTGTCCGACGCGGTAGGCGTTCAGATCCAGGAGCTGCCGCTGACCCCGGAGCGGGTCTACATGGCCATCAAGAAGGCCCGAAAGGCCGAGGAGCAAGCCTCCTAGCGTGAGTTTATTACGCCCTGTTGGTATATAACCCGTATTTCCTTGTAATGCCTAAGGAAACAGGGCTGCTAAGTGTATACACTGAAAGGAATCGCTGTTTTTAACGAAGGCTCTGTAATGCCCAGGCCCCGTGCGAGGTCTGCGATGTCCT
>CAYYVD010000004.1:0-39898 GCA_964475045.1 uncultured Desulfobacterales bacterium | reverse complement strand
TCTGACCGGGGGCCATGTTCGCGATGATCCCGGGGATGAAGAACGGGCTGATCCGCTTGGGGCCCTTTTCGAGGAGCACCTGATGGTAGCGCTCCAGCATGGACAGCCCCCCCAGCCCCGATCCGGTCAGACACCCGACCCGGTCGGCGTTCTCCTTCGTGATCGAGAAGCCGGAGTCCTCCATGGCCATGCGCGCCGAGGCCACGGCGTAGTGCACGAATATGTCGAACCGCCGAACCTGCTGCTTGTCCATGTAGTCTTCGGAACGGAAATCCGGGACCTCTCCGGCGATCCGGCACGGAAACGGGGAGGCATCGAACTTTTCGATGCGCCGGATCCCGCCCCGGCCTGCACAGACCGTTTCCCAGTTCTTCTCCACCCCGGTACCCAAAGGCGTCACCATCCCGAGGCCCGTCACGACGACACGCCTTCTCATGTCAAACAGCTCCTTCCATCGACCCGCCTCGGCGGAATCTGCCTGGGATTCCCCGCTCGATGCTTCCTCCCCCTACTGGCCCTTGGCCTTCTTGATGTAATCGACGACGTCCTGGACCGTTGCGATCTTCTCTGCATCCTCGTCGAGAATGGAGACGTCGAACTCCTCCTCCATGGCCATGATCAGCTCCACCTGATCGAGAGAGTCCGCGCCCAGATCGTCCACGAAGGAAGCCTCGGGGACCACGTCCTCCTCGGCCACGTTCAGCTGCTCGCAGATGATGCCCTTGACCTTCGCCTCGATGTCCGCCATGAATCCGTTCCTCCTTGTACCGTTGTCCAAACGTTTTCGAACACCCCGTGCTCCCGTGAACGCCGTCTTTTCCGGTCACATGAACATCCCGCCGTTCACGTGAATCGTCTGGCCCGTGATGTAGGAAGACGTGTCCGAGCAGAGCCAGTAGACCGCTTCGGCCACGTCCTCCGGCTGACCGATCCTGCCCAGAGGGATCTGCTGCATGAACGCGTCCTTGACCTTCTGGGAGAGCCCCTCGGTCATCTCCGTAGCGATGAAGCCCGGAGCCACGGCATTGACCGTGATTCCGCGGGGCGCAACTTCACGGGCCACGGACCGGGTGAATCCCAGAATCCCCGCCTTGGAGGCGGCGTAGTTCGACTGTCCGACGTTGCCGATCCGTCCCACGACGGATGAAATGTTGACGATGTTTCCCTTCCTCTGCTTCATCATGGGCTGAACCACAGCCCGTGTGCAATGGTACACGCTCTTGAGGTTCACCGCCAGAACGGCGTCCCAATCCTCCTCGGACATCCGCATGAGCAGCGTGTCCCGGGTGATGCCCGCATTGTTCACCAGGACGTCCACGCGACCGTAACGTGCCGTCACCTCGTCGAAGAGCGCCTTCACCGCGCTGCCGGAGGAGACGTCCGCCCGGCGGCCTTCCGCCTCGGCGCCCCTCTCGGTTGCGAGCGCAATGGTCTGCTCGACCGCAGCGTCATCCGAGTCGAAATGAACGAGGACGAGGTTGGCCTGTTCCCGGGCGAAGGCCAGGGCCACGGCCCTGCCGATGCCCTTGGATCCGCCGGTGATGATCACAATCCGTTTCGAAGCCGCCATCGGTTATCCTCCCAACGCGAGGGCTCCCTCGAGGTTCGAACCGTCCGTCTACGGGCACACGCGTTCCGCCCGACCCTCCCGGGGGATGCGTTCCATGCTCCGGGCCACCTTTTCCTGAAAACCGCTTCGAACATACTCGGCCGCTCGTTTCACGGCGTTCTTGATCGCGCGTGCGGAGGAGCTCCCGTGGCAGACCATGCCGATTCCCTGAATCCCCAGGATGGGCGCACCGCCGTAAGTTTCGTAGTCGAGTGTCTGCAAGACATCGTCCAATGAGGTTTCGCCCCCGCCCTTTGCGGCGGAGCCCTCCGCCATCGCCGCTTTGAGCCGGTGCCCCATGGACTCGGCCAGCCCCTCCGCCACCTTGAGCGCGACGTTTCCCACAAACCCGTCGCAGACGATGATCTGCACATCCCCGGCGAAGATGTCGCGACCCTCCACGTTTCCCGCGAAGTTCGTCACGCCGGCCCTGAACAGGGGATGGGCCTTCCGCACCAGCTCGTTCCCCTTCTCGCCTTCCTCGCCGATGCTCAAGAGCCCCACAGAGGGGTCCTCCATCCCCAGGCAGGAGATGCCGAAGGCCCGGGCCATCCACCCGAACTGCACGAGGTGGGCCGGCCGGCAGTCCACATTGGCGCCCACGTCGATCAGAATGACCTCCCCGCACCGGCCGGGGAAGATGCTCGCCAGGGCGGGGCGGTCCACACCCTGCACCTTGCCCAGGGTCAGCAGCCCCGCGGCGAACGTCGCACCGGAGTTGCCCGCACTCACCACCGCATCGGCCTTCCCCGCCTTGACGAGGTCGAAGGCCACCCGGATCGATGCGCCTGGTTTGCGTCGCACGGCCTGGAAGGGGGGCTCGTCCATACGCACGAACGCATCGCAGTGACAGACATGGACCGGGACCTCCGGTTCAGCCCCCTTCAGCGCCGAGCGAATGGCTCCTTCGTCCCCCACGAGCGTGACGGGCGTGCCGGTTTCGCTGGCGGCCTCCAGGGCGCCCCGGACCACCACGTCCGGAGCGAGGTCGCCGCCCATGGCGTCCACCGCGATGTTCATCCTAGGACTCTTCGACCTGGACGATGGTCCTTCCCTTGTAGGCCCCGCAGTGCGGGCAGACGCGATGCGGCAGAACGGGTTCATGACACTGCGTGCACTCGGTGACGCCCGGAAGCGACACGTGGTGGTGCGAGCGTCTCATGTCCCGCTTCGACTTGGATTTTCTTCTCTTGGGTACCGCCATGGCTAGTCCTGTTCTCCCTTGCTCTTCAGTGCCTCGAGCTTCTGAAACGCCGGATGCCCCGACCTCGCAGGGCATCCGCATGGTTCCTCGTTCAGGTTTTTTCCACACCGGGGACAGAGCCCTTTGCAGGCCTCGCTGCAGAGGCGCTTCATGGGCTGCTCCAGGAGCACCTGCTCTCGAATGAGCTCCAGGACGTCCAGCTCCTCGCCCTGAGTGAACGCCACATCCAGGTCCTCTTCCTCGAGCTCGACCTCCTCGTCCGTGTGCCCTTCCTTCGGCAGGGGGAAAAAGGTTTGAAACCGGGTGTCAACGTGCCGCTCGAACGTGTCGAGGCACCGGTCACACCGGATCCGCACATCCCCCTGCAGGTGCCCTTTCAGTAGAATCCTGCTTCCAGCCCGCTGAAGGTCCGCCTCCAGCATCAACGGTCCGGCGAGCTCGACCACGCCGTCCGCCTCTTCCGTGGGGCGCCAGTCCCGGGGCTCCATGCGAAAACGCTGGTGCTTCCCGGTTTCCGGGATGGTTTTGAGATCGATGGTCTTCATGTGAATGCCAATCAAAATCCAACGAATTCAAGCCTTTCCAAGCACAAAGGAAATATGCAACTATATCTCACGCGCTCTGTTTGTCAAGGAAATTTAGTCTGCCCCGCTCCCCCCGCCGTGGGTCCCCGTCGCCGCCCGAGCCTGAAGGAAGCGTTGGAAATATGAGTCCAACCCACTGATATTGCTTTTTATCTTGACAGAAAAACCTGCCCCTGTCATCCTGGCAAGGACCGCAAACCTGAAACACAGCGAGAAACCCCGCCCCGGAGCGCCGAGCGCATGTGGAAATATCGGGAACGACTCAGTCACACGGAAAGAATCCGCCGATCCCTCTATGAGGTCCTCCGCGACACCCTCGAAAAGAGGCTCATGAAGATATCACTCATCGACTCCTTCTACCGGCACGTCCAACGGGGGGTCGAGTACCGGTTTCCCGACAAGAGCGAGCTCAAGCCCAAGTCCAAGCGGATGGAGCAGGAGTCCGAGCTGTTCAACACCTTCATTGTGCTGTACTGCGAGAGCAGCCTGCCCCCGGAGCTGAAAAACTACATTCGTTTTTTTCCGGAAAACCGGGTCATCAAAAAAAATCTGGAGTGCCTGGCCTCATTCAGCCTTCAAAAGAAGTTCCACCTGAACCTCCGGCACTTCGACAAGCCCGCCTTTCTGGACTTCACGGAAGCGCTTCTCGACGTGGACTATGCCCTGCTGATCCAGCAGGACCCCACGGTTCGAAAAAAGAACCGCTACGCCCTCACCCACTTCCACGTCAAGGTGGACTGGCCCATTGCGGACGCGGCCGAGGACTTGGCCCGCTGGCTTCGCTACATTCAGACCAGCCTCTACGAGAGCGGCGACCGGACCGGACATATGCTCCAGAACAAGCTCTTCGAGTACTACGGCACCCACCACAGCGTGGGGGGACGGCGTACGGCCGCCCTGATCGCGGCCCAGCTCCTGCGGAAGACGGATTTCCTCAACACGGTCTACGTCTCCAGCTCGGAGAGCCGATCCATGACCAAGTACTCCGAGCGGGGGGTTTCCAGGTTCTTTCTCATTCGGCTGAACCGGAAGGAGGTCCAGGCCCTCGCCAGGAAGGAGGGCATGGCACCCGAGGCGTTCGCCGCCGCGTACCTCTACGAGGCGGGCGAGGACCACGTGGGCATCTCCGAGGCCGTCTACGACTACACGACCTTCTCCAGGCCCCCCGAGGACGGCAAGCTTCGAAAGCTCAGGCCGGCCTACAACTGGCTCAAGCTCGCAGACGAGTTCCTTCACCCCCGGCCGGACTGCCCCAACACCGGGCCCATCAGCTACAGCTGGGTGTACACCAGCGAGTGAGCGCCCCTCAACGGAGCTTCCAGCGGTCCAGCAGGCGGTCCCACGCGATCCAGAAGCGCCTTGCGTCGCCCGCCTCGACGAGAAATTCCTCCGAGTCCGGCGTTCGCCGGCGCTCCAGGATTCTTCGAACCGGGAGCCGCCGCCCCTCGATGGTGAGGGCCCGAGGGCGCTCGTTCGCCCGATACCCGCTGTACGTCTCGACCCGGATCTCCCGGCTGTGGCCGCCGTCTTCCAATGCCCCTCCCTGCCCTTCCCATCCCATCCTACGCCCTTTGCGCCGGGGATCAACCCTCAAAACGCCCCGGTCCGGACCAGTGCCCGACTGAGGGTGCCTTTATTACCGTGAAAAGGCCCCGGAGGGTTGCTGGTTTCCGAAGCTGGAAGAGGGTTTCCTTTAGCGGACGTTCAGCGGGAGGCCTTCGTCCAAACCATGGAAAACCCACCCAGCGGATGCCCGGGCGGAATGCTCGATAGAGGAACCGGCCTCGTCATCATTTTGACGAACCGTCACCGCAGGTGGCGGTTTCTCCGGCCCGGCCCCGGTGCAGCCTCGGAACCCCGCTCCCCGCGCGGCTCATCAAAGGCCTTTGCTTCCAAGGCGCTGGCACAGTCTTTGCTGTTCCTTCCGTTGGAAAACCGTTGTGCGCTCGTGGACGGGCTCGTCTCAGGACCGCCCCACTCCCGACCGCACTGAACCTTGTCGCGTCCATTCAACGCCTGTGCTGAGGGGCGATGAGTCGCTCCCGATGCATTGCCGGGGGAGGCCCCTTCGAGGGCCGCTCGCCCCGGCCGGCGATTCGTTGTCCGCAGCAGCCATGATGAACGCCATGAAAACGGTCTACGACGAGAACACCATCAAAGAGTTTGTGGCTGAGAACCGGGATCACCTCGAAGAGATCGAGCCGGACCTGCTCGCCATGGAGCGCAGCGACGAGGAGATCGACCCGGAGATCGTCAACCGGGTCTTTCGAGCCATCCACAGCATCAAGGGCTCCTCGGGCTTCTTTCGGTTCAACTCCATCAAGGAGCTCAGCCACGTGATGGAAAGCGTGCTGATGCGCTTTCGAGAGGGGGACCGGCCGACCGACTCCTCGGGTATCGACGCCCTCCTGGCAGGCGTGGACAAGCTCCGCATCATGTTCGCGGACGCGGAGAAGAGCGACCTGGTCCCGTACCAGGCGGAGCTGGATCGATTGAACGCGCTGCTGCAGGGGCCGCGGTCCGAGTCCCGGCCGAAAGCGGCTCCACCAAACCGTGCGGACACGGGCGGCCCCGGCGAAGCCCCGCCGGCGGAGGGGGGGGAAGACGAGACCCTGGCCTTGCGCCCTCCGGAGGGCTTCGGGACCCGCGCGGCCGTGTTGGACGGAGATACAGAGCCTGCGGTCCGGGAGGCACTCGAGAGCGGCCTCTACGTCTACGTGCTGTGGATCCCCGAATCCGACGCCTCGGAGCGGCCGCAGGACCTCGAGGAACGGATGGCCGACTTCGGGCGCTGCGTCACCCGGTACACTCCTGAGCCCGATACCGGCGAAGAGGTGATCCTTTTTGCCACGGTCATGGAAACGGATCTCCTCTGCGAAGCCTTGGGGCTGTGCCAGGCGTGGGTGGCGCCCCTGGAGCTCGGAGGGACCCCGCGGGATGAGACGGAGAAGGTCTCCCGGGAAATCCCTGCGCCGGCTCCTTCGCCCGCCTTCACGCCGGAGCCGTCCTGCCCCGAGACCGCGCCGGCCGCCGGCGCCCCGCCGGGAGCCGAAAAGGGGCTCTCCTACGAGACGATCCGGGTTCCCGTGGACGTCATCGACAAGCTGATGAACCTCGCGGGAGAGCTGGTGCTGGGCCGCAACCAGCTCCGCCAGGAACTCGACGAGGCCGTGCTTCGAAACCCGAAGCTCGCCCCTTTGATTCAGGGCGTCGACGTGGTCACGAGCGAGGTCCAGGAGCGCATCGTCCAGATGCGCATGCAGCCCTTGGGCAACCTCTTCAACCGGTTCAGCCGCCTGGTGCGGGACACCTCCAGGCAGCTCCAGAAAGAGGTGGACCTGGTGCTCGAGGGGCGGGAGGTGGAACTGGACAAAAGCATTCTGGAAGGACTGTCCGACCCCATCATCCATCTGCTTCGCAACGGCCTCGATCACGGCATCGAGGATCCCGAGACCCGGAAGTCCCTGGGAAAGCCCCGGAAGGGAGCCATTCACCTGCGCGCGTTTCACGAGGGCGGTCAGGTGAACATCACCCTCAGGGACGACGGCCGGGGCATCCACCCCGAACACGTGGCCGACAAGGCGGTCGCTCAGGGACTCGTGAGCCCCGAAGAGATCGCCCGAATGACTCCCAAGGAGAAGATCAACTTGGTCCTGACCCCCGGGTTCTCCACGGCCGAGTCCGTCTCGGAGATCTCGGGCCGGGGCGTGGGGATGGATGTGGTCAAGACCAACATCGAGCGGCTGGGGGGCCACCTCGACATCAACAGCGAGGCCGGCATCGGCTCCGTCGTCCAGATTCGGCTTCCGTTGACCCTGGCCATCATTCCCTCCCTCATCGTGGGAGCCGAGGGACACCGTTTCGCGATTCCCCAGGCCAACGTCAAGGAGCTCGTCTGCGTGCGGGCCGCGGACGTCTCGCAGCGAATCGAGGAGATCGCCGGGGCCGAGGTGCTGAGGCTGCGCGAACGCCTGCTGCCCGTGGTCCGCCTGTCGGACGTGCTCGACCTTTCCCGATCCTTCATCCATCCCGCCACCGGCGAGGCGGTTACGGACCGCCGCAGCCGCCTGCTCGATCGCCGGCACCGGGCGGGCGGGGCCGAGGAGCGGGAAACGGAGCGCCGCTCGGCCGCCGACCGGCGTCAGAGCTGGCACAGTGACCTCTACGTGGTCGTGCTCAAGCTCGGAGAGAACCGGTTCGGTCTGTGCGTGGACCAGCTCTTCGACACCGAGGAGATCGTGGTCAAACCGCTGTCCCACCACATCAAGAATGTCAAGTGCTTTGCCGGAGCCACCATCATGGGGGACGGCCGGGTGGCCATGATCCTGGACGCCGCGGGGATCGCCGAGCGGCGGCAGCTGCGTTTCAGCGAGATCGGGGCGGAGGAGCAGAGGCGCAGGAACGAGGAGGAGGTCCGGCGGGAACAGGTCGCCAGGGACCGGCGCTCCATCCTGCTGTTCAACGTCGACCCGGGGGAGTCCTTCGCCCTGCCGCTGGAGCGCATCGCCCGCCTCGAAAAGGTGTCCCGGCGGGCCGTCCATCGTGTGGGGGACCAGGCGTTCATGGACTATCGAGGGGAAAGCCTGCCCCTGATCCGGGTGGAAGACTTTCTTCCGGTGTCCCCGCTCCCCGAGGAGGAGGACGAGCTGTATGTCATCGTGCCCAAGTCGAAAGGGGCGCGTGCCGGCATTCTGGTCTCCCGCATCCTGGACATTTTGGAGACGACCGCGGACGTCCACGACCACCGGCGTCAGCCGGGGCTCACCGGAACCTCCTTTCTCGGGGATCGCATGACCCTGTTTCTGGACGTGGAGGAGCTCTTGACCCTCTTCGAGCAACGAAGGGACTCCGCGGAGGTGGCCCGCCAGGGAGGCGCCCGATGAGCTCCAAGCAGTTCGTCACCTTCCGGCTCGACGACCGCCTCGCCGGCGTGGACATTCTCAAGGTCCGGGAGATCAACCGGGTTCTCGAGGTCACCCCGGTGCAGCACGCCCCCCCGTATGTTCGAGGCCTCGTGAACCTGCGGGGACAGACCGTCACCATCTTCGACCTGGGAGTGCGGCTCGGGCTCGAGCCCAGAGTCCTCACGGAGGACAGCCACAACGTCATTCTCAAGGCACAGGACGTGGGCCTGCTGGTGGACCGGATCGGCGACGTGGAGGAAGCCCGCGAGTCGCAGATCGAATCTCCTCCGGCCAACCTCAGCGGAATCGGCGCGGAGTTCGTCGAGTGCGTGGTCAGGCTGAACCAGGAGCTTATCCTCATTCTTTCTCCGGAACGCATCTTGGAGGTCCCGAGGGACAAAGGAGAATGGTCATGAAAGGGGCGCTGTTCAGGAACATGAAGGTCCGAAACAAGATCATGATCGTGGTGGGAACCGCGGTGCTGCTTTCCACGGCCGTGGTCGGGGGGCTCACCCTTCGGGAGACCGTGCGCAGGGCGGCGGCCGACATCAAAGCCACCGAGACGGCCCAGCTCTCCCGGCTCCGCCACCAGATGCGGGACATGGTCAACGCGTCCTACTCCACCATGGAAAAGACCTACGACCGTTCCGTGACGCCCGAGGCCATTCAGGAGCAGTACGGACCCACCCTCCGCTCCCTGGTGGACATCCCCTTCGCGACGCTCGAAGCGGAGTACAAGACGCTCAACAACGGTCTCCAGCTCCAGGACAGCATGCGCAGGGAGGTCCGGGAGGCGATCCTCGAGGGCGCCAAGACGCGCGCCCTGGAGGCGATCCGATCCATGCGTTTCGGATCGAGGGGCTACTTCTGGATCCACGACACCTCCTCCGCCATGGTCATGCATCCCGTCCTTCCGGACCTGGAAGGCCGGGACATGTCCGATTTCTCCCACAACGGAACCCTCGTGACCGCGGAAGGGACCACCGCCCCTCTCTTCGAGGAGTTCACTCGGATCGCCTCGAGCGACCACGAGGCCGGTGGCTTTGCGGTCTACCGCTGGCCGGACCCCGAGGACACCGGACGCTGGGTTCGAAAGCTCTCCTACGTGCGTTTCTTCGAACCCTGGGGGTGGATCATCGGCGCGGGTATCTTCGTGGACCGCGTGGAAACCGACGCGCGGGAACGGGTCAAGGATTTCGTCCAGGGCATTCATTACGGTGAAGGCAGTCGCCTCTTCCTCCTGGACGACCGGGGAAGCTCGCTCCTCCACGCCGAGGGCCGGGCTTCGGGCGCCGGAGAGGACGCACCGGGGCGGTTGATCCGGGAGGTCGAGGTACAAGGGCGGGCGTTCGTGTCCTACCAGGGGATCGACGAGCAGGACGCCGCCGTGGAAAAGCTGGCCTACGCCAGGGTCTTCGAGCCCTGGGGCTGGATCATCGGGACCTCAGTGGATCTGGAGGGCCTCCACGCCCAGATCGCAGCGGAGCAGGAGGACCTCCGCGCAACCGTCCGCCGTCAAATTGTTGTCATCCTCGGCTCCACTGTCGGAATCGTGGCGGTTGCCCTGATCCTCGCCCTGTTCATGACCCGCCGGTTCGTGGAACGGCCCCTGAACGAGACCGTCGACGTGCTTCAAAGAATCGCCGGCGGAGACCTCACCCAAAGGCTCACCACCGGCGGTTCCGACGAGTTCGGCATCCTGGCGAATGGGTTCAACGAGGCCTCCGGCCGGCTGCAGGAGATCTTTCAGGGCCTCACGCGGACGAGCGACACCATCACCGGGGCCTCCCGTGCGCTCAATGGAACCAGCGAGGAGCTCGCTTTGCAGGCCGCGGATATGGGGAGCCGATTCACCCAGGCCGCGGACGCCGTCCGCCGGACCGACGCCAACATCAAGAGCATGGCGGCGGCCGCCGAGGAGGTCAGCACCCAGATTGCGGCGGTGGCCGACTCCTCCGGCGAGGTGTCCGCCAGCATGAAGCAGGGCGGCGAGGTCACCTCCGAGGTCTCGGGAAGCCTGAACGTGGTGGCGGAGGACGTGGAGCAGATGGCGCACTCGGTCAACAACATCGCCACCGCCATCGAGCAGATGTACGCCTCCATGAACGAGGTGGCCAAGAGCTCCTCCCGAGGGGCGAGCGTGTCGAGCGAGGCCTCGTCCAAGGCGTCCCAGACCTCCGGACTGGTGAACCATCTGGGCGAGGCGGCGCGCGAGATCGGTGAAGTGATCGATCTCATCAACGGGATCGCGTCTCAAACCAACCTGCTCGCACTCAATGCGACCATCGAGGCCGCCGGGGCGGGCGAGGCGGGAAAGGGGTTCGCCGTGGTCGCCAACGAGGTCAAGGAGCTGGCCAGGCAGACGGCCCGGGCCACCGAGGAGATCCGCGAAAAGATCAAGTCCATGCAATCCAACACGGAGGCCTCCATCCAGGCCATCGGCGTGATCGTGGAGGTGATACTCGAGATCAATGACATCATGGGGACCATTGCTTCCGCGGTCGAGGAACAGACCGCCACGACCAACGAGATCTCCAAGAACATCTCGGAAACGGCAACCCGATCCAACTCCGTGTCGGAAAACGTCCACCAGGCTGCGGCGCAAGCCAACGGCACGTCGGAGACCATGAAGGAAGCCGTCGCCCTGGAGCTCCGGGTCTCGCGAAGCATCGAGGAGGTGAGCCGCGCCGCAGCGGCCATCGCAAAGGATGCGGCGGAGGCCTCCTACGGCACGGACGAGGTGAACAGCAATATCGCCCACCTCAACGAGGCGGTGAAGGTGACTTCCCACGGATCCAAGGAGGCCGAAGACCAGGCCGGGAACCTATCCATGCTTGCCGAAGAGCTGCAGGCCGCCGTGAGGAAGTTCAAGGTATAGCACATTGCCCCCAGAGCGGGTTCTGGGAGCGAGACGATTGGGAGGTTCGCCGTTGTTTTCGTATATCCGTCAACACCTGTGGATGAAGCTCATGAGCGTTCTGCTCCTTGTTCTGGCCCTGGTGCTCGGAACCGTCCTGTTCCTGAGTGTCCGGCACCAGAAGGCCCTGATCCGCACCCAGATGCGCACGGAGTTCAACCGGCTCTCCGAGGCGATCGAAGGCGGCATGGACGACGCGCTCGCCATGGGCAACAACGACGTGGTCCGCCAGCAGTTTCAACGGCTTCGACAGAAGCTGCCGGGGGTGAGCGTGCACGTGGTGGATTTCGCGTCGTCGGTGTCCTTCTCCACAGACCCTGAAGCCCTCGGAAAGCCCATGGGGCGCATGATCTTGAACGGCGACGCACGCGAGGCCTTTGAACGGGCCCTGGAAACCGGGCGGGCGCCCGGCGAGCCCTTTCAGGAGGTCACCGAGGACGTACCCCACCTCGTGTCCTTTCGTCCCATTCGAAACGACAAGCGCTGCTTTCACTGCCACGGAGCCTCGAGGGAGGTGCTCGGAGGCCTGATGCTCAAGGCTTCGACCAGCGAGGCGGCGGCGGCGGTGCGGCGGGCCAGGGACACCAGCATCGTGCTGGGCGTCATCGGCCTCGCCGTCCTGGTGCTCGTGACCTTTGTCATCACACGCAGGATCATCGAGCGCCCCATCGGAAACACCGTGGCCATGCTCCAGGACATCGCAGAGGGAGAAGGAGACCTGACCAAGCGACTCCGCGTGGTTTCCCGGGACGAGATGGGGGCCCTGGCCGGCGCATTCAACACCTTCATGGACAAGCTCCAGGGCATGGTCCAGCAGATCGTGCGGGACATCGGGGCGCTGAACGCCTCCTCCGACGAGCTGTCTTCCATTTCAGAGGAGATGAACGTACAGGCCGGTGAGCTGAGCGGTCAGTCCGGGAATGCGGCCGGCGCGGTGGAGCAGACCTCGGAGAGGATCAAGAGCATGGCCGCGGCCTCGGAGGAGGTGAGCGTCCAGGTGGCCTCCGTGGCCTCCACCTCCAATCAGGTCTCCGCCGGGATGCGGGGGATGGGCGAGGCCACGGCTCACGTGTCCGAAAACCTGGCCACGGTGGCTGCAGCTGCGGAGCAGATGTCTTCCTCCGTGAACTCCGTGGCCACGGCCATCGAGCAGATGTACGCCTCCCTCAACGAGGTGGCCAAGAACTCCAGCCGCGGCGCGTCGGTCACTCAGAATGCGGCACAGAGCGCGGACCGGACGTCGAGCATCGTCAACAGCCTGGGCGACGCCGCCCAGGAAATCGGTGATGTGGTGGACCTCATCAAGGGCATTGCCGCCCAGACCAACCTCCTGGCGCTGAACGCCGCCATCGAGGCGGCCGGGGCCGGAGAGGCCGGGAAGGGCTTCGCCGTGGTCGCCAACGAGGTCAAGGAGCTGGCCAGGCAAACCGCCAGGGCCACCGAGGACATTCGAGAACGGGTCGAGGGCATTCAGGTGAATACACAGTCCGCTGTGGAGGCCATCGAATCCATCGTCAAGGTGATCACGGAGATCAACGTCATCATGGGAACCATCGCCTCCGCCGTGGAGGAGCAAACCGCCACGACCAACGAGATCTCCAAGAGCTTGTCCGAGTCCGCATCCGCCGCCACCTCGGTGTCGGAAAACGTCCACGTGGCGGCCGAGCATGCCTCCAGCACATCCAGGAACGTCCGCATGGTCATCGACTCGGAGCTCGAGCTGACCAAGAACCTCGAGGAGCTCACCCTCAGTGCGGACTCCATCGCCAAGGACGCGGGGGAGGCCGCAATCTCCACGGACACCGTGACCCGGGGCATCTCGGCCGTGAACTCCGCGTCGTCCTTTACGGCCGAGCGGGCCGGGAAGGTGCACGCGTCATCGGACCGCCTTGCCGAGCTGGCCAGGGAGCTTTCCGCCCTGGTCAAGCAGTTCATTGTGTAGCCGCATCGAAGGGTTGAAGCACAAACGCCGTCAACGGCCCAGCGCGGACCTTTGCGTGAAAAGGAGAGAGACCCCATGGATTTGTTGATCGTGGACGATCAGTCCACCATGCGCAGCCTGATTCGAGGAATGCTGCAGAAAATGGGCTTCACCGCCCTGGACGAGGCCGACGACGGAGACGTCGGATTGAACAAAATGAAGCAGAAACGATATGACCTCGTCATTTCGGACATTCACATGCCCCGCATGGACGGGCTCGAGTTCCTGAAGGAGGCCAGGAGCATCCCGGCGCTGAAAGACGTCCCGTTCCTCCTCGTGACCACGGAGAGCAGCAAGGGCGCCGTGCTGGAGGCCATCAAGCTCAAGGTCAACGGGTACATCGTCAAACCCTTCACGCCCGAGACCCTCCGGGAAAAGCTGGGCAAGATCGGGGTGACGCCTCCTCCCCGGCCGCCGGCCGAGGAGGAGACGGCCGAGGCGACCCAGTAGGCGGGTCCCGAGCCGGGGGAAACCAGGGGGAGCAAGCGATGGTATCGGAGCAGGAGTTCGTTCACCGGCTGAGGAGCCTGGTCCTGGATGCGTTCAACAACCACCTGACCCATCTCCAGATGCCCGATCTCGGGGAGTACTACGAAACCAAGGAGGCGTTGATCGATATGCTTTCCGCCGAGGCCGCCTATCTCCAGCGAAAACGCGATGCCATCCTCTCGGAGATCAACGCCTTCCTGGGTGACCGCTGAACCGCCGGCCGCCGGATGGAGAACCGATTCCATGACGGACCCCCTCAAGATCCTGATCGTCGATGACAGCCTCATCTACCGCAAGTTCCTGTCCCGGGTCATCGAGGACATCGAAGGCGTCGAGCTCGTCGCCCCGGCGGCCAACGGCCGCATCGCCCTTTCCCGCCTGCAGGTCAACCCTGTGGACGTGGTCTTTCTCGACATGCAGCTCCCGGAGATGAGCGGTCTGGAGACCCTGCGCCGGATTCGGGAAGCGCATCCCGAGGTGGGGGTGATCATGATCAGCGGGGAGTACGCCTCGGATGCAGAGGTGGTGATCCGGGCCCTGGAGCTGGGGGCACTCGATTTCCTGCCCAAGGCCCCCTTGGAGCCGGAAGGCAACAGCGTGCTCGCCCTTCGAAAGCACCTCGTCACCCTGTTTCATCAGTTGCAGGGCAGAAAGAACCTCCACCTGGCCAAACGCATGTCCAGGAAGCAGGGCCGCCATCCGGTGCAGGCTCGAGAGGCCGGGGGCCTTTTGCAGAGCCGCACCCCCGGGGCCGAGTGCCTTCAAAAGGTCCCCGCGGCCGCACCTGCGGCGGCTCCTGTCCGATCGGTCCACCCGGCGAGAATCGACGTGGTGGTCATGGGCGCCTCCACGGGTGGGCCGAACGCCCTGAGCGCCGTCCTTCCCAAGCTCCCGGCCGACATCGGCGTTCCCATCCTGGTGGTTCAGCACATGCCGTCGTTTCTGACCTTTTCCCTTGCTCAGAGCCTGAACGGGAAATCCGCCCTTCAGGTGCACGAAGCCGTGCACGGCGAGCCCCTCTCGCCCGGGACCGTGTACGTGGCCCCGGGGGGGAAGCACCTGCTGGTCAAGTCGAGGCCCGCGGGGAGCGGTCCCACGCGGGAGCGGTTCCTCGCCCTCGGAGAAGGCCCCCCTGAAAACAGCGTCCGCCCGTCCGCAGACGTCCTGTTTCGAAGCGTGGCCGAGAGCTTCGAAGGCCACACCCTTGCAGTTCTGCTCACCGGCATGGGCAACGACGGCATGAAGGGCGTCCAGGCCCTCAAGGGACGGGGGTGCTACTGCATCACCCAGACGGCCGAGTCCTGTGTGGTCTACGGGATGCCGCGGGCTGTGGACGAGGCGGGCCTGTCGGATGACCGTGTCCCTCTGGACGGCATGGCGGAACGCATTGAAAGGCTGGTCAGAGGCTCATTCGTGGGGAGGCATCCGTGACCCTGTCCATCAGCTCTCGGGAGTTCTCGATGCTCCGCAGGTACATCGAGGAGCAGTGCGGCATCCACCTCGGAGACGACAAGGCGTACCTCGTGGAGAACCGCCTGTCCAACCTCGTCCTGGAGCAAGGGTGCAGCTCCTTCAGCGAGTTCTATCACAAGCTCCGCTATCACCCTCAGGCCCGCGGGCTGAAGAACGCCATCCTGGACGCCATTGCCACCAACGAAACCCTGTGGTTTCGGGATGGGCACCCTTTTCGTGTGCTCAGGGAGGCCCTTCTTCCCCGCTTCAAGGAGGAGATCGACGCGGGGCGCCGGGAGCGCATCGCCGTCTGGTCGGCCGCCTGCGCCACGGGGCAGGAGCCCTACTCCATCGCCATGACCGCCCTGAACGTGTACGCCGCCGCCGCCGGAGGTCAGGACGAATGCCGCCGTCGACTCCGCATCACCGCCTCGGACGTCTCCCACAAATCCCTGGAGGTCGCCCGGTCGGGACGGTACTCCGAGGCGGTCATCCGCCGGGGTCTGCCCTCCGCCTACCTCCACAAGCACTTCAAGCGGGAGGAGCATCACTGGGAGATCGACCAAGGGATCCGGGACATGGTTTCCTTCACCCAGTACAACCTGAAAGATCCGCCCCCGAGGACCTTCGGGGCTTTCGACCTGGTGTTTCTGCGCAACGTGATCATCTACTTTTCCGACGAGTTCAAACGGACGATCTTCTCGAAGGTCGCCCGCCTCATGAGTCCCAGAGGGGTTCTCTTTCTGGGCACCGGGGAGACCATCAGCGGCTACACGGACGCCTTCGAGGTCCTGGAGGAAGCCGGGAGCATCTACTACCGCGTTCGACCCTGACCCGGCGAGGCTGCCCGCAGGGCCGAACAGCGGCGCGGAAAGGAGAGCCCATTCATGGACGAGAACCGGAGGAACAAGACCCGCGTGCCGTTCGAAACGCGGGTGATCGTTCGCACCCGGGAGGCCGAGGTGGCCTCTCAGGCCGGGTCCAGGGACATCAGCCTGCAAGGCCTGTACATCGAGACCGACCGGAATCTGCCCGAAGGATCCCGCTGCGACGTGGAGATCCTGCTGACCGGGGCCTCCACGCATCTTTCCATTCGAGTCCAGGGCCGCGTGGCCCGAAAAGAGGCCAGCGGGCTCGCCGTGGCGTTCGAGTCCATCGATCCGGACAGCTACTACCACCTGCGCAACCTCCTCATGTACAACGCCGAGGACCCGGAGACCATCGAGCAGGAGGAGCACCTCTGATCCAGGCAACGGCTCACCTCTCCGGACCCGCACCCGCAGGGCTCACCGGCCCGAGCCCGCCGCCCGAAGATGACCTTGTGGTTCCACATCCCCTGTGCTAGATTCCGCTCACGTGAGAAGCTGCGGTCGTTCGTCCCCATCGGGACCGGTTTTTCCTCGAGGACGAACGTCCGGAATGACATCGTCAAGGAGCCTGTTTCATGTCCAACCAACCCGTCGTGACCCGTTTTCCACCCAGCCCCACGGGGTTCCTTCACATTGGAGGGGCCCGGACCGCCCTGTTCAACTGGTTGTATGCCAGACAGCATCAGGGGACCTTCATTCTTCGCATCGAGGACACGGACACCGAGCGCTCGAGCGAGGAAGCCACCCGGGCCATTCTGGAATCCCTGGAGTGGCTCGGACTGGATTGGGACCTGGGGCCGTTCTTTCAGAGCCGGCGAACCGAGCTGTACGAGGATCACATCCAACGCCTGCTCCACACGGGCATGGCCTATCACTGCCACTGCACGCGGGAGGAGCTGGACCGCAAGCGGGAGCAGGCCCGGGCCCTGGGCCTGAAGCCCAAGTACGACGGCACCTGCCGCAACCTCGGCCTCGGTCCGGACCCGGGCTCGGTGGTCCGGCTGAAATCCCCGACCTCGGGAAGGACCGTGTTCCAGGATGCGGTCAAGGGCCCCATCGCCGTGGATAACGAGGAGCTCGACGACCTGATCCTGAAGCGATCCGACGGGAGCCCCACCTACCACCTCGCCGTGGTGGTGGACGACATCAGCCTGGGGGTCAACACCGTGATCCGGGGTGACGACCACGTGAACAACACCCCCCGGCAGATCATGATCTACCAGGCGCTGGGGGAACCCCTGCCCCTGTATGCCCACGTGCCCATGATCCTCGGTCCGGACCGGACCCGGCTCAGCAAACGGCACGGCGCAACGAGCGTGCTGGCCTACCGGGACATGGGATACCTCCCGCAGGCCCTGTTGAACGCCCTGGCCCGTCTCGGCTGGTCGTACGGGGATCAGGAGAAGTTCACCCGGGAGGAGCTGATCGAGAAGTTCAGCCTGGACCGCGTGGGAAAATCCGCCGGGGTCTTCAACGCGGAGAAGCTCCTGGACCTGAACGCGTGGTACATCCGCGAAACCGCGTCCGAGGAGCTGGGCCGGCTCCTGGTGCCGTTTCTGGAGGAACTCGGCCTCAGCGGGTTGGACCGGGACCAGCTGGTCCGGGCCGTGAACACCTTGAAGGGACGCAGCCGCACCCTCCGGGAGATGGCCGACGGGGCCGCCTTCTACTTTCAGACGACGCTCCAATACGAGGAAAAGGGGGACCGCAAGTTCCTGAAGCCCAACGTGCTCGACCACCTGAAGGCGCTCAGAGAACGTTTGGCCGACTGCGGGGAGTTTCACGAAAAGGCCCTGGAGTCCGTCTTCTCGGTCTACCTCGAGGAGACCGGCATCAAGCTGGGCAAGGTGGCCCAGCCGCTGCGGGTGGCCCTGACCGGGAAAACGGCGAGCCCCGGGCTCTTCGAGGTCATGGACGTCCTCGGCAGGGACGAGGTCCTTCGAAGGATCGACGACGCCGTCGCGCACATTCAGGCCAAGTCGTCCCAGGGCTGAGGGACGTCCGGTCAAAAGGCCACGCAGCGAAACCCGAGCACGTTGGACCGGTTGTCTCGCGGCAGCAGGGAGCGGCTCTTTAGGGAGACGCCGTTTCCTGCGATCCACCCCGCCCCCTTGCCCACCCACTGGGCTTGATTCACGCCCCTGCCCCCCGTCGACGTCCACTCCAGGACGTTGCCCATGCCGTCCGCCAGCCCGAGGGGGTTTTCGTTGTCCGAAAAGCGATCCACCCGGGAGGTGTCGCCGATCCAGCTCTCCTCCACATTGCACACTTCGGCCTTCCAGGCGTCTCCCCAGGGGAAGCGGCGGCCCTCCAGGGTCCGCATGGCCCCTTCCCACTCCTCCTCGGTGGGAAGGCGCTTGCCCGTCCAGGCGGCAAAGGCCATGGCGTCCTCCAGGCTGACCTGTACCACCGGATGGTTGCGCTTGCCCCTCAAGGTGCTCCCGGGACCGAGCGGCTGGTACCAGCAGGCGCCCTGGACGGTGGAAAAGGTCACGCCCGAGGCCACGTGCAGGACGTCACGGCCGCTCTGCGGGTCCTTCCCCCGCCGGTAGCGTCCCTGATACACGGTTCCGGAGCTCAGGCGCTCCGCCGTGGTCCGGTACCCGGTCTTTTCCACGAACACCTCGAAGAGGGCGTTCGTGATCGGAAACTTCCCCATGTAGAAGGCGGACAGCCCCACGTCCGAGCCCTGCGCGCGGTACCTGCCCTCCGGGACGAGGATGTACTGGTTGTAGAAGCGGTCCATGGCCGCCAGGGACCGGTTGAACTCCTCAGCCAGGAGCCGGGATCGCTCCGGGTCGCGGGCCGCCCAGGACGCCTCGTCCAGGACCCCGTCCCACCCGTCCAGGGCCGGTTCAGGGGATGGATCCCCGTCTCCGGCCTCCTCTTCAAATTCGTCCTCCACCTCCTCCGCGGCCTCGTCCACCGCCTCGAGGACGTCCTCCACCTCGCCCTCCTCCAGCGCTTCCTCGGCCTCGCCCCCGCCTCCGTCCTCGAGCGCCTCCACCTCCTCCGCATCGTCGTCCACCGCCTCGAGGACGTCCTCCACCTCGCCCTCCTCCAGCCCTTCCTCGGCCTCGCCCCCGCCTCCGTCCTCGAGCGCCTCCACCTCCTCCGCATCGTCGTCCACCGCCTCGAGGACGTCCTCCACCTCGCCCTCCTCCAGCGCTTCCTCGATGTCGCCTTCATCGGGGCCTGCCCCTGCACCCCCGGGTTCGACGCCCAGGGCGGCCTCTGCTTCGAGGCCCTGGGCCTCCCCGTCCAACTCGGGCATGGGAGCCTCCAGATGGGCGGCCAGCCCCCGGACCGCCGCCTGAAGGGCCTCCCGGGCGCTGACATCCTGACCCCGGCCCTCTTCCTGCTCGAGCAGCCCGTGAATGCGACGAAGAAAGGCACCGACCTCTCGAAGGTCCAGACCGCCTCCCTGCCCGGGAACCAGGTCCCGAAGGGCTTCCAGGGCCTGATCCTTGGCCTCCTCACAGATCACGAAGGTGTTGTCCGGACCGATGATGACGCCTTCGGGATTGGCCCCCTTCCGGTAGAGGGACATCAGGTCGGCATTGACGGAGGATCGGAGGCTGCTCAGATTTCGACGGCGGGAGATCAGCGCGGACCCATCGCTGCCCACGTCCCAGAGGGACCGCACCAGGTCGTCCGTGGAAACCGAGGTCACGGACTCCGGGGCTCCAGCCCGCTGGTAGACCTGCCGGATGGCGTCCACGAGCCTGGCCTTGGCGGACCGTCGACTGCGGTACGCAAGGGCCTCGAGGGCCTGCTCGATGCCCTCCATGCTGGCGGTGGTCGATCGGATCGGCCGCTGGGCTTTGATCTCGTTCAAGGGTTCCGCCTCATCCGTGCCAAGACGTCTCCGGTATGGGTTTTGCATACTTCGTGCCCGGAGAGCTTCCATACCCATCCCTGCGGGAATGATTGCAAGGCACGGGCCAGGGAGTCCGTGTTTCCGCGAGGAAAACCAGCGTCCGCATGCGAGGAATCTGCATCCATGGGCGTCGTGATTGCCGTGGCCAGCGCAAAAGGAGGCGTGGGAAAGACCACCACAGCGGTGAACCTTGCCGCTGCAATGGCCCTTGCCGAGCAATCGACCCTGATCGCGGACCTGGATCCCCAGGCCGGCGCCACCACCTGGCTGAGGCTCGGCCCGTTCCCGGATCAACGGGGCCTGCTCTCCTGCCTTTCGGGGCAGGGCACGCTGGACAGCGCCATTGTGCCGGCCGGGGCGCCTTTTCTCTGGGCCCTGCCCGCCCAAGAGGGCCTGCTTGGGGTGGAGTCCGGGCTCAATTCCCCGAAAGAAACCGCCGGCCCCCTCTGCGGGCTGCTCCGGGGCCTCGGCGAGCGCTTCGACGTCGTGCTCCTGGACACGCCCCCTTCCCTGGGGCGCCTCACGACCCAGGCCGTCGCGGCCGCGGACTTTCTCCTCGTGCCCCTGCAGAGCGAGTACCTGGCCCTGGACGGGCTGGGAAGGTTCCTTCGCGCCGTCCGGGTCCTGAGGAGGGAAACCAGCGCATCGATTCGCAGGACGGGCATCCTCCTGTCCATGGTGGACGGGGAGGACCCCCTGGCCCGCCGAATGGCCGAGGAGGTGCGCCGAAGCCTGAGACCCTGGGTCTTCCGAACCGTCATTCCCAGGACCCCTGAGCTGCGGGCCTGCCCGTTGCAGGGAAGCCCCCTGCCCCTGCTGAACGCCTCGAACGGAGGCCGGCGATACCTGAGCCTGGCCGGCGAGGTTCTGGCCCGTTCGACCCGAAAGCTCCGGCGCCGTTCGAACGCCCCCTTCAGCGACACGAGCGCGGATCGCCCTTCACGGAAAGGAGCCCTTGTATGAAGATCACCAACCAGGCCGTCATTCAAAGCGGCGAGCGCGAGCTCATCGACGCCATCACCGCCGATCTCGACTGGGAGGCGGTGGAGGCCCTGTTCGTGGAGCAGCATCGCCTACCCCTCGGCGAAGACGTCTCCTTCAAGAACGGTGACATTGTGGTGAACGAGGACCGGATCGCCTACCTCCTGGAGTTCGAGGTCAAGGTCCCGCTCTCCATGCTTCTGGATCGCAACGGGAGCTGCATCCGCATTCGATCCGCCTCGGATGCGGACTCGGAAGGAAACGTGCAGGACCCGGAACCGGAGACGGCGACCCTGCCCTGCGTCGAGCAAGGCGACGCAGGCGCCGCAGAGACCGTTGAGGAGAACCGCGACGGGGACGAGATTCGGGAACGGGTGTCCGATGCCCGCACTGAGCTCATAGAGATGTCCGTTCGCTCGGGCGCGTAAGGCATCACAGCCCCACGGGAAAGGTAAGGCGTCATGAAACAGACCAGCAACCCCTCCCCGGTCCCCGGAAACATGCTCGACATCCTGGACCAGACCTTCCTGCGCCATTTCCTGCGGATCACCGGGGCCCGGGAAGGCATTCACGGCCTGTCCATGGACCTGGTGAGCGTGGCCTGCATCGTGTTGCTGGCGGAGGGTTCCGGTGAGTCCGACGACGCCCGGGAGCGGCCCCTCCTTTCCCGGGAGGACCTGAAAAACAAGCTCGTGGAGATGGGCCTGGACGACCCGGAGCGTCTCGGGCACACCCTCGAGAGCATGGTCCGCACCGGGTATGTGCAGATCGACGACCGCGGAGACCTTGCTCCGGGCAAGGCGACCCTGTCCATGGCCGCGCTTCTGGACCGGGCTTTTCCCGGCATGCCCGGCATGAACCTGGTGGCCTACTTCATCCAGACCCTGGACGAGGTGGAAAGCGGGCGCAAGGGACCGCGGGAGGCCCTTTCCCAGCTCGACCAGATGCTTCGGCGTCACGGCTCGGCCCCGTTGAACAGGAAGGCGCAATCCGGGCGCAGCAAGCCTCCTTCTCCGCTTCGGCCCGCCCGTGCCGCCATCCGGCGTGCGCCTCGCCCCAGACCCGACCGCCTCGAGCTCCCCAAGAATCCGGCCCCTTCATTGCCCCGGGAATCGTGGGATGCCGAACCCTCGTCACAGGAGGCGCTCCACGCGGAGGAGCCCTCTGTACCGGACCTCCCTGCAGCACCCCCATTGTCCGAGGCGGAGCCGGCCACGGAGACGACGGAGGCCTCCGAAGAGCCGCCCGCCGAGGCATGGCTCCCGCCGGAGGAACCCCCTTCTCCGGCGGAGATCCTCGAGGTCCCGCCGGCGTCGGAGCCCGCCCCGTCGCCGGGGCCTCCTTCGAAGGAACCGGACCCCGGGCCGGCTGAGGACATCCTCCGGGACGCGCCCGCCCCGGTCCCGAATGGCGCTGAACCCTTACCGCGCGTCGAAGCGGTGTCGGGTGTCCCGGGGAACGGCACCCAAACCGCGGCCGCCCCGGAGGAGAGCGTGGAGGACCGCATCGCGGTCTTCGAGGAAGAGCTCTCCATGCAGTGCCCGCTGTGCCGGAAGGCCTCCATCCAGGGCCTGCAAACCGCCAAGGGACGCACCTACTACAAGTGCTCGGACGAGATGTGCATGTTCATCAGCTGGGGACGGCCGCACCATATTCCTTGCCCTCTGTGCGGGAACCCTTTCCTGGTGGAGACAGCCGGCCGGGACGACGGCGGGACCCTGAAATGCCCCAGGGCCACCTGCCGTTATCGAGGATCCGATCCTGGGGCGGGAACGCCACCACCCGCACCGGAGGGGGTGGGAGCGTCCCCTGGATCCGACAAAAAGGCTCGCAGGCGGGTGGTGCGGCGCAAGGTTCGAAGAAAGCGACGCTGACAAGAGGTGAAGCGCCCTTGCGGCGACCCGGGATCAGTCCGTAGCGCACAGAGCCGAGCGGATCTGGGGGCCCAGCTCCGCAGACGAGACCAGGAGATCCTCCCGAATCATCGGCGCGTTCAGATACTCGTTCAGAAAGAACTCGGAACCGTCCAGCTTGAAGATCCGGCCCCCGGCGGCCTCGACGATCACCCGCACCGCGCCGAGGTCGGCGAAGGACAGGTTGCTGACCACCGCCCCCTCCGCCCGGCCCGTGGCCACGTAGCAGGCGTGGGCCCCGGTGCATCCGAAGCTGCGCACCTTGCCCGGGAACGTGGTGGTGTATCGGCGGTGAAAGCGGGAGGACGTGAGCAGCACGCTCTCGTCACTGAGGACGTCCTGCCGGGACACACGAATCTCTACGTCCCCCTGGTAGGCCGGATGATCGGCCCGGGCGTGGAACAGGTCGCCGGTGGCCGGCATGAAGAACAGGCCCAGAATGGGCCAGTAGTTGTCCAGCAAGGCCAAGGACATGCCCCAGAGGGGAATCCCCGCCTGAAAATTCGCCACCCCGTCCAGAGGATCGAACACCCAGAGGTATCGGGCCTCGCCGTGGCTGTACCCGAGACTCTCCTCGTGGTTGGTGAACACCCGGTGATCCGGGAACGCCGAGCCAAGCTGCTCTCTGAAGAGCTCCGCCAGCTGAAGCCCCGCCTCGATGACGAGCCCCTTGTCGAACTTCATCCGGCTCGCGCCTTGCCCGTAGAACGACAGGCTCTGTTCCCCGCAAAGCCGAATCGCCTCGTGGGCGAACCCCGCCAGCTCTTCGATTCCGTAGTCTTCCGCCACCTCTGCTCCTCCTCGTTGGACCGCGCTTGCAGCGCGGCTGGCGCCGTGCATTCCGGCGATGCGTTTCTGCATCGCACACCTTATCCCGGTCTTTTCTCATCCTGACATGAAACCCGCTGAGCGTATACCCCTTTTTTCCGTTTCCCTCGGGCCCCTGAACCAACCGGCCGGCCGGCTTCGGAGCTGCTGCACCAAGCCCCCGAATGCGCATTCCGCGGATTTACAAGTTCGAGGGCATTTGATAGGATTTCCATGGTTCCGACACTCGAACCATTCCCACCATACCAGGACGTCATGAAAGGATAAGGAAATGGCTGAACCTCTCCGACCGGTCGCCCGCATCCTGGCCGTCTCCGGCAGCCCCCGCAAGCGCGGGAACTCGGACAGGCTTTCCGGCCGGATCCTCACGGCGGCCCTGGCCGCAGGCGTGCCCGGTGCGGCCGTCCGTCTGGCCGATATCCTGTTCCAACCCTGCATCGGATGCGAGCGGTGCCGAAAGGACGGGGCCTGCACCGGTCTTCAGGACGGCATGCAGATTCTCTACCCGCAGGTGGAGGCCTCCCGGGGGCTCCTCCTCGTCTCCCCGGTACACCACTACAACGTCACCGCCTGGATGAAGGCCTTTGTCGACCGGCTGTACTGCTACTACGACTTCGACGCCGCGCGTCCGGGCGCGTGGTCCAATCGCCTGGCCGGCCAGGGACGAAAGGCCGCGATCGTTTCGGTCGGGGAGCAGCACGGATCCGAAGGCATCGGGGTGACCCTGGAGGCCATGCGCCTTCCCCTGCAAGCGCTGGGATACGAGGTGGTGGCCGAGTTCTCCGTGACCGGAGTGTTTCATCACGGGCAGGTCGTGGACCGGACCGATGTCATGGATGAGGCCGAGGACCTGGGCCGAATCCTCGGCAACGCCGTCAAGCAGGGAGGACCCTCGAATGAATGACCGTCCCCCGGCCTCATCGCCCCTGGAAAAACGAAAAAAGGAGGAGACCGAGCCCATCTTGGAGATGCTCCTTGCGCTTCCCATGTTTCAGGGCATCGAGAGGGATGAGCTACGGACCCTCGAGCCCTACTTCAAGGTGATGGACCTGGAGTCCGGAGACATCCTGTTTCGGGAGGGAAACCTGGGCAACTACGTCTGTTTCCTGGTCAAAGGGGTGCTGGACGTGCTCAAGCGTTCGGGATGCGGCGGCGATGTGGTCCTGACCTCCCTGCGTGAGGGCCGTTCCATCGGCGAGATGTCCATCGTGGACGAGTTTCCACGGTCTGCAACCGTCAAGGCGCGCACCCGTGCCTCGCTGGTGATCCTCACCCGCGACGACTTCGAGCAGATCGCCTCGGACCGCCCGGACCTCGGGTTCGAGATCCTCAAGGGGCTGGCCAGGCTGTTGAGCATGAACCTTCGAAAGACCTCGGCCCGCCTCGCGGACTACATGCTTCCCCTGAGCTGAGGGGCATGTCCATACTTCGTCGTCGGAATCGTCAGGAGGCCCCACAAGCATGACCGGCGCCAAGGAGCTCAACCGCTTCATCGCCCAAGGAAAGCTCATCCTGGACCTGGAGGAACCGGTCGAGGCCCACTCTCAGTTCGGTCACTGGCTCAACAACGTCTCCAACTGGCTCTCCAAGAAGGCCCCCGAGTCCGGGCTGGCCGAGGAGTGGAGATCCATCGGCACATCGGTCCTGCTCACCGGAAGCCGGTACTACAACGATCAGGCCTCCTGGAACATCTTTCGAGGCGTGGTGAGGCAGCGGCTGGACTGGCTGAAAAACGCCGGACCCCAGCTGGACCGAGCCTCCCGCGGCCCGGGAGAGGCCGACGCCGGGGCCTCCAAGCCTTCCAGGGTTCACGTGCACGGCCCGGAAGGGGTCCTGCGGGAGACGGTCACGGCGTTCATCAAACGGCTCCACATTCCCATGCTTCCCGCCCCCCCGGGCAAGGCTCGAAATTCCTGCTCCGCGGCGGAATCGCTCGATTTCTCCATGCTCGGCTTCGCGGTGATCCTCTTTGCCAAGAAGCCCTCCTCCTCCACCGGGCCGTTCAGCCATACCGGGACCGACGATGCGGATCCGGTGCTCCAGGGGGTGCTCGATCTCGGCTTCTTTCTGGGCAGGATGGGGGCCAGGCGGGTGTGCGCCCTTCGGGAACCCGGGCTCTCCGTCTCCCTGAACAGCGTCAAGGGCCTGTTCGTGGAGGCGGACCCGGCCGGGGCCTGGCAGATCGCCCTGGCGCGAAGCCTGAGAGGGGCGGGCATCGCCCTGGACATGAACCGCGTCCTTTAGAATTTCGGGGACCGCACGCGAATTTCGGGGACACCATACGAAATTCAAGAATGGGTCCTTCCTTTCCCCGACGGGATTTCTTGAATTTCGTATGGTGTCCCCGAAATTCGGTCCCCGAAATTCTCGACATTCCCCGTCAACGACCGTCGAAGAACACGGGCTCCCGCAGGATCGCGGCGATGGCCTCCCCGGCGCGGGAGGCCAGCTCCGGATGGCTCTCGCCGAGCCCGGACACCTGGCGCAGGTGGTCCGCGGTCCGCACCAGCAGGGAGGCCATGTCCCCCTCGGCCACCGGCACCGTCCACAGGAGCTCCTCCCAAGGCATACCGCCCGCCCAGAGATACACGGCCGCCGCGGGCCAGAACCGGATGAGGGGATTGGAGAACCCCTTGACCGTCTTGGCCAGGCGAATGTCCTCAATGGATCCCGCCACCCGGTCCCACGCCTCCTCCAAGGGCCCCAGGTCGGTCTCCTCGGGGACTCGAAGGACCACGTCCACGTCCCGGTCCCAGACGAAGGGTCCGAGGACCCCGGCCAGGAGCTCCGGGTCCAGACCGCCCAACGCCCCTTTGCGAATCCCTTCCGCGATGAGCAGGGGATGATCGAGTCGCAGCCTGGAGGCCCACACGCCGTCCGGGGTCAACCGGTCGTCTCCGTTCACGAAGCCCGTCTCCTCGAGAAACCGCAGATGCCGCTTGAAGCTCAGCCAGAGCCCCTCGCTCATGCCCTCCACCGTGCTTCCCAGGCTGCGGAGATCCTGGAGGATCCGTCGAAGCCGCCGGTCCTTCGGCGTGTGGCAGGCCTTGAAGTGCGGGCAGGTCTCGCATGGCAGGGCCGTCATCAGCTCCTGCGCGGCCCCGCCGGGTGCCTTGTTCTCTTCAGGAGGCGGCTCCACGCGCAGGACCTCCAGCTCCTCGGGGTGCACCGACTCGATCAGCCGTGAGGCGGCCCTCGGTGACGGATCGGACGGAAGGTCGAGCTTGCGGTCGAAAAGGAGGTCGATCTGGTCCAGCCGCACCCTTCGAAGCCGAATGCGCCCCTTTCGGGTGCGGACCGGGGCGTCCACGCTCATGGCTTCGCAGAGGACCGTCCCGTCCTCCTGGAAGCAGTCGAACACCATGTACACGCCGCCCTTCTTGTGCAGAAACAGTCGTCCCGGCTCCAGGTACGGGGTGTACGCGCGCCGCGCCGTGCGCACGCTTTGCTCCCGCTTCTGGGAGCGCAGCGACCTGCGCAGCTCCCGTCGTCCCTCGATGAGCTCCAGCACCTCGAAGGGGTCCCCGGGATCGCACCGGGCCTGGGGCAGCGCCTGCTTCAGGGAGTGCAGCAGGCGCTCCCACCGGGCGCTCGCAGCCGGATCGAGCCGGCCCCTCTGAAAGGCGGCAAAGGAGCGCTCCAGCAGGACCCGAACCTCGTCCGGGCTGTGAGAGAGCAGCAGGTTCAGGGTCATGGAGAAGTTGATGTGAATGCGGCTCTCCAGGGGCTCAGGCACCGCGTCCCGCAGGGTGAGCAGGAGCTCGGGGTCCTGGTACGGCCCGGGCAGCACCACGGCGAACCCGATCCGGTCCTTGCCCCTTCGGCCCGCCCGTCCGATCATCTGGTGCAGGTCCCGGGCGGACAAGTCCCGGAAGGCCTCCCCGTCGAACCGGTCACTCTGGACGAGCACCACGGTCCGCGCGGGAAAATCCACCCCGGCGGCCACCGTGGATGTGGAAAAGATCGCCTCGAGCAGCCCCTGCTTCATGAGGGACTCCACCAGGAGCTTCCACGCCGGCAGCTGCCCGGCGTGATGGGCCCCCACGAGGCTCTCCACCAAGGGTCGGAGCTGACGGCGGCCCTTCAGGTGGGGGTGCTCCCCCAGAAAGGCCTCGGCCTTTTCCCGGGCACGCGCCCTGATGCCCCTGGGGACCCCCGGGGACGGGCAGGAGAAGACCGCGCGGTCGCAGTCGGACCTGGACTTGAGGAAAAAGATGGCCGGCAGGAGGCCGAGCTTTCGAAGACACCGAACGACCTCCCCATAGGGAAGGGTCCGGGCCCCGTGCTCCTGCAGGGACTTGCGCACGCGGTTGGACAGCCCTTTTTGCCCTCCCAGGTGCGACACCCCGCCCTCAGGGGACAGAAAGAGCATCTCCAGCGGAACCGGCCGTCGCGTCTCCAGGACCACCTCGGCCTGGACCCCGCGGTTCCGATGCAGCCACGCGGCCAGCTGATCGGCGTTGGGGATGGTGGCGGAGAGGAGCAGGAGCCTCACCCGGGAGGGCAGGTAGATCAGGATTTCCTCCCACACGACGCCCCGCTCCGGATCGCTCAGAAAGTGGGCCTCGTCCAGGATCACCAGATCGGCGTCGATGCTCGAGCCCTGGTGCATGGCGTCGTAGAGCTGGTTGCGCAGGATCTCCGTGGTCCCCACGATGACCGGCGCCTGGGCGTTCTCCTTGCGGTCCCCGGTGAGGATGCCGCAGCGATGCGGCCCGAACTCATTCCGGAGCTGCTGGTAGATGGCATTGGAAAGGGCTTTGAGGGGGGTGGCGTACCAGACGTGCAGGTCTTCCGCCAGGAGACGTCGCGTCGCCTCGGTGGCGATCCAGGTCTTTCCCGCACCGGTGGGCGCGCTCACGAGCACGTCCTGCTCTCGTACCCGCTCCAGCGCCTCGACCTGGAAGGGGTCCGGCCGGAAGGGCTCGGGGTCAGGCACGCCGATCTGCTTGAACACGCGCTTGAGACGAGGCTCCACCTGGGGACGGTCGCACGGGCGGACCCTAGGCCTCGAAGGAACTCGGCGCGGGTTACGCTTCGCCGGCCTCCTCATGCCCTCAGTTCCGAGGCCACGGCATCCATGTCCGACAGGTACGACCCCATGGCGTCCTCCCGGCTCAGGTCGTCCATGGCCCGCGCCGCCTCGGCGAGATCCTTTCCACATCCCCTGGCGATCCGCAAGCCGCTGCGCTGGACCGTTTCGGCCGCCTCCAGGGCAAAGAGGCGGGCGGCCGCAAGGAGAAACGCGCGGCTCCTGGGCCCACTTCCGGCCTGCGCCGCCTTCCTGCACACGGCGTCCGCCACCTCGCACCAAGTCATCATGTCTCCGAGCAGGAACATCACGTGCTGCGAGCGGGTGAGCTTGTGCGCTCTCGAGGAGAGCACCACCTCGTTCAAGGCCCGAATCACCTTCGACAGAAACGGCCCGCCGGTAGACGCCTCCAGCGTCTCGAGCCGCCCGGCCATGTCCCCGTAGTAGGCGCCCTTGGATCGAACCGTGGTCCTCAGTCGGAACATGGCGATGATGTTCCGCTGGATCTCGCTGGTTCCCTCGAAGATGGTGGTGATCTTGAGGTCCCGTTTGATCTTCTCCACCTCGTACTCTCGTATGTACCCGTACCCGCCCAGGGCCTGAATGGCGTCGTTGGCCGCCGCGTCCCCGGCCTCGGTGGCGAAGAACTTGGCAATGGAGCCCTCGACCTGGAGATCCTCTTCTCCCCGGTCGATGCGCCGGGCGGTCTCCTCGATGTAGGCCCGAGCCGCCTCCAGACGAACCGCGTTGGGGACCAGGAGACGGTGGGTGTACCCCTGCTTCTCCGCCAGTGTGGTCCCGAACTGCACCCGCTCCCCGGCGTAGCGGATGGCCTTGTTCAGGGCGGCCATGCCCCCGCCCAGGCCGAAGGTGGCCACCATGAGCCGCGTGTACCCGAAGACCTCGTTGGCCTGCTTGAGCCCCTGTCCTTCCACGCCCCCGATCAGGTCTTCCGCCGGCACGTAGAGGTCCTCCAGGATCAGGGGACACGTGTCCGAGGCCCGGATTCCGTGCTTGTCCTCGTGGGGTCCGGCCGTCAGGCCCTCCCGGCCGCCCTCCACCACGAAAAAGGAGGGGCCGTCCGGGGCGTCGGCCAGGATGGTGTACAGAGAGGCCACGCCGCCGTTGGTGATGAACTGCTTCTGCCCGTTGATTCGATACCCCTCGACCGTGCCGTCCGCACCCAGGACCCGTTCCGCCCGGGTCCGAAGGGCCTGGACATTGGAGCCCGCTTCGGGTTCGGTCACTCCGTAGGCCACGATCAGCCCCTCCTCGGCGATTCGGGTGATGTACTTGTCCTTCTGCTCAGGAGTGGCGCCGACGCGGAGGGGATCCATGCCGAGGCAGATGGCCAGGAACGACGTGGCCACGCCCAGATCCATGCGGGCCATGCGCTCCGAGACCACGGCGATCTCCTCGGCCCCGGCGTCGAGCCCTCCATAGGCCTCGGGGATGAAGATGAGATGAAGGGCCATGTCCGGACCGAGCATGAACCGAACGAGGTCCATGGGAAAGGTCCCTTCACGGTCCATCGCCATCTTGGTCTCGATGCTCAGCCGGTCCCGCTCCAGCTTGGCAATGGTGTCCAGGACCATATTGAGGGTTTCGGAATCCATTCGCATCGCCTCCATTCTCCTACGCTTCCCCCCCCGCTCTCCCGGGGTCCTTCCCTCCGCTCACGAGACGTCGTCCTTCCAGACCGGAGCCCGCTTTTCCAGGAACGCGGACATGCCCTCGAGGGCGTCCGGCATCAGGGCGTTGGAAGAGATCACCTCGCGCGCGTATTGATAGGCCCGAGCGTCGTCCATGTGCACCTGGGTGTAGAAGGCCCGCTTGCCGATGCCCAGGGTGGTCAGACTGTACTGGGCGATCTCCGAAGCCAGGGCCTCGGTCTCGGCGCCCAGGCGCTCGTCCGGGGCCACCCGGTTCACCAGCCCGTAGTCGAAAGCCTCCCGGGCCGAGACGAACCGCCCGGTGAGGAGCATGTCCAGGGCCCGCTTTCTCCCCACGTTGCGGCTCAGGGGCACCATGGGGGTCGTGCAAAAGAGCCCGATCCGCACCCCGGGCGTGGCGAACCTGGCGCTCTCCCCCGCCACGGCCAGATCGCAGGCGGCCACCAGCTGGCACCCGGCCGCCGTGGCCACCCCCTGGACCTCGGCGATGACCGGCTGAGGGACGGACTGAATGCGCATCATGAGCTCGAGGCAGGTCTGAAAGAGGCTCCGAATCGCCTGGAGATCGCCGCTTCGCACCTCGTTCAGGTCGTGGCCCGCGCTGAAATGGGCTCCCGCGCCCTTCACGATGAGAACCTTCACGCTGCGACGCTTCACGACCTCCTCCAGCCGGGCGCCCATGGCCTGGAGCAGCTCCAGGGAAAGGGCGTTCCGTTTGTCGGGTCGATTCAGCGTGATGCGCCCGATTCCGGCGTGCTCGTCGTACAGGATGGTATCATCGGCCATGACGAATCCTCCCCCCGAACTTCCCAAACGGACCCGGCGTGCCGGCTTTGCCGCCGCAGGGCCTTCCGGCTCAGTACTCGATGCCCTTCTGGGCCTTCACTCCCTGGTGAAACGGGTGCTTGATCTCGTTCATCTCGGTGACCAGGTCGGCCGCCTCGATCACATCGGGATGGGCGTTTCGGCCGGTCAGCACCACGTGCACCGATGGGGGCTTGGCGCGCAGGGTTTCCAGGACGTCCTCCACGGGCAGGAGGCCGTAGTCGATCACGTAGTTGATCTCGTCCAGCACCACCATGTCGTACTTGCCCGAGGCGATCTGGCGTTTGGCCAGCTCCCAGGCCTCCTGAACGGCCTGCCGGTCCTCGGGCGCGGGCCCGCCCCGGTCGAACCGGATGAACCCCTTGCCCATGGGCAGAATGTCCAGAAACGGCGCCAGCATGTCGGCTCCGCCCAGCTCCCCGTACCTCCGGTTCCCCTTGATGAACTGGATCATCAGGGTTTGAAACCCGTACCCCGCCCCCCTGAGGGCCATGCCCAGAGCGGCGGTGGTCTTGCCCTTGCCCGTGCCCGTGTGAACGATGATCAGCCCGCTCCGTTCTTCTCTCATCATCTGCCGAAGCCTTTCGTCTTGCGCGGCCGTTGCCCGCGGTCCGGTGAAACCGAAAAAGGGCGCCTGACGGCGCCTCAGAGCACTGTTCCGTCAAACGCCCCTTTGAAACGACCATCGCCTTCTGTCGAGGCGCAACCGGGCCCTCGCTACTCCTGAATGCTGTTTCTCCGATACTGGTAATAGGCGTCCCGAATGGCCACATACGGGTCCAGGGCGGATCGCTTGAGATCCTCGTAGTCGCCGATGGTGAGCGACACCTCGTTCACCCGCTCGGAGGTCCTGACCGCGATGTTGTACTTGGTCTGCGGCACGAGGTAGTTCATGGGATCCAGGAAGCCGTCGCCGATTCTCCCCAGGGTGTCCCGCTCGGAAGAGGGTCCCAAAAAGGGCCAGTGGAGGTAGACCGAGGCGTCCCAGCCATAGAACCCCAGGGTCTGGCCCAGGTCCTCGTCATAGCGCTCCAGGTCCATGGCCTCGTCCGAGGCCACGTCCAGGAGCCCGCCCAGGCCCACGATCGTGTTCATGAACAGCCGGACGAACTCGTACCCGGCTTCCTCCCCCTTGCCTTGGAGCAGGCAGTTGACGATGCGCACCGGCCCGGCCAGGTTGGTGAACACGTTGCGCACGCCGACCCGGGCGGTTTCCGGCACCACCGCGCGATAGCCCTGCCCCACGGGTTTCAGAAACCAGAAGTAGAGCTTGTCGTTGAAGTGGTAAAAGGCCCGGTTCATGGGCTCGAGGGGATCGTTGATGGTCCCGTTGGAGGTCTTCTCGCCCCCGCTCTCCTCGAAGGCGCCGGCCTCGTCCGACAGGGGCGCCGCCTGGGCCGTCCGTCTTTTCCCGACCAGGCCCGAATGGGCGCTTTCGTTTCTTTGGGCGTCGTACTCACCATAGAACGCGGCCATGTTTTGCACACCCAAGCGCGACGGGCCGCACCCGGCTCCTGTACCGTCCGCCGTACGGGCCTCGCCTGCAGCCATGAAAACCCGTGTGGCCGAGGCACTGAAATCGCCGGCCTCGGTCCCGGAGGCGGAAAACGCCGCGCTCGAGGGCACGATCCAGCAACCCAGGCACATCAAGATGACCCACCCCCAGCCCCTCTTCATGATCAAGACGCTCCTTTCCTCCATGAACCCGCCCTCACGCACCGGTTTCCAAGTGCACTCCGCCTCGCCATCCCCGAGCCGATCCGCCCTCCCTGCATCAGGAGGTCTCCCGCACCTTGGCCCGCAGCCGCTCCAACAGCTCCGAGTAGGAGCTCCTGGCCAGGATCTCGTTGAACTGCACCCGGTAGTTCTTGACCAGGCTCACGCCCTCGATCAGGATGTCGTGGACCAACCACTGGTCACCGCCTTTCTTCAAGCGGTACTCGACGGGGATGTCTTCGTTCTTGTCGGTCTTGATGTTGATTCGCACTCTGGCTCGATCTCCGTAGGCCTCCTCTTCGAGGTACTCGATTTTCCTCAGCTCCTCGATCGAGCGATCCTCCAGCTTGTCCAGATACGTCCGCTCGAGCAAACGGCTGAACAATTGAGTGAACTCTTTTCTCTGCGATTCGTTCAGCTCCCGCCAGGTGGTCGTGAGTGAGCTTCGCGCAAAGGCCTCCCAATCGAATCGTTGATCCACGATTTTTCGAAGGGCGTTGTTTCGTTCTTCGCGACGGCTTTTCTCTTGAAAAGCGGGATCTTTGAGAATGCCCAGAATGCGGTCGGTGGTCGCCCGAATGCTCTCCATCGGTTCGCCCGCCCATGCAGGCATTGCGTGAAGGAAGACGCCCAGCAGAATCAGGTGGACAACAATGCAGCCCCGGAATCGTACGGCCTCCATTCCATGCTCCTTCAGATCCTAGATTTTGCCGAAGGCATACTGCGAAATCATCTGCTCCAGATCCACGGCCGATTCCGTCTCCCAGATCCGCTCGCCCGGCGCGAGGATCTCCTCGGCCCCTCCCGGCGTGATCTGGACGTACTTCTCTCCGATCAGCCCTTTCGTCTTGACGGAGGCGATGACATCCTCCTGAAGCTCCAGGCCCTTCCGGACATTCAGGACGACTTTGGCCTTGTAGTCCTCGAGGGAGACCCGTGTGACCCGCCCGACGTCCACCCCGGCAATCACCACCGAGGCCCCTTCCTTCAATCCGCCCACGTTCGTGAACAGGGCGTGGACCTCGTACCCGTCGCCGCCGAAGACCTCCATCTTGGCCAGACGGATGCTGATATACCCCAGGCAGAGGATCCCTATGAGTATAAAGATTCCCACCGATAGTTCAAGATCGAATTTCCTCATCCTGCCGCTCCCCTTGCGTTTCTACGCCATCGACCACATACGGGGCCGCTCACGTAACGGAGATGGGGCCCTCGGTCTCCCCTCGCACGAACTGGCGGACCAGGGGGTCCTCGGAGGCCTGAATCTCGTCCGGCGGTCCCTGGGCCTGAATGCGTCCCTCGTGGAGCAGGACCACCCGGTCCACGATCTCGAAGACCTCGCGCATGTCGTGGGTCACGATGATGCCCGTGAACCCCAGCTTCCCGTGGAGGTCGTTGATGAGCTCGAGGATCGCATGGCCGAAGATCGGATCGAGCCCGGTGGTGGGCTCGTCGAACAGCATGATCTCCGGCTCGCTGATCAGCTCCCGGGCCAGGGCGGCCCGCTTCTGCATGCCGCCGCTCAGCTGGGACGGGTACTTGTCCTCGGCCCCGCTCAGCCCGACCCGCCCCAACTCGGAGGCCACGCGCTCCCGAATGTCCTTCTCCGCCATGCGGGTCTTCTCTCGAAGCGGGAAGGCCACGTTCTCGTACACGGTCATGGAGTCGAACAGGGCCCCTCCCTGAAAGAGGACCCCGAGCCGTTCCCGCAGCCTGGACAGGGGGCGTCCTTTGAGCCGGGCCATGTCCTGCCCGTCGATGAGCACGCGACCGGCGTCCGGGTGAAGCAGTCCGGAGATGTGCTTGAGGAGCACGCTCTTTCCGTAACCGCTCCTTCCGATGAGGGCCAGGAGCTCGCCCTGACCGATCTCCAAATCGACCCCTTTGAGCACCGGAAATCCGTCAAAGGACCGGTGAAGGCCCTCGACGCGAATCACCGTGCGGGTTGCCCCGGGGCGGCCCTCCGCCCTGTCCGTGCTCTCCAGCACTCGTCCTCCTGTCTCGCCTCGCCGGTCCGCCCGCAAGGACGGCCTCCCGAAAGCCGCAGCGGCAGCACGGGATCAGAACAGAATGGAGGTCATGAAGTAGTCCCAGATGAGGATCAGCACCGAGGAGAAGACCACGGCCTGGGTGGTCGCCCGGCTGACGCCCTCGGCCCCGAACCCGGTGTGAATGCCCGTGTAGTAGCCTTTGTAGCAGCAGATCCAGGCGATGATCACGCCGAAGCTCAAGGACTTGTACAGGCCTTCGGCCACGTCCGAGAGGTCCACGTAGTTGGCCATCTCCCCGAAGTAGGTCCCCGCCCCCACCCCCAGAAGCTTCACGCCCACCATGTACCCGCCCAGGATTCCGACCACGTCGAACAGGGCGGTCAGGAGGGGCAAGGAGATGGCCGCGGCGAGCAGGTTGGGCACGATCAGGTACCGGACGGGGTTCAGCCCCATCAGGGTCAGGGCGTCGATCTGATCGCTGATGCGCATGATGCCGATCTCCGCGGCCACAGCGGAACCGGCCCGGCCCGTCACCATGAGGCCCGAGATCACCGGCCCCATCTCCTTGATCAGGGAAAGGGCCACCATGGGGCCCAGAAACGCCTCGGAGCCGAACCGGTTCAAGGTGTAGAACCCCTGCAGGCTCAGCACCATGCCGGTGAAGGCCCCGGTGAGGCAGATGACGAGCATGGACTGCAGGCCGATGAAGTGGATCTGCTTGACCAGACGGGAGACCTTGATGGGCGGGACAAAGCAGAAGGCCACGGCCTGGGCGAGAAAGATCCCCATGAGGCCGGCCCTCCGGCAGATCAGCAGGGCAGCGGCCCCCAGCGCTCTGATCCAGTCTGTGACACGCTTCACGAATCCGCCCCTTGCAGCCTTTTCCTGGAGATCGGACAGCCCCGGCCGTGTGCCCGGGGTTCGAGGATGCGCATTGGATTACCATTCTTCCTCATGGCTTGACAACATCAAAATGGGGCGGAGGGTTTCGGGGACACCATCCTCGAAGGCCTCCTCTGCTTTCAGCCCCGGCTGCCGGCAAAGCTCCGGGGTGTTTCGACGGTGATTCAGCAATGATTTTCCGCCAGCCGGCGACTTGACGGAGCTCCGAGGCGTGGTAAGATGAGAGAATAGCCATTCTAAGACAGGCTGCTCCCCGCAACCCAGCAGAGGAACGGCCGGCTTCGGGGGCCGGGGTCCCGGGTTCAACGCCTTTGGTCGAGGAGCACGCAGGGCTCGTGCCAGACGAGCTCCATCCGCCCGGTGTCCAGGGTGGCCTCCATCCCGATGGGCACGGGCACGTTCCGGCCCGCGTGTCCCACGGAGAGACCGGCCACCACCGGAGCGGCGCGCCCAGGGAGATGCTCCTCCAGGAGTCCCAGCACGTCGTCGCCGGCCCCGTTCCCGTTGAAGTCCCCCACGAGAACCGCCGACAGGCGGTCGAAGACACCGGCCAGGGCCAGGTGGGTGAGCATGCGGTCAATCTTGTAAAGCGGCTCGCGGGTGTCCTCGAGAAAGAGCACGGCGCGGTCCAGTGAGGGAAGGAAGGGGGTTCCCAGCAGGTGGCACATCAGGCTCAGGTTGCCCCCCAGAACCGGTCCTGTCGCCCTTCCCCCCCGGACCACCCGGGCGTGGGGCGCCAGGTCGACGACGGGGGGACGTGCGCCCTCGCCCACCCAACGCAGCAGGCGGTCCAGATCCCGGGCCTCCTCTCCGGGAAGGGCCTTGACCACCGGACCGTGAAAAGTGATCAGGCCCGTGGCCGCGTGGAGCCCCATCAGGAGGGCGGTCACGTCGCTGTAGCCCACGAGCACCTTGGGGTGGGAACGAATCAGGTCGAGATCGATGCGGGGAAGCAGCCGGAGACACCCGTACCCGCCCCGCGCGCAGAGCACTGCCCGCACCTCCGGGCGGGCGAACATGGCGTGGAGATCCTCCAGGCGGGTGGCGTCGTCCCCGGCGGTGTAGCCCAGGCTGTCGTAGACGTGATCCCCGGGAACGACCCGAAACCCCAAGGCCTCCAGGTGGCGGAGGCCCGGCTCCAGATCGTCGGGCGTGACCGGTCCGGCCGGGGCGATCACGCCGATCCCGTCTCCGGGCCGGAGGACGGCGGGCTTCAGAATCACCGGTTTCTCTTGAAGATGATCATGAGGCCCTCCAGGGTTAGGAAGGCCTCCACGCGATCGATGGTCCCGGACTCCTGTGCGATGAGCGGGGCCAGGCCACCGGTGGCGATGACGACCAGGTCCTCCCCGCTCTCCTTCTTCATCCCCCGCACGATGCCGTCCACCAGCCCCGCGTACCCGTGGACGATGCCCGCATTCATGGCGCTGATGGTGTCCTTGGCGATGACCTGCTTGGGCCGAGCGAACAGCTCCACCCGGGGCAGCTTGGAGGCCTTCTGAAACAGGGCCTCGCAGGAGATGGTGATGCCGGGGGCGATGGCCCCGCCCACATAGGCCCCTTCCCCGGAGACGAAGTCGAAGGTCGTGGCCGTGCCGAAGTCCACGATCACCATGGCCTTGCGATACTTCTCGTAAGCGGCCACGGCATTCACGATCCGGTCCGCGCCCACCTCCCGCGGGTTGTCGTAGTGGATGGGCATGCCGGTTTTGAGCCCGGGCCCCACGATCATGGGGCGCACGCCGAAGTAGCGGCGGGCGAAGTCCTCGATGGTGTTGAGCAGCGGGGGTACCACACAGGAGATGATGATGTGCTGAATGACGTCGGTTCGAATGCCCGCGTGATCGAACAGGTTGGCGATGAGGATGCCCAGCTCGTCGTCGGTGATGTCCTTTTCGGTTCGAAGACGCCAGTAGTGCAGGACACGTTCCTCGTCCGTGACCCCGATCACGATGTTCGTGTTGCCGATGTCGATGCAGAGCAGCATGACCCCCCCGTCACCCCGTCAGGAAGCCTGTTGAATTCGATCCACCATGCGCACCGTGTCCACGGCCATGGGTACGTTGTGGACCCGCACCACCTGGGCCCCCTTCATCACGGCCACCGCCGCCGCGGCCATGGTGCCGGGATCCCGGTCGTCCGGCTCGCGGCCCAGAAAGTGTCCGATGAATGCCTTGCGGGAGCAACCCAGCACGAGGGGCCGGTCCAGCTCCGAGAAACGTCCGAGCCGGCGGATCACTTGAAGGTTGTGGTCAAAGGTCTTTCCGAACCCGATGCCCGGGTCCACCAGGATCTGCTCCCGGCGAACGCCGGCCTCCACGGCCCGCGACACCGCATCCCTCAGAAAGGCCAGGATCTCTCCGATCAGGTCGTCGTAGCGCGGATTCTTCTGCATGTCCCCGGGGGTGCCCTGCATGTGCATGAGCACCAGGGGAACGTCGCTCTCCGCCACCAGCCCCGCCATGCAGGGATCGAACCGCAGGGCGCTCACGTCGTTCACCATGGCGGCGCCCGCGGCCAGGGCCTCCCGGGCCACCGCGGCCCTGGTGGTGTCGATGCTGACGGGGACGTCGATCTCGCGGGCCAGGGCCTCGATCACGGGCAGGACCCGCTCCATCTCCTCCTCGGCGGTGACCGGCTCGGAAAAGGGGCGCGTGGACTCCCCGCCCACGTCGACAATGTCCGCGCCGTCCCGGGCCATGGCGAGACCGTGCTCGACGGCCCTCTCCCGCGCGAAGAAGCGCCCCCCGTCGGCAAAGGAGTCCGGCGTGACGTTCAGAATCCCCATGACCAGGGTCCGCCGCCCCAGCTCGACACGCCTCCCCCCGCAGTCCAGGGTGTAGGCCGGTCCCTGGCTCACGCCTCGGGCGCCTCCGGGGCTTCCTGAGGAGGCTGGGGCTTCTCCTCCAGATCCTCGCCCGAGATGATGGCGTCCAGCTGCTTGTTGTCCAGGGTTTCCTGCTCCAGCAGGGCCGTGGCCAGCCGGTGCAGGGTCTCCAGATTCTCCTGAATCAGGTGGGAGGCGCGCTCGTAGGCCCCGGTGACGATGGAGCGGACCTCCTCGTCGATCTTCTGGGCGGTCTCCTCACTGTAGTCCCGGTGCTGGGCGATCTCCCGCCCCAGAAAGATCTGCTCGTCCTTCTTGCCGAAGGTCAGCGGGCCCAGGTTCTCGCTCATGCCGTACTCGCACACCATCTTGCGGGCCATCTCCGAGGCCCGTTCGATGTCGTTTCCCGCACCCGTGGTCTCGACCCCGAGCACCAGCATCTCCGCGGCCCGGCCGCCCATGAGGATGGAGATGCTGTTCAGCAGGTAGTCCTTGGAGTAGGTGTGCTTCTCGTCCATGGGCAGCTGCTGGGTCAGGCCCAGGGCCCGGCCCCGGGGAATGATGGTCACCTTGTGGATGGGATCCGCGCCGGGAAGCAGCTTGGCCACCAGGGCGTGGCCGCCCTCGTGGTAGGCCGTGGTCCGCTTCTCCTCGTCGCTGATGATCATGGTCTTCCGCTCGGTGCCCATCATCACCTTGTCCTTGGAGTCCTCGAAGTCGACCATCTCCACGTGCTCTTTGCCCCGCCGCGCCGCCATGAGGGCGGCCTCGTTGACCATGTTCTCGAGGTCCGCGCCCGTGAACCCGGGGGTCCCCCGGGCCAGCACGCGCATGTCCACGCCCTCGGCGACGATGGTCTTCCGGGAGTGTACCTTGAGGATCCCTTCCCGGCCCCTGATGTCCGGCACGGGGACGACGACCTGGCGGTCGAACCGTCCGGGCCGCATGAGGGCGGGGTCCAGCACGTCGGGCCGGTTCGTGGCCGAGATGAGGATGACCCCCTCGTTGGACTCGAAGCCGTCCATCTCCACCAGGAGCTGGTTGAGGGTCTGCTCCCGCTCGTCGTGGCCTCCGCCGAGCCCGGCCCCCCGGTGCCTCCCCACCGCGTCGATCTCGTCGATGAAGATGATGCAGGGGGCGTTCTTCTTGCCCTGGACAAAGAGGTCGCGGACGCGGGAGGCCCCCACCCCCACGAACATCTCCACGAAGTCCGATCCGCTGATGCTGAAGAACGGCACCTCGGCCTCGCCGGCGATGGCCCGGGCGAGCAGGGTCTTGCCGGTGCCGGGGGAGCCCACGAGCAGGACCCCCTTGGGGATG
>CAYYVD010000003.1:0-40645 GCA_964475045.1 uncultured Desulfobacterales bacterium | reverse complement strand
CCTGGGCCTGCGGGCAAAGCTCCAGGCCGACGACGTGGAAGAGGTGGACAAGACGGCCCTGAGGAAGGGCCTGGACGAGGGCACCGGGGCCCTGGAGAAGCTCCAGGGGGACGACCCCCTGGTCCGCATCGAGGTCAGCCCGGACGTGGTGGCCCAGGTGGTCTCGGACTGGACCGGCATCCCCCTCGGCCGCATGCTGAGGGACGAGGCCGAGAGCGTGCTTCACCTCGAGGAGCGGCTCGAGGCCCGGGTCAAGGGCCAGGACCACGCTCTTCGGGCCATGGGCGAGGTCATCAAGGCGTCCAAGGCGGGCATCAAGAACCCGGACCAGCCCCTGGGGGTCTTCCTCATGGCCGGCCCGAGCGGGGTGGGCAAGACCGAGACCGGCCTGGCCCTGGCCGACCTGCTCTTCGGCAGCGAGAAGCAGGTGGTCACCATCAACATGAGCGAGTTCCAGGAGAGCCACACCACGAGCCGCCTCATCGGCTCCCCGCCCGGCTACGTGGGATACGGCGAAGGGGGCATGCTCACCGAGGCGGTGCGCCAGAAGCCTTACTCCGTGGTGCTTCTGGACGAGGCGGAGAAGGCCCACATCGACGTCATGAACCTCTTCTACCAGGTCTTTGACAAGGGGATGCTCACCGACGGGGAGGGCAAAGAGATCAGCTTCCGCAACACGATCATCATCCTCACGAGCAACCTGGCCTCGGACGTGATTCAGGAGATGACGGCCGCGGACGACCCGCCGGACATGGACACCGTGGTCGGGGGGATCCGGCCCATCCTGTCGGCCCACTTCAAGCCGGCCCTCCTGGCCCGCATGACGGTCATCCCCTACTACAGCCTGCGGGCCGAGGCCCTTCGGCTCATCGTGGGGCTCAAGCTCGACAAGGTCCGAAGGACCCTGCTCGAGAACAACAAGATGGTCATGACCTGGACCGACAAGGTGGCGGATCAGATCACGGCTCGCTGCACCGAGGTGGAGACCGGGGCGAGGAACATCGAGTACATCCTGAACGCCAACATCCTCCCCAAGCTCAGCCAGAGCCTCCTCGGCCACATGAGCGAAGGGGCCATGCCCGGGAAGGTGGCCATCGACGTGGACGAGCAGGGGGCGTTTGTCATGGCGTTCGGGGAGGGATGAATGTCCAATGTAGAATGCGGAATGTAGAATGTAGAATGCAGAATGCTCAAGTAAGGGGGTTCCATGGCCTTTCTATCCGACCGCAAATACTCCTTCGTCTCCAACGCCCTTGCCCCGGACACCTTCGCCGTGGTGGACGTCCACGGCGAGGAGGGGCTCTCCATGTGCTACCGCTTCGAGGTCACCCTGGTGACGGACGAGGCCGAGATCGACCTCGGGAGCGTGGTGCAGAACCCGGCCACCGTCACCATCCACCGGGCCAATGAGGACGACGTGGACTTTCACGGCATCCTCGCCCGGTTCGAGCAGCTCCACGAGGTGGACGCCTATGTCTTCTACCGCGCCGTGCTCGTGCCCAAGCTCTGGTGGCTGACCCTGACCCACCACAACCAGGTCTTTCTCCAGAAGTCCGTGCAGGACCTGGTGGAGGCCGTGCTGAAGGACGGCGGGCTCACGTCCCTGGACTTCGAGTTCCGGCTGCAGGGCCGGTACCCCATGCAGGAGTACGTGTGCCAGTACGGGGAGACCCACTTCAACTTCATGAGCCGTTGGCTGGAACGCGAGGGAATCTACTACTTTTTCGAGCAGACCGAGGCGGGCGAGAAGATCGTCTTCACGGACACGGCCATTGCCCACACGGAGAGCCCGAAAGGGGGCAGCCTGACCTATGCCCCGCCTTCAGGGCTGGCCGACATCCACCGGGATGAGATCGTCCAGGGGCTCGTGTGCCGTTACAGCACCCTCCCGCAGAAGATCCGGCTCAAGGACTACAACTACCGGAAGCCCTCCGTGGAGATGGAGGGCTCCGCCGTGGTGGACCCGAGGGGGCGGGGCGAGGTCTACGCCTACGGGGAGCACTTCGCATCGCCGGAGGAGGGAAACCGCCTGGCCGGCATTCGGGCCCAGGAGCTCCTCTGCCGCAAGGAGGAGTTCATGGGGGAGAGCACGGTGCCGTACGTCCAGCCCGGCTTCACCTTCACGCTCCAGGACCACTACCGGGAGAGCTTCAACCAGGCCTACCTCACCGTGTCGATGACCCACGAGGGGACCCAGACCGGGTACCTGATCTCCGGGATCGCCAAGGGCCTGGCCGAGAGGGAACAGGCGGTTTACTACCGGAACCACTTCACGTCCATTCCGGCCTCGACCCAGTTCCGTCCCGCCCGCACCTCTGAGATACCCAAGATCACCGGCACCCTGAACGCCAAGATCGACGCGGCCGGGACCGGCCTCTACGCCGAGCTGGACGACCAGGGCCGCTACAAGGTGGTCCTCCCCTTCGACCTCTCGGGCCGCAAGGGGGGAAAGGCCTCCACCTGGCTTCGCATGATCCAGCCCTATGCCGGGTCGGACCACGGCATGCACTTTCCCCTGCACAAGGACACCGAGGTCCTCCTCACCTTCGTCGAGGGGAACCCGGACCGGCCCGTGATCGCCGGGGCGGCCCCCAACCCCGAGACCCCCAGCCCGGTCACCTCCGCGGACCAGACCATGGCCAAGATCACCACGAGCGGGGGGAACAAGATCCACATGGAGGACAAGGAGGGGACCCAGCGGATCCTGCTCCACTCGCCCACCGCGGGGACCTTTCTCCGGCTCGGTGCCCACAACGACCCGGGGGACAGGGAAGACGAGTGGGGGGCCCACAAAGAAGGAAACCTCTACGGCGCCGCCCTGGTCTCGGAGGGCGGGCTCAAGATCGAGGCCGGGTTCAAGAACGAGCTGATCATGATCGAAGAGACCTCGACCATCCTGGGCCTCCACATGAAGAACATCATCGGCATGGCCGTGGACCTCAACATCGGGGGGAGCAAGGACATCAAGCTCATCTATCACCACGAGTTCAAGCCGACGCGCAAATGCCTGAACCCGGAGAAGACGGAGATAAATCTCGATTCCACCAAGATGGTCGGCAACGAAACGAACCTCAAGGAGGAGGTAACAACCCTAAGCAATGCAATGACAACAGTTGTAGTAGAAAGAGAGGAAATTATTGAAAATGAAACTGTAATAGTAGCAGAATTACAGCAAGTTGCTGAAGGTGCTACGCGCATCACAGAGGAAATTCAGAGCCTGATCGGAGAAGCCAACACAATCGCCGGGAGCATAACGACCATTGCGGGATCCTTGACCGAGATATCCAACGAAAAAACGGAGCTGAACACCAATGTGAGCCGGCTCAACGTGGACGTCACGGAGATCAATGCGAACCGGGATGAGCTGATCACGGCGATCAACCAGCTGGCCGGGGAGAAAAACGTGATCTCGGGCCTCATCAACCTCACGTAGCGGGTCCATGAAGGTCTTCAAGGACAAAGAGCACTCCCTGCTGGTCCGGCCCTTCGGGATTCGGGACACGCTGTATCTCGCCTGCACGGTCCTCGTCTTTTTCGACCTGAATCGCCCCGAGGCCCTGCTCCAGGAGCAGGAGCTCTGGAGCGTCGTCCCGGGCCTGCTGGGCCCCGACGGGGTCCTGGACGCGGGCATGCCTAAGCCCAGGGGCGAGGTCCTGGTCACCGGGAGCTGCTTTGCCCCGGCCGGGACCGAGCGGCCGGCCTCGGAGGTCTCCTTTCGGCTCGGGTCCTTGACCAAGCGCTTGGCGGTCTTCGGGGATCGAGAGTGGGCCCGGACGGCCGCGGGGGCGGTCATCACGGACCCGAAGACCTTCCGGGAGATGCCGGTCACCTGGGAGAACGCCTTCGGCGGGGAGGGGTTCGAACGAAACCCCTATGGAAACGGACTCCACCCGTCGCCCTCTCCCGACGGTGGGGAGCGGGTCCCCCTGCCCAACATCGAGGACCCTCTGGACCTCATCGGGTCCCCGTCCCAGAGGCCCGAGCCCGCCGGGTTCGGGCCCCTGGACGTCATGCGCCCCCAGCGCGCCAAGAAGCAGGGGACCTATGACGAGACCTGGCTGCGGGAGCGGTGGCCCCACTTCCCGGACGACATGAACTACGAGTTCTTCAACACCGCGCCTGAGGACCAGTTCCTTGCCGGCTATTTTCAGGGCGACGAGGCCGTCGAGATTCGAAACATGCACCCGGACATGCCGGTGATCCAATCCCGGCTGCCGGCGCGGCGCATCCGCTGCTTCGTGACCCGGCAAAATGAGCTCCATTTAGAGGAGACGCTCTTCGAGGAGGTGCCGACCCGCATCGATACGGTCTGGCTCTTTCCGGGGATCCTGCGCGGCGTGGTGGTCTACCGGGGCACCACGGAGATTCAGGACGACGAGTACGCGGACGTGCGACGGGTGTTTCTGGCGACGGAACGGGGTGCGGACGAACCCAAGTCTCTGGAGCACTATCTCGAGGAGCAGAAGAAGCGCCTGGACCGGACCGTGCCCGTGGACCCGGCCCCGGTCGAGGCGGCGAGGAAACGGGCTGGGGCCGCCATGAAGCGGTTCCGGGGGATTCCCAAGGAGATCGAGGCGGCAAAGCTTCGGGCCATGGGAAAGGCCCCGGTCATGAGCCGCACACCGGAGGAGATGGAGGCGCGGGCCCGGGCCAACCTGGACCGGGCAAAGAGCCTCCTCTCCACGCTGGAGGCCCAGGCCCGGGAGGCCAGGGCCCGGCACGGGCACCAGGCCGCCGTCGACCTTCGCGGGATCGACCGTCTGAGGGAGTCGATTCGGCAGTCCGAGGCCCGTGTGGCCCAGGCTGCAGCCCGGGCCCGAAAGGCCCGGGAGGAAGGGGCCGCGGCGGTCCAGGGGATCTCCGAGGACCTCAAAGGGCTCGTTCCGCCGGAACACCTGGCCCGGGCGGGCATCGACCCGGACGACCCGATGCCCGGAAGGGCCGTCACCCCCTGGCACGATCGGGGGTTCCCCTTGGCGGTTCGGTGGCGGAAGGCCCTGGAGGCGGACCCGAAGGCCCGGTCCGCCCTGGAACGGCTCGGTTTCGAGGAGCGAACCATTCGGCGGGCCTGGATGGGGTTGAACCCGGAGGCGCACAGCGAAGAACGCCGCCTGTGGGGCCTGAAGGAAGGGCCGGGAACGGGTCCGGGCGGGAGCGCGCCCCTGGTCCTCCCTGCGGGGCTCGTGATCCCCCGGTTTCGAGGGGCCGTGCTGGGCGGGCTCTGGATCCGGCCGGGGGTGCACGGAGACCCGGGCGGGGACGTTCGGGTGGAGGGATCGGACGAGTCGCCCCTCTTTCTCCCGGCGGCGGATGCGGCCGGGGCTCCGGTCGTCCGGGTCGGAGACCCCCTGGAGGCCTGGTTCATGGAGCAGGAGGTGGGAGACGCCTGCTCCGTCCTCTCCATGGAGAAGCCCGGCGAAAAGCCGGACTCGGAGGCCTCCGAGGCCCTGTCCCAGGCCCCGGCCTTCCTGGTGGTCGTTCCGCCGGGCCTGCCCGAAGGGAGTGCGGCCGCGTGGAAGGACGCCTGTCCGAACGCCACGCTCCTCCCCCTTCCCGAAGGGAAGACGGTGTTCGAGGCCCGTGAGGCCGGAGCGGACATTCGGGCGTGGGTCATGGAGGCCCTGCCGAAGGATGTCGCCGCGCGTCACCGGCTGGAACCGGACCTCCCCGGCCCCGGCGACCCGCCCAAGGGGTCCCCTCTGGCCGGCCTCTCCATTCCGCCCTTTGACATTCGGGCCCTGTCCGCCTCCCTGAGAGACGAGCTTCGAGCCGCCCACCGGCCGAAGCAGGAGGAGCTTCAGGCCTTCCGGCAGCAGATGGAGGCCGAGGCGCGGGATTCCGTGGCCGCGGCGGGGCAGGACCCCGAGGCCGCCCTCGGCGCCGCCTCCGCCCGTCCGGGCGCATCCCTTTCCGAGACCGGTCAGGACCTGGCCGGTGAGATCCGCCGGCAGATGGAGGACCTCCGGGCTGGCGGGCATCTGACCCCGGACGTGGAGGCCCGAATGGAGGCGGCCGCGGCCCAGGCCGTGGAGACGGGTCAATACGGGGACCGGCGGTACCAGGAAGGGATGGAGAAGATCGAGGCGGGGAAGAAAAGGGCGGCCGAGGCCAAGGCCCGGGCCGGCGAGCTTCCCGGGAAGGCCCGGGAGCGGCTCGAGTCCGCCGGCATGGATCCGGAGACCATGAAACGCTTCACCCGGGAAGAGGTGGTGGAGCGGTACGAAAAGGGGCAGAGCCTGAAGGGGGCGAACCTGTCGGGCCTGGACCTGTCCAACCTGAACCTTCGGGGCGTCGACCTGACCGGGTCCCTCTGCCGGGAGACCCGGTTTTGCGGGTCCGTCCTGGACGGGGCGGATCTCTCCCGGGTGGTGGCCCAGAAGGCCGATTTCACGAAGGCGTCCCTGCAAAACGCCCGTAGCAAGGCCGCGTTGTTCGAAGGGGCCAAGATGGCGGGGGCCGATCTCCGGCAATCCGAGTGGAATTTGGCCATGCTGAAGGGGGCGGACCTGACCGGCGCCGACCTCACGGGGAGCCGCATGCGCATGACGTCCCTTCAAAAAGCCACCCTGGCCGGGACCCGGTTTCGAGGGGTGGAGGCCCACATGGGGATCTTCTCGGGCGCTCGGGCGGCCCAGGCCGATTTCAGCGGGGCCCGCCTCACCAAGGGACTGTTTCAGAAAGCCCGGCTGGACGGTGCGGTTTTCTCGTCCGCGGTCCTCGAATCCACCATGTTCTACGAGGCCCAAGGGGAGAGCGTGACCTTTTCCGGGGCGGATCTCACCAAGACCCGCATGGGGGGCGGGGCCTCCTTTCCCGGGGCGGACTTCACGCACGCGACGCTGAAGCAGGCCTGCTTTCGGGACGCGGACCTCTCCGGGGCCCGTTTTCGGGGGGCGCGGATCCAGATGGCTATGTTCGAGAACTGCGACCTGCATGCCGCGGATTTCTATCGCGTGCCGGCCCGGGAGACCCGGTTGACGAAGTGCAACCTGGAGGGCGCGGACCTGAGGGGGGTGAACCTCTTTCTCGGCTCCCTTCGAAAGTCCCGCGTGGTGGGGGCGGACCTCTCCGGGTCGAACCTCTACGGCGTGGATTTCTTTAAGGCGGTCTTCGGGAAGACGAAGATCGACGGGGCCAACCTGAAAGGGACCCAACTCTACGGACGGACGGAGTACCTCCCATGAGAGGAAAGGGGGCGGTCCCATGAATCGAGACGACGTCCTGAACGCCATTCGGGCCAACCAGACCATCGAGGACGCGGACCTCTCGGGGATCGACCTCTCGGGAGCGGACCTCACGGGCGGGCGGTTCGAGCGCGTCTCCTTTCAGCATGCCGACCTGAGCGGCGTGAGGATTCAAAAGACGGGCTTTCGGGACTGCGATTTCACCGGCGTGCGCCTGGACGGGACGGACCTCACAAAGGTGGACCTGAGAAAGGCCCGGCTTCAGGGAGCCCGATTCCGCGACGTGACCCTCTACATGACGCTCTTGGAGGACGCGGACCTCACCGGCGCGGACTGTTCCGGCACACGCTTCCGGTGGTCCCCGCTCCAGAGGATCCGGCTCGACAAGGCGAACCTTACCGGCGCCCGGTTCGAGAAGGCCATTCTTGGCGGGGCGAGCCTGAAGGAGGCGAACTTCAACGGCGCGGACCTCGTGAAGGCCACCTTCAACGGCGCGGATCTGGCCGGGGCCCGGCTTCGAGGGGCCCGTTTCTTCAAGGTCCTCTTTCGGGGCTGCAACCTGGAGGGACAGGACCTTCAGGGGGTGCGCTTTTCCCAGGTCAATGCGGACGGCGCCAACCTCAAGGGCGCGGACCTGAGCGGTGCGGACCTCCGCATGTCCAACTTCTCCGGCGCGGATCTGACCGGGTCCTCCCTGGAACGGGCGCATGCCGAGCACGCCATGTTCAAGGGTACGGTCCTCGTGGAGGCCCGTATGGCCGGGGGGGGCTTTTCCAAGGCCTATTTCGGGGAGGCCGACCTCTCCCGGGCCGACCTCACCGGGGCCGATCTCACGAACGCGGTGCTGGACAAGGCCGTGTGCCGGGCGGCACGGTTCGTTCGGGCCACGTGCACGTATACCGATTTTTCCCGTGCCGATCTCACGGCCGCGGACTTCACGGAGGCGGGTCTCTTCATGGCCCGCGTGCACGGGATCGTGGAGGATCACACCCTCTGGAACGGCGCGAACCGGACCGCGCTTCGCGGCGCAGACCCCGACCTGGCCGAGGCCGAGGCCTGGTCGCCACAGGTGTAGGTCCGGCCGCCGATGCTACGCGGTACGAAAACGGATCAAAATGTTTGAGGAGGAGACACCATGCACAACCTGGCAGACCGGACGGAGCGGGCGCTCCCCTGGCTGGAGTACGGTGAGGTGGTGGACGAGGCAGGGGAGGCCCTTGCGGTACGAACCTCCCTTGGGACCGTAGAGGCCCGCAGGGCCTTGAGTTGCCTGATTCAACCCCGGGCCGGGGACCGGGTCCTTGTCTCCATGGATGCGGACGGGGCAGGCTATGTCCTCTCCCTGCTGGAACGGGCCCAGGGGCAGGAGCGTGACACCCGGCTCGTGGTCGACGGGGACCTGTCCATTCACGCGCGGGACGGAGATCTCTCCCTCACCGCGGACCGGGACGTGACCCTGGCTGCGGAGGACGCCCTGGCCCTGGCCTCGAGAAAGGTCTCGGTCCACGCCGGCGCGGGCGAGGCAGTGATCGAGAGGCTCTCCGTGGCCGCCAAGGCGCTTCAGGCCCAAATCAAACGGATTCGGACCGTCGCGTCGAGTGTGGAACAGACGGTACACCGGCTCACCCAGCGGCTTCAGGACTCCTTTCGCTACGTGGAGGACCAGGACGAGGTGCAGTGCGGCAGCGCGCGCTACCTCGTGGAGGACTCCCTGACCGTGCAGTCCAGAAACGCGGTCCACATGGCCGAGGAGGTCGTCACGATCAACGCCGAGCAGGTGCACCTGGGCTGATGGGCCCGGGTGTGCGTTTCGAGGAAAGGAGAGACACATGTTTATGCTGAGCATGGGTGCGGGCACGGACTTCGGGTTCCCGGACGTCTGTCTGACCCCGGCGGCCCTGGGCGCCCCGCTTCCCTACCCGGACTTTGCCATGTCGGCCACCACGGCCCCGGCGGCCTACAACGTGCTCGTGGACTGCATGCCCGCCGTGAACCTCCTCTCCAAGGGCCTGGTGAGCTTCGGGGACGAGCTCGGCACGGCCGGAGGGGTCGTCTCCCACCTAATCGACGGTCAGACCGAGTACTTCGTGGGGTGCGAGACGATCCTCGTGGACGGCGCGCCCGCCCAGCGCCTGACCAGCGTGACCGGACAGAACTCCCTGGGCATGATGCCCAACGCCCCGGGCATGTGCATCGCGCCCAGCCAGGTCACCGTCCTGACCCTGGGTTGACGGCACCCTGCAGCGGTGCCGGCGGAAAAGGAGCGCTCATGAAGAAGATCTGGATCACCTCCCTGGCCCGAAACGAGGAGGCGGTGGCGAGCGTCCTGGGCGTGGCCAGGACCTACCGCCTCGAGGCCGACGGCCACTTCTGGACCGATGATCTGAACCACATGGCGTGGCAGGCCCCGCAGGAGGTCCTGACCGCCCCGGAGACCGCCCTCTGGGTGATCCTGGGGGACCCGAAGGACATGGAGGCCCCGTCGGTGCGCTACGGGCTGGGCCTGCTGGCCCTCTCCGTCCAAGAGAAGAAAGGACAGGGGTTTCCCGTGCTCTGGCTCGCCACCGAAGAGGGCCCTTCCGCCGAAGACCTCCCCACACCGCTTCGGGGGGCGGATGTCCTTTCCGCGGCCGGGACCTCCCTCGGGGCCAAGATGACGGCCAAGGCCAACGTACCGCCGAAAGACGTTCCCATGGACTACCGCCTGTCCGTCCACGCCAACCCGGGCTTCGGCGTCTGGTTCGAGGTGGGTCCCGGCAAGGGCCTCTCGTGGTCCGGAGCCCTTCTGGGGGTGGAAGGGGGCGCCGTGGACGCCCACGGCGTGGGCCCTGCGGGAAGCATCCCTCAGAAGGCCGTCCTTCGATACCCGGTTCAGGGTCTCACCCTCACCCTGGGGGACCGGGAGTACACGGCCTGGGCCGTTCAGAACGACCTGGACCCGGGCCTTTCCTATTTTGCACGGGTGAAGGAGACGCCCCGTGGCCTCCTCTTCGGCCCGTACAGCCAGGAGGACGAGGCCGACGTACACGTGCTCACCTTCTGACTGAGACCGAATCGGAGAAACCTTCTCGGGGGAATGCCATGTCAGAGCGCTCCAATCGATATCACATCCTGGCCCTGGCCCCGCTCTCCGGGAGCCCCGGTGCCTTGTCCGCCCCGCCGGTCACGGGCCTCGACCTCGAAGGCCTCGACCGGGCCGTGGAGACCCTCGGCCCCTCGGTCTCCGTCCCGGTGCCCGGGGCCCTGTGCCCAGAACGCGCTCTCACCTTCTCGGCCACCGGGCTGACGTCCTTCTCCCCCAAGGGGGTGGTGAAGGCCTGCCCCTTCCTCGAGCGCCTCTCCCGGGCTGCGGACCTCGTGGAAGAGGAGACCCGAAAGGGAACACCCGAGGACGCGATCGCCCGGATCGTACGGGAGCGGTGGCCGGACGTGCCCCAGGACCTCTCGACGGTGCCGTCAAAGCCGCCGGCCCGTGAGAAGCCGCCGCAGGGGGGGGTGGTGGATGACATCCTCTCCATGGTGGCCCTGTCCGGGAATGGAGCGTCGGCAAAGGCACCGCGAGGGGAAGGATCCCTGAAGGCCCGCATGGAGCAGCTCATGGCCCGGCTTCTCAAGGCCGTGTTCGATGACGCGGGCTTTCGAAGGCTGGAGGCCTCGTGGAGAGGCGTGGAAACCCTGTTGCGGCAGGGAGCGGTTCGGCCCGGGGGAAGCGTCACCGTGGACCTCTGCCCGGTCTCGGCCGAGACCCTGGGCGAGACGCTTCAGGGACTGAAAACGACGTTTTCGGCCGCTCCCCCGAACCTCGTGCTGGTGGATCTCCCCTTTGAGAGCAGCCCCCCGCACGTGGAGCGGCTCGAGCGGGTGGCGAACGTTGCCGCCGAACTTCTCGTCCCTGCGGCCGTCTGGGCTCCTGCCCGGTTTTTCCACATCCCGACCTGGAGGGAGCTCGAGACCCTGCCCTACATCGGGCATCATCTGGAGGGAATGGGCTACGCCCCCTGGAGGCGGCTCGCGGACCATGACGGGGCGCGCTGGACGGCCGTACTGGTCAACCGTTTCCTGACGCGTCCGGCCTACGGCAAGGACAACCCGCCCCGGCCTGTGTTTTTCGAGGAAGAGGCCCCCCTCTGGGTCGCGCCGGTGTGGGCGCTCGGGGCCCTCATGGGCCAGAGCGTGGTTCGCTGGGGCTGGCCCACCCGGTTCACGGATACGGAGGGCTGCGCCCTTCGGAACCTGGCCGTGGATTCACAAAAGGAGGAGGGGCCCTGCAGTACCGAGGCCCTGCTCTCCGAGGACCGGGCGGCCGAGTTCGTGAGAGCCGGGTTCACGCCCCTTTTGGGCGTGCGGGGCCGGGACATCGCCGCCATTCCCCGGGAGACCGCCCTGTGCGGCGAGGCCGTGGCGCCGCCGGCCTTTCTGAACGGTCTTCTCGGGCGACTCTTTCGGCTCCGGGCGGACCCCGCCGAGGCGGATGAAGCCCCCTCGGAAGCCGCTCTCATCGAGCACCTGAGGAACCTGTTCCGCGACACCGGGCATGAGCCGCCCGAGGACCTCTCCGCTCGCGTGGATCCCGGGACTTCCGGCGGTATGGCCGTCGTCCACGTCGAGCTGACCCCGCCCGCCTCTCTGCTGAAGGGGGCCCGGCCGTTGGCGTTTGATCTAACCTGGTGACGCCCCGCCGGCTGGCCGGTTGGGGAGGGCCGCAGGCCGCGTCCGAACGTTCCGCTGATCGCACATGCCCGAAGGAGGAGACGCCATGCGCCGCCGACCGATCCTTTTCGCCCTGATCGGGCTCCTGATCCTTGCCCCTCTGGTCCTCCTGGGAGTAATCAAGTCGAGGAGCTACGGTGAGGTTCGGAAATCGGCTGCAGCCGCCGTCACAGCGGCGACGGGCAGGGCGTGCCGCATGGCCGGAGCCCTTCACCTGGAGCTCGGTCTCGCGCCCGTCCTGGTGGCCGGGGACGTCCGTCTGGCCGGAGAGCCATGGGATTCCCGGCCCGACATGATCCACATCGAGCGGGTCGAGGCCGGGGTGGACCTCCTTCCGCTTCTGGCGGGAACGGTCCGCATCCGCCGCCTTCACCTGGTGGAGCCCCGCATCCTCGTCGAACAGAATGAGGCCGGAAAAACGAACCTGGACTTTCGGCCCTCCCGCGGCGCATTCGGGCAAAAGGGGGCGGCCAGGCCCTTGCCCCAGGAACAGGGGCCATTGGAGCTTGCGCTCGACAGGGTCACGGTGGAGCAGGGGCTCCTGACCTATCGGGAGGTCCGGTCCGGGCGGTTCCGCGTGGTGCGGCTGACCCGGTTGACCGCATCGGCCCCGGGCCTTCGTCAACCGATCGGCCTGGAGATGAAGGGCTCGTTCGAGGACCGGCCGTTCGAGGCCCGCGGGGAGATCGGGTCCCTCTTCGACATGCTGACCCCCGGGACGGCCTGGCGGGCGGACATCACGGCGCACCCCTCGGGCGATCCCGCCACCCGGGTCCGGATCCAGAAGACGATTCGGCCCGGCGCCGGGGATGCCTGCGCCGCTCTTCAGGTGACCGGGTCGATGCCGGAGAGGGTGGAGGCCTCTGAAAAGGAAGGGGACGCCTCAACCCCGTCCCGGATCCGCGGGCCGGGGAAGAGCAGCCGGGACGGGGAACCCGCGCCCGCTTCACGCAAACCGCCCTCCAAACCTGCGAGCAAGGAGCTTCCTGCCTCGAAAACGGCCTCCCATGAGCTGGTGGCGCCGGCGGCCTCGTCTCCTCCCCGGTACACCGGCGACCTGGATGCCCTGCTGGAGCGCGAGCGCATTCGCGTCCTGGTGAGCTACGACCGCACGAACTTCTTCATCGCCCGGGGCGAACTCTTCGGCCTCGAGTACGAGATGATGAACCGCTTTGGAGACCAGCTGAATCGAACGCGGGGCAAGGGGCAGCCCCCTGTGGAGATGGTCTTTCTTCCCCTGCCTCGGGACCGGCTCCTGAGCGCCCTGGCCGAGGGCCAGGGGGACATCGCCGCCGCGGGTCTGGCGCCCTCGCCTCACAAAGGGATTTTGTTTGCCGAGCCCTACGAGAAGGATGTGGAACGGATTTTCGTGACCCATCGAAGCGCGCCCGCGCCCCGTACCCTGGAGGACCTGGCCGGGAGGACGGTTCACGTCACGGCCGGGAGCTCGGACATCGCCTCCCTGAAGAAACGGAACGAGCGCCTGAAGGCCAAGGGGCTTTCCCCCATGCGGATCGTCGAGGCGGGGGAGGACCTGGTCACGGAGGACCTCTACGAGATGATCCACGCGGGCGTCTTTTCCCTGACCGTCGGCCCGGAGGACTCGGCCCGGCTCTGGTCCCGGGTCTTTCCGGATCTCGTCCCGCTCGATCATCTTCCCGCGGGGCCCCCGCAGGACCGGGCCTGGGCCGTTCGAACGGACAGCCCCAACCTGCTGGCCGCGCTCAACGCGTATGTTCCGTCGCACAAAAAGGGGACACGCATCGGAAACATCCTCTTCCATCGCTACGATGAGGCGACCCACTGGATTCGCAACCCGCTCGATTCAGAGGAGAGGGAAAAGCTGGACGCCTACCGTGGGTATTTCCAGAAGTACGCCCGCCGGTACGGGCTGGAATGGCTGGCCGTGGCCGCCCAGGCCTATCAGGAGTCCGGCCTCGACCAGAGCCGGAGGAGCGACGCGGGCGCCGTCGGGCTCATGCAGCTGATGCCCGAGACCGCATCCCAGCCGCCGGTGAGCATTCCGGACATAACGAATCCCGGGGACAATGTCCACGCCGGGGTCAAGTACCTGGCCTATCTCCTGAACGAGGCGTTCTCCGACCCGGCCATCGATCCGAAAGATCAATACGATTTCGCCCTGGCCGCCTACAACGCGGGTCCGGGCCGGGTCCACCGGCTTCGAAAGAGGACGCGGTCCATGGGCCTGGACCCGAACCGATGGTTCGGGAACGTGGAGCACGCGGCCCTGGCCGAGATCGGCAATGAGACGGTCCGTTACGTGGCCAACATTCGCAAGTACGAGCTCGCCTACCGTTTCGCCATGAAGGAGCTGGAAAAGCGGACGCAGGAGCTCGAAAAGGAGGGCCTGAAGGAGACCGCCCCTTCCATCCTGTGAACAGTGCGCCTTTCCCCTTGCCGTCCCGGATCCGATGGGGCGATTCCTCAGCTCCCGCTTGAGGAGCTTTCCCTGGGGCGTTCTGGGATAGTCCTCCACAAAGGCGACTTGGGGCCTTGTACGAGGCCATGCGATCCTTACAAACCCTCGTGATGTCGTCTTCCGTGACCGCAGGGTCCGGTTTCACGCGAATGAAGGCGGCCACCGCCTCCCCGTACTCCTCGTGCGCCAGCCCCACGACCGCGCACTCCTCCACGGATTCATGAAGGTAGAGGACCTTTTCGACCTCCGCAGGATCGATGTTCAGCCCTCCGCTGATGATCATGTCCTTGAGCAGGTAGGCCAACGCCGTACTCCGGCCGGCCGGGCTCCTACAGACCACGGCGGGGCCCAGGCGAATGACGCCGTAGTAGAGCATGGCTGTCCACCAACATCCATGGGGCCGATCCTGCATCCGCGGCGATCGGGCCATGAGCTTTCGGGAGCCCGTCCCTGGGCAAATGTTTCCCGCTCCGAGGAAAGGACTTCGTCCTTCAGGATCCGCGAAGGGGAAAAGGCCTGCCCGATCCACCCCATACATCGAAATTGCTATTTGATGTCATTCGGTTATGTCCTCCAAAAACAAGCGCACCCCGAAACGCCGGCATGGTATGGGAATTGCAGTCCAGGTCTGGCAATCAGGATCAACCACGGAGAGCATCACTGGAGGGCGCATGTATCAGGGAATGATTGATTCGGTCAAAGCCTGTCTCAAGGAAGAGATGCGCATGGACGTCATCGCCAACAACTTGGCCAACACCTCGGTCCCCGGGCACAAGAAGTCCCGCATCAGCTTTCAGGACGTCCTCCAGGGGCAAGGCGGAGGGGAAGACGGGGCGGGACCGGCAGGCCCTGTGCGCATCGAGACCGACTTCACCCAGGGGGACTTTCGCTCCACGGGCAACCACCTGGATCTGGCCGTCAACGGCGAAGGGTTCTTCAAGATCATGACCGAGGACGGCGTGCGCTACACCCGGAAGGGCAACTTCGCCCTGGACAACGAGGGGTTCCTCGTAACCCAGAACGGGGACCGGGTCCTGGGTCAGGGAGGCCCCATCCGGCTCCCGGGGAACGACATTCAGGTGAGCGGCCTGGGCTGGGTCCGGTCGGGCGGCGAGGACGCGGGCGTGCTCGACCTCGTCACCTTCGAGGACCCCAAGAAGCTCGTTCCCACGGGACAGGCCATGTTCGGCAACCCCGAGGACGAGCCCGAGGCCGCCCTTCCGCCCACCAGCCGGGTCGAGCAGGGGTACCTCGAGCTTCCGAATGTGGAGATCGCCGAGGAGATGGTCTCCATGATCCACTGCATGCGGGCCTTCGAGAGCTATCAGAAGGTCATTCAGATCCTGGACGACGTGAACCAGCGCGCCATCAACGACGTGAGCCGAATCCGCTAGGGCGAAAAGGAGGAAACCCTCATGATACGAAGCCTTTGGACATCCGCCTCGGGAATGGCGGCCCAGAAGCTGAACATGGACGTCATCGCCAACAACCTTTCCAACGTGAACACGGTGGGCTTCAAGAAGAGCCGCGCCGACTTCGTGGACCTGCTCTATCAGAACCTTCGGTCTCCGGGGGCGGCCACCAGCTCCGGCGGAGAGGTCCCCACGGGCATTCAGGTCGGCATGGGGACCAAACCGGTGTCGGTCCAGAAGATCCTCAGCCAGGGCGATTACGTGCAGACCAAGAACGACCTGGACTTCGCCGTCGAGGGGGAAGGGTTCTTCAAGATCCTCAGCAACGGCGAGGAGCTCTACATGCGTGCGGGGGCCTTCAAGATGGACTCCGAAGGCTACATCGTCACATCCGAGGGCGAGCGGCTTCAACCGGAGTTCTCCATTCCCCCGGAGGCGGTGAACTTCACCGTGGACTCGGGCGGCAACATGGTGGCCATGGGGCCGGACGGCACCGAGCTGGCCAGCGCCCAGCTGACCATCCACAGCTTCCCCAACGCCGCCGGGCTCCTGAGCGTGGGAGGAAACCGCTTCCGGCCCACCGAGGCGTCTGGGGACCCCGTCGAGGGGAACCCCGGCGTGGACGGGCTGGGAACCCTCTCCCAGGGCTACCTGGAGATGTCCAACGTGGACGTGGTGGAAGAGATGGTGAACATGATCGTGGGGCAGCGGGCCTACGAGGTGGCCAGCAAGTCCATCAAGGCGGCCGACGAGATGCTCCAGATGGCCAACAACATCAAGCGGTAACAGGGGATGATCACCATGCGGACATCGCTCATGGTCCTGTTCGCAGGACTCCTGGCTGCAGCTGCAGCCGGACTTCTTCCGCCGGGGCAAGCAGCGGCTGAAACCGACAAGCTCGAGATTCGCGTCTCCGGGGAAGCCACGGTGTCGGGCGACGCCGTGACTCTGGGTCACATCGCCTCGTTTCAACCCTCCGGGGACCCCCGGGTGGCTTCGCTGAAGGCGGTGGAGGTGGCCTCGGCCCCCGCGCCGGGGAATGCCCATCGGTTCAACCGGCGGTTTCTCAACTACAAGGTGGGCTCCGCCATCGCCGACCTCGGCGACGACGTCACCCTGAGGACGCCGGACCAGCTGGTGGTGCACCGGACCGCTCAGGTGGTGACCGCCGCCCGAATGGAAGCCCTCTTCCGGGATCACGTGCTTCAGACCGCCCCCTGGCCCGAGGAGGAGATCACCCTGGAGTCGATCCGGGTCCCTGAGGACGTGGCCCTCCCCGAAGGCGACCTCCGCTGGGACATTCGGGAGAACGGAAACGCCGACTACCTCGGCAACGTCTCCGCCACCCTCACCTTCTATGTAAACGGCCGCCAGATCCGGCGGGTCCCCGTATCGGCGCGCATCTCCATCACCCGGGAGGTGCTGCGGGCCGTGAGGCGGATTCAGCGGGGAGAGATGGTCGAGCCGGAGGACGTGCACCGGGTCCGGGAGACCACCATGCGTCATCACGGAGACGTCCTCGTGGACCCGGAAGAGGTCGTGGGCAAACGCGCGGCCAGGAGCATCCGCGCTGGGAGGACCCTGACCGCCGCCATGGTGGAAGAGCCCGCGGTGGTGGAGCGGGGAAGCGCCGTCGTCATTCTGGCGGAGAACGACACGTTGAGGATCACCACCCGGGGAGAAGCCCTGGAGGACGGCCGCCGGGGGGACCGCATTCGTGTGAGGAACCTCCAGAGCGGCAAGGAGATCCTCTCCACCGTCCAGGCCCCCGGCTGGGTGATGGTCACCTTTTGACGACCACGGCCTGCGTGTGGGCCGGTTGCAGCTCGAACCACGGAACCAAGGATCAACCCGGGAGAACACCATGATCGCCAGACAACGCCTCAGCATGGCCGCAGTCATCACCCTCTTCTGGATGGCCGGGTGCGCCGGGCTTCCCCTTCGGTCCCCGGACCCCCGGGAGCCCATGAACGAGCCCCCCCCGCCCCGGCCGGCGATGACGGCCCCGGTTCCCGCGGCGCCCCAGGACCCCACAGCCGCTGCCGGGCTCTGGAGCGAGATCGCCTATCGAAGCGCGTTCCAGGACCTTCGCGCCTCCAAGATCGGGGACCTGATCACCGTAAACATCGTGGAGACCTCCAAGGCCAACAAAAAGGCCACCACCAAGACGGCGAGGGATTCCTCCATCAACGCGGGCATCAGCAATCTCATGGGGTGGGAAGGCAAGATCAGCGAGCTCGGCGTCCCCGCCTCCTTCGACCACGAGGCCATGTTCAAGGCCTCCATGGCGAACGACTTCGACGGGTCCGGCGAGACCACCCGCAACGAAAGCATGACCGCGTCCATCACCGCCCGCGTCATCGAGGTGACGCCGAACGGGAACCTGTTCATCAAGGGCTCCCGCAAGGTCAGGGTGAACAACGAAGCCCAGTACATCACCCTCACGGGCCTGGTGCGGCCGGCGGACATCTCCCCCGACAACACCGTTCTGTCCAGCTACATTGCAGAGGCCGCCATCGAGTACACGGGAAGCGGTCCGGTCACCGACAAGCAGAGGCCGGGCTGGCTCATGCGGGCCGTAGACTTTGTGTGGCCTTTCTAAGGGAGGAGACCGTGCGAACACACAAGCGAGCCATCGTCACGCTCTCGGTGCTGCTGCTCCTCGGATGCGCACTGCTCCCGTCCGGGTCCGCCCGGGCGGCCCGGCTCAAGGACCTGGCCTCCATCAAGGGGACCCGGACCAATCAGCTGATGGGTTACGGCATCGTGGTCGGACTCAACGGCACCGGGGACGGCAACGGAACCAAGTTCACGGTGCAGAGCCTGGTCAACATGATGGAGCGGCTGGGCATTCACGCGCTTCCGGACCAGGTGAAGGTGGCCAACGTGGCGGCGGTCATGGTCACGGCCGACCTCCCTCCCTTTGCCCGGGTGGGCAGCGAGATCGACGTGCTGGTCTCGTCGGTGGGGGATGCCAAAAGCCTCCAGGGCGGCACCCTGCTCCTGTCCCCCCTCAAGGGCGCGGACAACAAGATCTACGCCCTGGCCCAGGGTCCCCTGCTGGTGGGCGGTTTCTCCGCAAGCGGAGCGGCCGGGGGCGGCGTGCAGAAGAACCACCCCACAGTCGCCCGCATTCCGGGAGGGGCCACCATCGAGCGTGAGATCCCGTTTCAGTTCAACGACCTGGGGGAACTCACCATCAGCCTGAACAAACCCGACTTCACCACCGCTCTGCGCGTGGCGGGGGCCATCAACCGGGAGGTCGGGACCCAGATCGCCTCTCCCTCGGACTCAGGGACCGTCCGCGTGCAGGTCCCCGAGGCTTTCCAGGGGAACCTGGTGCCGCTGGTGGCCGAGCTGGAGCAGATCCGCGTCCAGCCCGACAACAAGGCCCGAATCGTTCTGGCCGAGCGCACCGGCACCGTGGTCATGGGGGAGAACGTCCGGATCTCTCCCGTGGCCATCGCCCACGGCAACCTGAGCGTGCAGATCAAGGAGAAGAAGAACGTGAGCCAGCCGGCCCCCTTCTCCCAGGGAGAGACGGCTGTGACGGACGAGACCGAGATCAACATCACCGAGGATAAGCAGAAGCTGATCCTCCTGAATGAAGGGGCCAACCTGGGCGAGGTGGTCAACGGGCTGAACGCCATCGGCGTCTCTCCGCGGGACCTGATCACGGTGTTCCAGGCCATTCAGGCCAGCGGCGCGCTCCAGGCCGAGCTGGAAATCATCTAAACGGGCAACGAACGGGGAGACCGGCATGCTCGGCAAAGGCATCGACCTCAGACCGGACATTCAGGGCATGGAGGGGCAGGCCTCCAGGGACAGCAGGCTTCGCAAGGCCTGCGAGGAGTTCGAGTCCGTGTTCACCTACCAGCTCCTTCGAAGCATGCGTCGTACGGTGGAGAAGTGCGATCTCTTCCACGGAGGTCAAGGGGAAGAGATGTACGAAACCCTCCTGGACCAGGAGCTGTCCAAATCCATGGCCGGGATGGGCGAGCGCGGCCTGGCCGACCTCCTCTACCAGCAGCTCCGGCGAAAGGATCCGGCCGCCGGCACTTCGGAATCCGCTTCCCGTCCTCCGCACATTCCGGAGCCCACCCGGCCGGGCTGGCCCCTTCGAGGACGGGTGTCCTCCGAGTTCGGGTGGCGGACCCACCCCTTCACCGGGGAGCGGCGGTTTCACGAAGGGCTGGACATCGCCGTTCAGGAGGGGACCCCGATTTCCGCCTCCCTGCCGGGCAGGGTCGTCCGGAGCGAACGCCGGCCCGGGTACGGGAATATGGTGGAGATCGACCACGGCCAGGGGTTCCGAACGCTCTACGCACACAATCGGGAGAATCTGGTCCGGCCGGGGGACTGGGTCCGATCCGGGGACCCGGTGGCCCACGCGGGCTCGACCGGTATGAGCACCGGGCCTCACCTCCATTTCGAGGTACGCCGGCACGGCCGCCCCGTGGACCCGAGGGCCTTTCTGGGGGATCGCAGGGAGATCGAATCGGCTAAGGCCCGGCCGGCATTTGAGAACGCATCCCCCGAAGCCGATATCTCATAGGAAGGAACAGACATGGCCACGCACGAACCCGCAGCGAAGAATTTGGATCGGGAAAAGGTCGATCTCCTCGTCAGCCTCCGGAAATGCCTGGGCAAGGAACGGGAATGCCTTCTCGATATCAATGTGTCGAACCTGTGGATCGTGGTGGAGGAAAAGCGGACCATCCTCGAAGCCATTCAGGAGCTGATTCAACTACAGGACCCGGGCGGGTCCGCCGCCCCCTCCCCTCTCCGCAGCGAGATCGACCGCCTCAAGATGGAGATTCGGGAGCGGGCACGGGAAAACCGGGAGTTCATTCAAAGCTCCCTCGCCGTGTTCGACGAACTGATCGCCCGCCTGGTGGACCCGGACCAGGGGAACGACACATACAGGCCCTCCGGCTCGGGACGGCGGACCCGGCGGAACCCCATCTATCGGAGAAAGGTGTAGGTCATGTCGGGCGTGGGACTTCTCCTCAGTGTGGCCAAGGACGCACTCCTCACCCAGCAGTACGCGATGGATGTGTCGAGCCACAACATCGCCAACGTGAACACGGACGGCTTTTCCAGGCAGACGGCCGTCATCGGGACGAAAGGCTCGGCCCCTTACGGCGGGTACATCTTTGGCCGGGGCGCCGAGCTCCAGGACATCCAGCGCCAGGTGGACACCTTCGTGGAAACCAGCCTTCGCGATCGGACCTCGGACCACGCGGCCATGACGGAGAAGGAAACCTACCTGACCGTGCTCGAGGGAGTGTTCGACGAGAACTCCGGCCGAAGCATCAGCTCCCAGCTCGAGGCGTTCTGGAGCGCCTGGCACGACGTGTCCAACAACCCGGCCGGGTCCGCGGAGCGGGCCGTGCTCTACGAGTCCGGGGCTCAGCTCTCCCAATCGTTTCGAGACATCCGCAACGACCTGGACAAGTTCGACCTGGAGCTCGACCTCTCTCTGGAGGCCGGCGCCCAGGAAATCAATCAGATCACGGCCCAGATCGCCACCCTCAACGAGCAGATCGTCCCCATGGAGACCCAGGGCAACGCCAACGACCTCCGCGATCAGAGGGACAACCTGATCCGAAGGCTGTCGGAGCACCTGGACATCCAGGTGTTCGAGGGCAGCGAAGGGCACGTGACCGTCTCGACCAAGCGGGGCTACACCCTGGTCAGCAAGACGGACAGCTACGAGCTGTCCTTTGAAAACGACGCCGTCCGTTGGCAGGGGTCCAGCGGGACCGAGGACATCACGGACTCGATTCAGAGCGGGAAGATGGGCGGGTGGCTGGACGTGCGGGACGAGCTCATTCCCAAGTACCGGACCGAGCTCGACGAGCTGGCCTCCACGACGATCCTGGAGATCAACAAGGTGCACAGCCAGGGCGTGGGGCTGAAAGGGATGTCCTCGGCCACCGGCAGCTACCGGGCGGAGGACACCGGAGCGGCGATCGCCGCTTCCGGCCTGGAGTTCGCCGAGGACGTCGAATCGGGCAGTTTCACCCTCTGGGTGTACAACGCCGACGGGTCCGTACGAGCCTCCGACACGGTGACCATTGCGGATCCCGACACGGACACCCTGGAGTTCGTTCGATCCCGGCTGGACGGCACCGGTTCGCTCAACGCCGCCTTCACGTCCGACAACCGGCTCGAGCTGTCCTTCGACCCCGGGGACGGGGCCTCTTTGGCCTTTTCCGGGGACGACACCGGGGTCCTGGCCGCACTGGGGATCAACACCTTCTTCACCGGCCGGAACGCCCAGGACCTGGCCGTGAACGACACCCTGAAGAGCAACAAGGACTTCATCGCCGCAGGACGGGTGGACACCACCGGGATCTTCTACTCCGGAGACAACGTGAACGCCCTGGCCATCGCCGCACTGAGGGAAACCGGGTTCACCATGGAGCGCACGGGTTACGACGGCACCTCCACCTCGGGGTCCGACACCCTCCAGGGGTTCCACGCCTACCTGGCGGGCTCCGTGGGGATCAAGAGCGCGAGCGTTCGCCGGGAGCAGGAGTACACCGAGGTGGTCGTCAGCCAGCTGACGGAGAAGCGGAACAACCTCTCGGCCGTCTCCCTGGACGAGGAGATGACAAACATGATCAAGTACCAGCACGCCTATGCGGCGGCGGCCAAGCTGGTCTCCACGGCGGACGAGATGCTCCACATTCTGCTGGGCATGAGATAGTGCCCATCCATCAACGAATGCCGGGCACTGCAGGGTTGCGAATCCAGAGATGTGATTGACAAGAAAAACCCCCTCTGGATGGAAACGAGATAGGAGGGCGCCCCATGAGGGTCTCCAACAAGTCCATATACGACGCCATCAACCACAACCTGGCCCGGTCATCGGACGCCATGCTCGAGGCCAACAAGCTGATCAGCACCGGAAGGCGGATCAACCGCCTCTCGGACGATCCGGTCGGCATGGTCAGCGTGCTGAGCCTTCGCTCCTCCCTCGACCACATCGATCAGCTGGAGCGGAACATCGCCATGGGGGAGTCCTGGCTGACCATGGGGGAGACGGCCCTGAGCCAGGTGGAGGACCTCCTGAGCCGGGCCAAGGCCCTCACCATCCAGATGTCCAGCGACAGCCAGGGGGCCGTTCAGAGGGCCAACGCAGCCGAAGCCGTGGAGGGCACCCTGGAGCAGGTCCTCTCCCTGGCCAACACCAAGGTGGACGGCCGGTACATTTTCGCCGGGACCAACACGGACACCGGCCCCTTCGAGCTCCAGGGAGACGGGACGGTCTCGTACCTCGGTAACGACACCGAGTTCGAGGTGCACATCGCAAAGCAGATCACCCTGGCCGTGGGAAGGGACGGAGAGGACGTCTTCGGCGATCCCGGCGCCGGTGAGGAGACCCTCTTCGAAACCCTGTCCACCCTGAAGGACGACCTCGAGGCGAACAACGCGGACGGAATCCGCGCCGCCATCGACCGGTTGGACGTTCACCTGGACCGCCTCGGTGCCCTCATTGCGGACACGGGGAGCAAACACAACCGGCTGGAGCTGAAGGAGACCATCATCCAGGATTTGCGGCTCACCTACACGGACCGGAGGTCCCAGCTCGAGGACGCGGACCTGGCCGAGGCGGTGATGGATCTACAGGCCCGGCAGCTGGCCTATCAGGCCGCATTGAAGAGCTCGGCCCAGGTGATGAAGCTGAGCCTCGTGAACTTCCTGTAGCGCGGGGGGCAACCGGCTTTCGCCGGAAGACTGTCGCGTGCACCGCCGAAGGCGCCCGGTTGCAGCCGGGGCGGGCTGGCGCCATGGAGGGTACCAGTGCTTGTACTGACGAGGAAGGTGGATGAAAGCATCACCATCGGAAACCGCATCACGGTCACCGTGCTGGGAATCCGCGGCGGGCAGGTGCGCATCGGCATCGACGCGCCCCGGGAGACCCCTGTGAACCGGACGGAGCTGGTAGAGACCATCGCCCAAGAGAACCTCGAGGCGGCCTCCCAGGCGCCTCGGGACCTGGACGATTTGAACCGAACCCTGACCGCCGACCTTCGGCCCAAGAAGACCTGATCGCCATGCTGCACATCAAGACGACCCGTTTCGGTGACATCGAGCTCGACGAGAACCGCCTGATACGATTTCCCGAGGGCATGATCGGGTTCCCGGACATGAAGAGCTGCGTGCTCTTGGAGCACAAACCCGGATCCCCGTTCATGTGGCTCCAGTCCACGGAGTCCCCGGATCTCGCGTTCGTTCTCGTGAACCCCTGCCTGATCGAGCAGGATTACCTCCAGCAGATCTCCCGCAAGGACCGCTCGCTCCTGCTCGGAAAGAACGGCCAGGCCCCGCTCCTGTTCGCCGTGGTGACCATCCCACCCGGAGAACCTCAAAAGATGACCGCCAACCTGCTGGGGCCGGTGGTCATCGACGTGCCGGCGAGAACCGGAAAGCAGGTCATTTTGGCGGACTCGGGCTACACCACCCGCCACGCCGTGGTGCAAAACTGACCCCGGGACCTGCTTTTTTCGGACCGCGGTGCGACCTCTTCCAGGGCTCGGACCGTTTTGCCAAGCCTTTGACGATCTCCCGGAAAAAGGCATTGATTTTTCAAAAATCAATGTTAGAATTTTGGCATTTTTCCAAGTCAGGCCAATATTTTGGCGACGACGCGCCTCTCCCGACTCCCTGCCGGAACCGGGAAGGCCCAGGAGTGCCCCATGACAGACTACAAGCTCCTCGTCGCGGATGACGATCCCAAGATCCTCGAAAGGCTCCAGGAGTATCTGGCGCGGGAAGGGTATGGGGTCGACACGGCGAAGAACGGAGAGATTGCCGGAGAGATGCTGGATCAGGCGTACTACGATCTGGCCCTCATCGACCTGAACATGCCCAAAGTCGACGGCATGACCCTCCTGAAGTCCCTCGTCGAGTACCATCCCGACACCGTGGGGATCATCCTCACGGGGCATGCCACCATTCGAAACGCCGTCGAGGCCATGAAGCTCGGAGCCGCCGACTACCTGGCCAAACCTGTCAAGATGGAAGAAGTGGGTCTCGTGGTTCAGCGGGCGCTGGAGTTCCGTGACCTCAAACGCGAAAACCTCGCACTCAAGCGGCAGCTCAAGAAGAAGTACCGGTTCGAGAACTTCATCGGTGACAGCCTTCCCATGAACAAGGTCTTTCGAATCATCGAGAAGGTGGCCGACACCGACAGCACGGTGCTGATCCTCGGCGAGTCCGGCACCGGCAAGGAGCTCGTGGCCAAGGCCATTCACTACCACAGCATGCGAAAGGACAAGCCCCTGATCCCCGTCAACTGCGGCGCCATCCCGGAGGATCTGCTGGAAAGCGAGCTGTTCGGTCACGAGAAAGGGGCCTTCACCAACGCCATTCGCACGCGCATCGGCCGGTTCGAAATGGCCAACGGTGGAACCATCTTCCTGGACGAGGTGGCCGAGATGAGCCCCCACCTTCAGGTCAAGCTCCTTCGCATCGTGCAGGAGCAGGAGTTCGAGCGCCTCGGAGGAACAAAGACCATCCGGTGCGACGTTCGCATCCTGGCGGCCACGAACAAGAACCTGGACAAGCTGGTGGACGACGGCGCCTTTCGAGAGGATCTCTACTACCGGCTCAAGGTCATCCCCGTCTCCCTTCCGCCCCTGAGGGACCGGAGGTCCGACATCCCTCTGCTCGTCCACCACTTCCTCGAGAACATTGCGAAAACCAAGCGCCGCAAGCGCATGGTCATCACCAAGGATGCCTTGAAGGCCCTGGTCAATTACGACTGGCCTGGAAACGTCCGGGAGCTGGAGAACATCATCGAACGGATGGTCATCCTTGCCGAAGGCGACCGGATCTCCCTGGAGGACATGCCGGAGAAGATCGCCAAGATCCGCGCCCTCGGCCCGGACGAAGAGGGGCTCATCCCCGAGGAAGGGCTCTCCCTGAGCAATGCCGTCAACGAGTACGAACGCCAGTTGATCCTGCGCGCCCTGGAGAAAGCGGGGTGGGTGAAAAACCGCGCGGCCAAGCTGCTCAAGATGAACCGCACCACGCTGGTCGAGAAGATCAAGAAACAGGGGATCGAGAAGGATCGAATGGCGGGCTGACCCGAAACGCTTCACTTCCGGTACACGCTGGGCCGCACGTATCGAAACCGGTGGTGAATGCCGGTCAAGCTCTCCGAGTGGCCGATGAACAGGTACCCCGGGCTCTGAAGGACCTCGTGGAACCGGTTGACCAACCCCTCCTGGGTCTGCTTGTCGAAGTAGATCATCACATTTCTGCAGAACACGACCTCAAACGGATGGCTGAAGGCAAAGGGCTCGATGAAGTTGAGGCGCTGAAAGCGCACCAGATCCCGAACAGCCGATTTCACCCGGTAGAAGCCGCTCCAGCGGTTCACCCCTTTCTGAAAGTACTGTCGGCGCATGGCGTAGGGGACCTTGTCCACCCTTGCGGCTTCGTAGACGCCCCGCTCTGCGAGCTGCAGCATCCGCGTGGAAATGTCCGTTCCCAGGATGCTCAAGTCCGAGTGGCGGTTCTCCGGCAGAGCCTCGAGCAGGGTCATGGCGATGGAGTAGGCCTCCTCGCCGCTCGAGCACCCCGCGCACCAGATGCGTATAGGCCCGGATCCCCGCGAGCCGCCCTGAAGAAACAGCTCCGGCACGGCCGTTTCGGCCAGGAACTCGAAATGCTTGGGCTCCCGAAGAAAGGCGGTGAGGTTCGTGGAGATGACGTCGAGGAGCGGGATGAAGGCATCGCCGCTCGTGTCCTTCATGAGGTGGTCGTAGTACTCCCCTACGGACTCGAAGTCGAACTGCCGGAGCACCTTGGCCAGCCGGGCCTTGAGCAGCTCCCGTTTCCCATGGTGCAGGTTGATGCCGGACTTCTCGTAGATGAGGGCGCTGAAATTGCGAAAGTCGCGATCGGTCAAATCCAGCTGCATCGGTGCGCTCGACCTCCTTGTTCCAAAGAACCTTCGACCACCGCGGGTTCCCTTCCCACTTTCTTCGTGCCGCCTGCCAGGCTCCGATCTCGTGCTCGCGGCCGGACGGAGGAGACGAACCCGGACGCCGATGGGATCTGCCGCGCGACCCATGTTCTGGGAGGCAAAAAGTGTGCCCGACTCGTCGAATTCCCCGCACTTCCGGGCACAACAAATTTTTCTGAAATAATCCTCAAGAATTTCAACTCACGGCCGATGTCTGTGATTGAGGAGGAGGACATTGGTCACGACGCATCAGATACGCAACGTCCTGCGCGTCTACGGCAACCAACTGAAGAGGCGAAACACGCTCGTTCAGGAGAGCCTGGAGCCGGATCGACGCTACACCGACCGGGTGAACATCTCGGCGGAGGCGCGGCATCGACAGGCGCTCAACAAGATGTCCAGGCGGGTCATTTCGCAGGTCGTCCCATCCGGCGGCAAGGCCGAGGGACAGGCAGGCGGTCAGGGCGAAGGCGCGTAAACCGAGTAGAATCACGGAGTGGACATGAAAGTCGACGAAACCCATCAGTCTGCCAACTTGATCGAGCAGGCCAAGGAAGGCGGCTCCGTCCCGAGGACGGAGCAAACAGGTCCCCGTGCCGGCGAAACGGAGACGCACGGGAGGCCTCGCGGGACCGAGGTGGACCTCTCCAGCGCGGGCCGAGAGGTCGTGAAGGCCAGAGAGGCCATGGAGACGTCCGACCCTGAACGTGCCGGAAGAGTGGCCGAGCTCAAGCAGCAGGTGGCCGAAGGGACCTACGAAGCGGATCCCCAGGAAGTGGCGGCCAGGATCCTCGACGCGGGTCTTTCGGAGCTCCTCTAAGGCGCGCTGACGCCCGCCACCCAGCAGAGGAACAGCCGGCTCTGGGGATCGCCCCCCTTTTCGAATCGTTCCCCGGCGCCCCCTCTCAGATGAGGGGGCTTTTGCACTTGCCTTGATGAAGATCCATGATTATAGTGGATGATCAAGGCATTGCAGGTTCTGCTGGGGGGCTTCATGCAGGTCGATGCGACAACAGCCCTTCTGCCGGTGGAGCGGACGGCTTCGACGGCCATGAGGACGGCGGGCGGCCACCAGCGCGGGGTCTCGAGCAACCCGTCCAGATCCCGGGAAGGGTTCGTCTTCCTGGGCTATGGTCCGGGATCCGGAGAAGGCCTGTACAACGAGCTCGGAAAGCACGTCCCGGGAAGACGCCGGCCCGGTTCCAGGGTGGATCTGTACGCCTGAGACCCGCTCAAGCCCCGAGCAGCAGGCTTCTCTTCTTCAACAATCTTCGTTGACTGTAATAGAGAAACCGGTCCAGCACCTGCTCGTCCGCCCGCTCCATTCGGACGAACTGAATGGCGAAGTTGATCCTCGTGCTGTCGGGAATCCTCTCCACCCGTTTCACCTCCGCCTTGCGAATCCCCACCTCGATCCGCTCCTCGTCCATCAAGCCGAGCAGCCGAAGGCGCTCCAAAACCATGCCTGCTTGAAGGGGGAGGGATTTGAGGTCGCCCTTCATCGGGCTGATGACCAGCCCCCCCCCGAGGCTGAGGTTCAGGACCGGAACCTCGACCTTCCGGTCCTGGACCGGCATCACCAGGCGGGTCCCCTGGGGCGGTTCCACACGGAAATGCTTCCTTCGCTGAATACGCTCGATGTGCTCCGGCAGGACAATCCACAGATTGTCGCCCTCGGCGTGATCGATCACCGTGCGGCAGGAATGGGGAATGCGGTTCTTGTCCGCAAACTCCAGCTGCACCCGTGTGCCGGCGCCGTCCGGGACCTCGGTCTCGAACTGCCAGGGAAGGTCCACCAGAACGAAGGCCCGGTCCTTTTGGACCTCCACCCCCGTCACGATGCTCAGCCGCTCGTACCCCCGTCCCAGGACGTGGAGACGCAAGGGGGTACGCCCGCGCTGAAGTTGTTGAAAGACGGCAATCGTTTTCTCACCCTGAATCTGCTTGCGGAATTCCATAGGCCCTGATGATGGTTGAACACCGATCCGGTTTCTCGCCCATGCGCTCTGATCTTGCAATCCACATGCCAGTTCCCGGGACGCACGCCTCTCCACAGACGCCTGTGGTCACGCCGGCGCCCAGGGTCTCTGACACCCTGTCCGGCTCTTTGACGCTGCTTCCAATGTCCGGATGCAGCGCTGCCGGTCGTCACCCACCTTGTCTCCGATTCCCGAGGTCCGAAGGCGCTGTTCCGCCCTCTCCCGCCAGCCGGGTCACCGCGAGGACCGCCAGGAGGCCGGCGGCGGCCAGGACCAGTGCCAGGGTCACCTCGGGCGTCCACTGGGATGGAAGGACATTGGCCGGAACGCTCCCCAGGTCCCCGGCCCTTTCCTCCAGTCCGGTTCGAGCGGTCTGCTTCCAGGGCCAGACCTTTCGAAGCGAACCCAGCATGAGTCCCGCGAGTACGGCGATGGTGAGGTCGTGGAACCGCTCGAACAGCCACCCCAGGACCCTGGAGAACGCCATCAACCCGACCACGGCACCGGAGGCGACGACCCCCAGGGTGAAGACGTCCCGGTTGTTGACCGCCTCCAGCACGAAGAGGTACTTGCCGAGCAGAACCAGAATGAAGGCGCCGGAGATGCCGGGCAGGATCATGGCGCAGATGGCGACGGCCCCGGACAGGAACAGGAACCAGGGAACCTCCGGCGTGGACATGGGCACGATTCCCACCAGAACGTATGCTCCGGCCGCACCCACGAGGATCCCGGCGGGGATGGCCGGGCGCCAGCGCCGAATCCGCCGGCTCACCGTGACGATGGACGCCACGATCAGGCCGAAGAAAAAGGCCCAGACCGGAACGGGGTGGTGATGAAGCAGCCAGCTCAGCACCCGGGCCAGAGAAAACACCGCGCAAAGTATCCCCGCCCCCACGGCGACGAGAAATCGCCACCGGACCCGCTCCAAGGCCTCCCGGAAACGGAGGGACAGCAACATGCGAAAGAAGACCGCGTCAAAGGAGCGGATGGCGTCGATCAACGCCTCGTAGATGCCCAGGACAAAGGCCATGGTCCCCCCGGAAACCCCGGGGACCACATCGGCCGCGCCCATGCAAAAACCCTTCAGCGCAAGGAGAAAGCAGTCCTTTCCCCTCCTCGTGCGGTTCTCGGTCCGGCCGGTCATGACAACCGGTGCTCGTTGCGGAAAAGATCCAACACCGTTTTCACAGGGTTGAACGTCTCGATGGGGACCTCCACGAACACCGTGTTCCATTCCGCCATGGCACCGTTCCAAAGCCCTGGAAGCTCCAAGGCCTTGAGCTCCCGCCCTCCCTTGGACTTGATCGACACGAACCCGGTCTCCGGGTCCTTGTACCGGGTCAGATCAAAAGGACGCCCCCGGTGGTCTCGCAGACCGCACACCAGGTCCACCGGGTTGAAGTGGGTCGAGGACGACCAGACGGCCCTCTGCTCCCCGGAATCCATGTTCACCTGGCTCGACTCCACGATCTGCAACGACACGCCGCCGTCCCGGTTCCTGACCCAGAACGGCCCCCCGCCCGGCTCCCCCTCGTTGCGGACCATGCCGCACACCCTCAGGGGCCGGTTCAGACGGGAGAGCAGCACGTCGCGCTGCTCGTGCAGGGGTCCCTTCTGGATGCCCGCAGGAGGCTGAACCGACAGGCGGTTCACCACAAAGGCCCAGATCCGCTCCAGCTCCTCCTCAGAGGGCTCGCCCGCCGCCAGCACCTCCATGGAGTGGAAGATCTCCTCCTGAACTGCGACGAGCAGTCCGCCGAGGGCCTTTTTGTACATGATGACGAGCTCCTTCAACGGATCCGGCACCACATTGTCGATGTTCTTGATGAGCACCAGGTCGCCCTGCAGGGCATCGAGGTTCTCCAGCAGGGCGCCGTGACCGCCGGGGCGGAACAGGAGCCTTCCGTCCTCGTCCCGAAACGGGCGGTTCTCCAGATCCAGTGCAATGGTGTCGGTGTGGGGCATCTGGAGGCTGAGGCCGATCTCCAGCCGGCTGTCCGCATCCTCCCAGCGCGCGCGCCGGTCCTCCAGGTGCCGGCGGATCGCCTGCTCGTGCCCGGGCGACGCCGTGAAGTGAATCCGGGCCACCCCCTGCTCGTCCCGAACCGTGCGAAGGGCGTCCACCAGCTGCTCCTCGAACGGCGTGCGCCGGCTGCCGTCCGGGTATGCATGAAACGGGATCAGCCCCTTGGGGAGGTTGGCGGCGTTCATGCCTCGAGGACCCAGAAGCGCTTCCAGGGTCTCCCCGAACCGACCCGCCTCGATCTTCGCATCGGCGTCGATGCCTTTGTCGGCCATGGTGTGCTTCAAGGTGTCGTAGAGGGCCAGCTCCCGAAGGCCCTCAAAGAACTGCAACACGCGGGCACTCTCCTCGACCCCCTGCTCGGCCTCCCGGGCCAGAGTGGCGGCATCCGCCCCGCCCGGACGCCCCCGGACCGACTGCACCAGCTTGAACATGCGGCTGGCCGCACCGGAGGCCGGGACGAACTTCATGGCCCTGCCCGAGCGAGCGGCCCGGTCATAGCCCTCGGCCAGGCTGCGGATCTGCTGATCGCCCAGGCGGAGGATCCCATCCCCCACCGTGCAGGGCCGGTCCAGCTCCATCCAGGGAAACCCCCTTCGAATCTGCTCCACCTGCTCGCGCACGGTGTCCGGTGACATGTTCCTCGCGCGTATTCGGGCCAGGTCCTCCTCGGTGAACCATGCGTCCCCCACGTGTGCCCTCCTTTCGAACATTGCGGCCGTCTTTCTCGAAGGATAGGGAAGATCGGAATCCCTGTCAATGCGTGGCCGGCTCGAGGGTTCGCCGCGCCCACCGGATCCCATGAAATGGGTTGTCTGAACAGCCCGCTTTCGGTAGGATGCGCTGCATTTCCTATCACGGCACGGAGAAGAACCTTGGCGGACGACCCCCTGGTGGAACCCGAAGGCCCCCGGGTATACACGGTTTCCCGTTTGACGGCGGAGATTCGAGGCCTTCTGGAAGACCGATTCCCCTTCGTGTGGGTGGAGGGGGAGCTGTCCAACGTTCGAAGGCCGGCATCCGGGCACTGTTACATGGCCCTCAAGGACGCCTCCTCCCAGATCCGGGCCGTCATGTTCCTCCCGAGGATCCGGGTGCTGCGATTCCGCCCCGAGGACGGAATGAAGGTGGTGGCCCAGGGACGCGTGGGCGTGTACGAGCCCCGGGGGGAGTATCAGCTCGTCCTGGACTACCTGGAGCCTCTGGGCGTGGGGGCCCTGGCCCTGGCCTTCGAGCAGCTCAAGAGGAAGCTCGCTGCAGAAGGCCTGTTCCGCGAGGACATCAAGAGGCCTCTTCCTTTTCTCCCCGCGCGGGTCGCAGTGATCACGTCCCCGACCGGCGCGGCGGTGCGGGATTTCCTGAAGGTCGTTCAGCGCCGGTTCGACAACACCCGCATCACCGTGGTACCGGTCCGCGTTCAGGGCGACCGTGCGGCCGGAGAGATCTGCGAGGCCATTGAAACCGTCAACGGCAACCTCGACGTGGACGTCATCGTCCTCACCCGGGGGGGAGGCTCCCTGGAGGACCTCTGGCCCTTCAACGAAGAGGTCGTGGCCCGTGCCGTCCGCGCCTCCCGCATTCCGGTGGTCTCGGCCGTGGGCCACGAGGTCGACATCACCATCGCAGACCTGGTTGCGGACCTTCGCGCCCCCACCCCCTCGGCTGCAGCCGAGCTGCTGGTCGCGGAGAAAGCGCGTCTTCACGAGCGAATCCACGAGCTCCGCGAGCGGATCCTGAGCGGGTTTCTGAGCCGGATTCGGCGGCACACCGAACGTCTGGGGCACCTGGAGTCCCGGCTGCGGGATCCCAGAAAGGCCATCGAGCAGTCCTGGATGCGGCTCGACGACCTGTGCGGGAGGCTCTCACGCAGCGAGCGCTTCCTGATTCGAGAGAACGCCTCCAGGCTCGACGCCTCGTGCCGCCGCCTTCTTCAAAACGGTCCCCAACACCGGATACGGGGGCTGCGGCAGGCCCTCGAGTTTCACCGGCGGGCCACGCGCTCGGGCCTCGAGCGGACCCTTGCCACGCATCGCTCCGCCCTCTCCGCCCTCCGCGGGCGACTCCGGGGTCTCGATCCGCACAGCGTCCTGGGGCGGGGGTACAGCATCACCCGCGGTCTTCCCGAAGGGCGCGTTCTGAGAAGCGCCCTGGAGGCCCGGGAAGGCACCTGCGTCGAGGTCACCCTCGCGCAGGGGCGCCTCGAATGCCGAATTGACAAGATCCGGGTTCCGTAAGACAATGCACCGGCCGTGTTCGCGGGTCCAGCCCCCCGGGCCCATACCGGAAAAGATCGCAGGCGGCTCGCGAACCCTCACAGGAGAGCCATGGTTGAGCAAAACTTTGAAGACTCCATGAAACGGCTCGAGGACATCGTCCAGCGGCTCGAGGGAGGAGAAATGCCCCTGGAGGATTCCCTGCGGGTCTTCGAGGAAGGCATGAAGCTGGCGGCCTTCTGCTCCCGAAAGCTGGAGGAGGCGGAGAAGAAGGTCACGATTCTGATCCGCGAGCAGGAAGGGGCGCTCGTCGAGGCGCCTTTCGATCCGGAGGAACCCGGGGACGACGCCCCATGATCGAGCTTCGCCCCTACCTGGCCGAAAAGCGGGAGAGGGTGGACCGTGCGCTCCGGGCCTGCTTTCCAGAGCCCGAAGGTCCGGCCGCCGACGTGGTGCGCGCCATGACCTACAGCCTGTTCGCCGGCGGGAAACGGCTCCGCCCCATCCTGTGCATTGCAGGGGCCGAGGCCGCCGGCGCGGACGGCCGTGACGTGCTGCCGGCGGCGTGCGCCCTGGAGATGATCCACACCTACTCTCTGATTCACGACGACCTGCCCGTCATGGACAACGACGACCTCCGGCGGGGGAAACCCACCAACCACAAGGTGTTCGGCGAGGCCGTGGCCCTGCTGGCCGGAGACGCCCTGCTCACAGAGGCGTTCGCCGTGCTTGCGGGCATGCGTCTTCCCGGCTCCGTCCCCCCCGGCGCCCTTGCGCGCGTGATCCGATGGCTGGCGGAAGCGGCCGGGCACCGCGGGATGGTCGGCGGCCAGGTGGTGGACGTCCTCTCCGAGGGCACCGGTCCCGACGCGGAACGGGTCCGGTTCATCCACACCCACAAGACCGCGGACCTGCTCACCGTCTCCGCGGTGAGCGGCGCGATCCTCACCGGCGCACCGGAGGTGCAGGTGGAAGCCCTGGCCGAGTACGGCCGGAAGATCGGCATCGCCTTTCAGATCTCGGACGACATCCTGAACATCGAGGGGGATCGCGACGCGCTTGGAAAAGACGTGGGAAGCGACCTGCAACGGGGCAAGCTGACCTGGCCCGCGGCCTTCGGTCTCGAAGCGTCCCGCCGGGACCAGAACGAACTGGTGGACGAAGCCGTGGAGGCCCTGGGCCGGTTCGATCACCGGGCGGACCCTCTGCGGGCCATCGCGCGGTACATCGTAGAGAGAAGGACATGAGCGAAGGCGACAGCGCAAAGCGCATTCTGGACGACATCGACAGCCCTGCGGACTTACGGGACCTATCGATCCAGCAGTTGGAACAGCTCGCCGGAGAGATCCGGCGCGAGATCATCGAGACGGTCTCCAAGACGGGCGGGCACCTCGCCCCCAGCCTCGGCGTGGTGGAGCTCACCCTCGCCTTGCACCAGGTGTTCGACACACCGCAGGACAAGATCATCTGGGACGTGGGGCACCAGGCTTACGCCCACAAGCTGATCACCGGAAGGAAGGAACGGTTCCACACGTTGCGAAGCCATCAGGGAATCAGCGGTTTTCCCAAGCGGGCGGAGAGCCCCTACGACCCGTTCGACACCGGTCACAGCAGCACATCCCTTTCCGCAGGCCTGGGCATCAGCACCGCCAACGGGTTCAAGGGGGTTTCCCATCGGGTCATCGCGGTGATCGGGGACGGGTCCATGACCGGCGGCATGGCCTACGAAGCGCTGAACCAGGCGGGCCACATGGAAAAGGACCTCATCGTGGTCCTCAACGACAACGAGATGTCCATCGCTCCCAACGTGGGGGCCTTCTCCTCCTTTCTCAGCCGCAAGATGTCCGGAAAGCGGTTCGTGAACTTTCGAAAGGACCTCGAATCCTTTCTCAAGTCCATCCCCGGCGTGGGCGAGAACATCCTGAACCTCGCCCGCAGGAGCGAGGACTCCTTCATCACCTTCTTCACGCCGGGCATGCTGTTCGAGGCGTTCAAGTTCAAGTACATCGGGCCCATCCAGGGCCACCGGCTCGACCGGCTCGTCGAAACCTTTCAGAACACCCTGCACATTCCAGGTCCCGTGCTCGTGCACGTGCTCACGGTCAAGGGCAAGGGATACCCCCCGGCCGAGGAGGATCCGGCCCACTATCACGGAGTCGGCGTCTTCGAGATCGAGACCGGAACGCCGGCTCGCGCCGCCACCATCCCGCCGCCCACCTACACGGAGGTCTTTGGAAACACCATGGTGGAGCTCGGGGATATCGTGCCCGAGCTCTTCGCCATCACGGCCGCCATGCCCGAAGGCACGGGCCTGAACCGGTTCTCCACCACGTATCCGGACCGCTTCCTCGACGTGGGCATTGCCGAGCAACACGCGGTCACCTTTGCCGCCGGTCTGGCGGTGGAAGGGCTTCGCCCGGTGGTGGCCATCTACTCCACCTTCCTTCAGCGCGCCTACGATCAGGTCATCCACGACGTCTGCCTGCAGAACCTGCCCGTGGTCTTCTGCCTGGACCGGGGAGGGCTCGTGGGCGAGGACGGGCCCACCCATCACGGGCCGTTCGACCTCGCCTACATGCGCATCCTGCCCAACATGACCGTTATGGCCCCGAAGGACGAAAACGAGCTCAGGCACATGCTCTTCACCGCCCTGAAGCAGCCCGGACCCGTGACCATCCGCTACCCCCGGGGGACCGGGACCGGCGTACCCCTCGACGACGGTTTTCACGAGATCCCCATCGGGAAGGCGGAGACCCTGCGCACGGGGGGCGACCTCACCATCCTCGCCGCGGGCAGCATGGTGGCTCCCGCCATGACAGCCGCCGGCCTGCTCGAGGAGAAAGGCATCCACGCCGAGGTCGTCAACGTCCGTTTCGTCAAGCCCCTGGACGAGGGCCTGGCCGACACGGCATGGAAGGCGGGGCGAGTGCTCGTGGTGGAGGAGGGCGCCCGCGCCGGAGGGCTGGGCGGAGCCATTCTGGAGAGCTTCAACGACAAGGGGATCCTTGACCGGGTGGTCGTGCGCCGCATCGGTCTCCCCGACCGCTTCGTGGAGCACGGATCCATCGAGGTCCTCCGATCCCTGTGCGGCCTGGACGCCGTGTCCATCGCGGAGGAGGCCGAGCATCTCATCCGCTGACAAACGTCCCGCAAAGCAGAGGCTGGACCGGCTCCTGGTCCACAAGGGGCTGGCCGAGAGCCGCGAGAAGGCCCGGGCCCTGATCATGGCCGGCGCCGTCGAGGTGGACGGCGTGCGTGCGGACAAACCCGGCCATGCGGTGCCGGAGAGCGCCGGGATCACCGTCGAAGCCCCTCTGCCCTATGTGAGCCGTGGCGGGCTGAAGCTGGCCGAGGCGCTTCACCGGTTCGACCTGGACGTGCGCAGCAGAACCCTTCTGGACGTGGGGGCGTCCACCGGGGGGTTCACCGATTGCCTCCTCCAGAACGGCGCCGCCCGGGTGATCGCCGTGGACGTGGGTCACGGGCAGTTCCACTGGTCGCTTCGAAACGATCCCCGGGTGCGCCTGATGGAACGAACCAACATCCGCCACCTGGCCCCCGGCGCACTGGGCGAGCCCGTTCAAGGAGCGGTGGTCGACGTCTCCTTCATCTCTCTTCGAATCGTGGTCCCTGTGGTCGGGCGGCTCCTGGAGCCGGGGGCCTTCATGGTGACCCTGGTCAAGCCCCAGTTCGAGGTGGGTCGCACCCAAGTGGGCAAAGGCGGGGTAGTGCGGGACTCAAGGCTTCACGAGCAGGTCCTCGACAGGCTCTCCGAGGCCTTCCAGGCCGCCGGTTGGTCGGTTCGGGCCCGGGCGGACTCCCCCATCCTGGGACCGAAGGGAAACCGCGAGTTCCTTCTGCACCTCGAGGGCACGCAGCCCTGAACCCGGCACGGACCTCTCCCTTCGGCCCCGGGGGAGCCCCCGGCCGTTCTCTTCACGCATCTGGATCACCCGTCCGCCCGGGAGGCGCTTAGTGACCTCTGCGCTTGGATGCCTTCAGGGGATTGATTTTTCCGTTCGCCTGGGTGCCGTTCGACGCCTTCACATGGGTGGCCATGCTGCAGAGGCCCGAACGCCACTTGACCGAAGGATCCGGAAAGCTGGCGCAGTACTTGCCGATGGGCAGCTCCTGGACGCGCTGGCAGCCCTCGCACTGCTCGACGATCGTGTGGCAGTGACCTCCGTTGAACCGGCAGCCGCCCTTGTCCATGAAAAAACAGTCCTGACCTTCCTTTATCGTTGCACAAAGCATGGGAATCACTTCCTTTCTTCCAAAATAAGGCCCTGGCTGACGCCAGGGCCCGTGTTGAAAAACAAAATCAGGAAGGGATAATGAGTTTTCTCTCCTTGTCAACCTTTTTTCTCTTTTTTCCATCCTCCCTGCCCGGAGCCTCACGGAAACCCGTTGACCGGAACGACGGTCGTGTTAAGATGCCGGGTCTTCGGCCACGTTTACCGTGAAAGACCTTGGAGGGTTGCCCCATGCCGGGGGCTGAAGCATTCAGGCGGGTCTGGAACTCAGAAGAGAGCGTCTTGCCATCTGCGTTTGGAGGAGGAAAGCATTCGTGAACCCTCAGGACACCATACGATACGAAAACGGCCGTTTGACCGTTCCCGACCACCCGATCATCCCCTACATCGAGGGCGACGGCATCGGTCCGGACATCTGGCGGGCGGCCTCCCTGGTCATGGACCGCGCCGTGGCGCTCTGCTGGCCGGGACAGCGGGCCATCGCCTGGAAGGAGGTCCTTGCCGGAGAAAAGGCCTTCGAGAACACGGGCGATTGGCTGCCCCAGGACACCCTGGAGGACTTTCGCCGATACCGGGTCGGCATCAAGGGCCCGCTCACCACGCCCGTGGGCGAGGGCTTCCGAAGCCTCAACGTGAGCCTGCGCCAGCAGCTGGACCTCTACGCCTGCGTTCGACCCGTCCGCTGGTTTCAGGGGGTGCCGAGCCCCGTGCGGGAGCCCTGGCGGGTGGACATGGTCATCTTTCGCGAGAACACGGAAGACGTGTACGCCGGGTTCGAGCTGGCGTCCGGAAGCGACGAGGTCGCCGCCCTTCGCACCTACCTCCAGGACCGCTTCGGCTGGAGCATCCGTGAGGACTCCGCCCTGGGCGTCAAGCCCATCAGCCGCACAGGGAGCCGGAGGCTCATTCGGGCGGCCCTGGACCATGCCGTGGCCCGCGGGCGAAAGAGCGTCACCCTGGTCCACAAGGGCAACATCCAGAAGTACACCGAGGGGGCGTTTCGACGCTGGGGATACGACCTCGCCCGGGAGGTCTACCCGGAGCGCACCGTGGCGTGGGAAGACCTCGGGAACCAGGGTCCCGGGGACCGCATCCTGATCAAAGACGCCATCGCCGACATCTTCTTTCAGCAGGCCCTCACCCGGCCCGATGAGTTCGACGTGATCGCCACCATGAACCTGAACGGGGACTACATCTCCGATGCGCTGGCGGCCCAGGTGGGGGGCATCGGAATGGCGCCCGGGGCCAACATCAACTACGAGAGCGGGTACGCCCTGTTCGAGGCCACCCACGGCACGGCCCCCAAGTACGCCGGCCAGGACAAGGTGAACCCCTCCTCGCTCATCCTGAGCGGAGCCATGATGCTTACTCACCTGGGCTGGCCCGAGGCCGCCCGGCTCATCGAGGCCGCCCTGGAGACCGCCTTCTCGCGCAAGACGGTCACCTACGACCTGGCCCGGCTCATGGACGGGGCCGAGGAGGTGTCCTGCTTCCGTTTCGCCGAGGCGGTCTGCCGGGCCATGGAGGAGCACACGGTCTGATCCGGGGCTTTCCTACTGCTTGAAGCCCACGGGCATCACCAGCAGGGGGACGTGCTTTCGGGGCAGGCGCAGCACGCCGGACAGGTCCTGATCCCGAAAGGCGCCCACGATGCCCGCGGCCAGGCCGAGGGCCACGGCCTGCAGAAAGATGTTCTGCCCGATGTGCCCGGCTTCGATCATGGCGTATTGAACCCCTCGTTTGCCGTACTTTCCCGTGATCCTCTCGTACTCCGCGGTGACGGCCAGGGTGGCCGGGGCCTCGGCCATCCACATCTGGGACAGGGAGGCCTTGGCCACGGCCTTTCTGACGTCTCCTTCCGCCTGGGGCTCCAGGGTGTGCTTCCGGGGCGCGTAGCGGTACACGCCCGGCTCCAGCCCGCGGACCCTGCCTGCGACTGCGATCACGTCCATGGGGTAGAGGGCCCCGGCCGACGGGGCGGCCCGTTTGGTGCCGTGGGCTCCGGTGATGCCCTGGGCCGCCCACAGGAGCTGGCTCAGGTGCTCCAGGTTCAGAGGATCGGGGCGGTAGGATCGGACCGTTCTTCGATGCAGAATGGATCGTTCCAGGCTCACCCTTCCGTCGGTCCTGGGTTTGGGCAACTTCATGGTCTCCTCCGTGGCTTATGGTATTCTACAAACCATGGCGCCGAGGTCCTGCATAGGCAAGCACCTGCTCTCTTTCAGGCTACGGTTTACGGACCCGGTCGTCAATGGCCACGAACCGGCGGGCCGTGCCGCCTTGACAATTGACAGGACAAACCGGGCATGCCTAAATGATTTTTTCCCATACGGAATGCCCACACAGACGGATGCAAGGAGGATGCATGAGGCCCGAAACCATCGAGGCGCGGGACCTGCCGGACGCCTGGTTCCAGTGTGTATACCGGCTGCTCGAGACCGGTCGGGAGTACACCATCGACCGGGGGAGCTACGAGGGGCAAAGGAGGCTGGAGTTCGACTACGTCACCGTCCACATTCGCCATCCGGGCGTGAGGCCCCTTCTGCCGGACATTCCCCCGGCCCTGGGCATCCCCAACCCCGTGGCCGAGGGGTATCTGGAGGAGTACCTCCCCTACCTGATGACCGCCGTCAAGCAGCCCGGGGAGGACTACACCTACGGGTGGTACCTGGAGAAGCAGATCTCCGAGGTGGTCCGCATGTACCGGGAGGACGGGTTCGGCACCAATCAGGCCTACATGACCGTGGGCGATCCGGAGTCCATCCTGCTGACGGACCCGCCCTGTCTGCGGGGCATCGATACCCGCGTGCGGGAGGGGAGGCTTCACTTCATCGTCTACTTCCGGTCGTGGGATCTGTGGAACGGCTTCCCGGCCAACCTCGGAGCCGTTCAGCTGCTGAAGGAGTACATGGCCGGAGAGATCGGCGTGGAGGACGGGGAGATCATCGCCGCGAGCAAGGGCCTTCACCTGTACGACTACGTGTGGGAGCTCGCCAAGCTCCGGACCATGTGCGAGGATCCGTCGGCCTTGAGCGAGGCCTCGTGCTGATGGACACTCCGGACCTCAAGGGGCTCACAGCGGAAGAGACCGAGCGGTGGTGTGAGCGACAGGGCCTCCCGGCCTATCGCGGGAGACAGATCCGGCAGTGGATCTTCAAGAAGTGGGCGTCGTCCTTCGAGGACATGACCAGCCTTCCCAAGGAGCTGCGGAGCGAGCTGGCCCGTCTCGCACACGTGGACCGGGTGGAACGGGTGGAAACCCAGGTCTCCCGGGACGGGACCGAGAAGACCCTGTTTCGCCTGCACGACGGCCACACCGTCGAGTCGGTGCTCATTCCGGAGCGGGATCACTTCACGCTGTGCATCTCCTCCCAGGCGGGATGCGCCATGGGGTGCCGGTTCTGCGTCACCGGGGCGGGCGGGCTGAAGCGAAACCTCGACCCCGGG
>CAYYVD010000002.1:0-45282 GCA_964475045.1 uncultured Desulfobacterales bacterium | reverse complement strand
CGGGAGGGGGAGGATCCGTACGGGGGCTGCCCTTTCAGAGCGCGGGCGCCCTGCACGGCACCGAGCCTCTGGGCGGTCGTTCCCTGCTCGAGGTCTCGGGCGAGCTCAGGATGCGGGTGACCTCCTCGCTGGGTTTCGTGGCCTTCGTGGACGGCGGGCGGGCTTTCGAGGAAGCGCTTCCCGGATCGGGGGGGGCCATGCTCTGGGGCGCGGGCCTGGGGGTGCGCTACTTCACCTTTCTCGGCCCGCTTCGACTGGATGTGGCGGTCCCCCTGGATCGAAGAGACGCCGTGGACGACGCCTTCCAGTTCTACGTCAGCATCGGCCAGGCCTTCTAGTGGGGTCATCTAGTGGGGTCACATCTTGAATTGTGAATTGCGATCCGCTAGCCTTCTGTTCATTGTGTGTGGACAGGGAGGCTCAGCAGATGGCCAGGCCATGGAGGATCGAGTTCGAAGGCGCTTTGTATCACGTTCTCGCGCGTGGAAATGAGAAAAGAGACAAGTGCCGTATCAACGCGGCTTGCGGGGGAGCAAGGATGTGGCGGAATCCTTGAGAGAGGCCTCGAATCGACTGGGCTGTCGCTTGGATTCCTTCACAGAAGGCCGTAGGATGTACGGTCCTGAAAAGGACGACCGGGATTTGCTGGTTTATCTCCTCTGGAAAACGGGCGGATACACGAACGAGGAGATCGGACAGTGGTTCAACATCACCTACACCACGGTCAGCCACATCGTGAAGCGCATGAAGACACAGCTTCGTGTGGGGGGGACCTCAAAGAGAAATACGAAGCCGTCAATTCACAAATCAAGATGTGACCCCAATTGACCCCAAGGATGCGAAGGAGGATGAAGATGGCAGTGACCTACGCAGTGGAGAACATCATGTCCGAAAACCTCGTGACCATCGACGTCCAGGCTTCCCTGAGCGATGCCATGCGCCTCATGGTGGAGAAGGACATCGGCTCGGTGGTGGCGACGCGGGAAGGGGAGATGGCGGGCATCCTCACGGAACGGGACGTGCTCAAGAAGTTCTGCTTCGACTCGAGCTGCGCCACGGCCCGGGTCGAGGAGGTGATGAGCAGCCCGCTGATCACCATCGAGGGGCATGCGGCCATCGGCCAGGCAGCCGATCAGATGGCCGGGAAGAAGGTCCGGAGACTGCTGGTGACCCTGGACGGGGGAATTCGGGGCATCATCACGGAGCGGGACGTCATGCGGGCCACCCTCTACGTGTTCAAGACCCTGGCCGACGGCACGGTTTGACGTTTCCGCCGAGGTGACGGAAGCCCGGGGAAACGGACAAAATGGACGGCCGCACTCGAACGACCGGGTACGGCCGTCATCCTGGCGTGCGCCGCTACTTGATGGAGATCTTTCTGGATCCGGCCTCCTTCTTGTGGGGCATGACCAGGGTCAGCACGCCGTCTTTGAAGGTGGCCTCCACCTTGTCTTCCTCCACCTCGCCGGGGAGGCGAAAGCTTCGGGAAAAGGATCCGTAGGCGCTTTCCTTGAGATAGTAGTTGGCGTCCTCCTCCTCCTTTTCGGACTCCCGTCTTCCGGTCACCGTGACCACGCCCTGATCCACCGTGACCTGGATGTCGTCCTTGTTCATGCCGGGAAGCTCGGCCTTCAGGACATACTGGTTGTCCTTTTCGTAGAAGTTCATGGCCGGGCTCCATTCCTCTCCCATATCCCGCTGCCACTCCGGCCAGAGACGATCAAAAAAGACATCCCCCATGGGTTCGCGCCCGAAGGGAGTCATCCACCAGGGCCTGGGTCCTCGTTTGGTTGGAAGTGCCATAACGACCTCCTTTTTCGCTGGGTGGTTCGTCATCGAATGCATTCGTCCGGTTTCTTCTGGGACGATAATGCCCGATCCCACCCTGTCAAGGGGGCCATGTCGAAGCGGGAGAGCAGGAGGAAGGCCCGGCGTCAGGCCGGGGATGTGAGCAGGATGCGGGCGTCCGCCACCACGCAGCGGTCTGCAGAGCACATCAGGGGATTCAGGTCCACAGAGTCGATGTGGTCGGCGATGCCCATCAGAAGCGAGGAAAAATCCATCAAAGCCCGGCTCAAGGCGTCCATGTCCACGGGATCGGCGCCGCGGTACCCTTCGAGGAGGCGATGCGCCTTGAGACCGTGAACCATGGACTCCACGTCACGCCGGACAAGGGGGGCCATGCGGATGACCGTGTCCTGGTAGATCTCCACGGCGGTCCCTCCGATTCCGAGCAGGACCACAGGGCCGAACTGCTCGTCCACCTTGGCCCCGACGATCAGCTCCAGACCCTGGACGCTCTGCTCCACGAGGGTCCCCTCATAGCCCTCCAGACCGGCGAAACGCTCCATGGCCCGGCGCAGGCCGGCGGCGTCCCGAATGCCGGTTTCCACGCCCCCGACGTCGGACTTGTGAAGAATCTTCGAAGAAACCACCTTGGCCACCACGGGAAACGCGAGGTCCTCGGCGAACCGGACGGCCTCCTCCGGATCGTCGGTGTGAAGAAAGCGCGGAACCTCCAGCCCGGCCGCCCTCAAGAGGCGTTTGGCGTCGGGCTCGAGGACCCAACCCCGATCCCGGGACCGCTCCAGGATGTCCAGAATGTCCTTGCTCAGCACGGTCGACTCCTTTTCATGGCCTCCACACGGTGCACCGCCCCTTCGATGGAAGGGGAAACCGGCACGTGATTGAGCTCAAACCCCTCGATCAGCATGTTGTACTTGTCCACATGGGGGACGTAGGCCACCAGAGGCTTGCCCGAGTGGTGGGTGACCTGGCTCAGACGCGCGCCAAGATCAGATGTGATTCCAGGTAGATAGGGTAGAAGAAGCAGGAGAATGCAGTCGAGCTCCTCGGACCGGCTCAGGCTGTCCACGGCCGCGAAAAAGTCGTCGTCCACCGCGCTTCCGGTCAGGTCCAGTGGGTTCCCCAGAGAGGCGATGCTTCGAACGCTGGGTGACAGCCGGTCTCGGATCTCGTTTTGCAGGTCCTCCTTCAGGCCGGGCACGGAGAGCTCGTGGGAGGTGCAGGTGTCCACGGCGATGGCTCCGTGCCCTCCGCTTCCGGTCACGATGCCCACGCGCCCGTCGACGGATCGCGGGTAGTAGCTCAAGGCCTCGCAGAAGGCGACCAGCTCGAACTCGTTCCTGGCCTCCACCACCCCGTGCTGGGCCAGGACCGAGGAGAACACCCGGTAGTCTCCAGCCATGGAGGCCGTGTGGCTGGAGACCGCCCGGCTGCCCCCCGGGCTCTTGCCCGCCTTGAGCACGATCACGGGCTTTGAGCAGTCGCAGGCCTCGAGCACGAATGCACGTCCCTCGTTGGGACCGAACCCCTCCACATAGAAGGCGATGACGTCCGTCCGGTCGTCCGCGGCCAGATACCGGAGCATGTCCAGCTCCCGGATCACCGCTTTGTTGCCGATGCTCACACCCAGGGAGAGCCCGAGCCCTTCCCCGGCGAACTTGACCATCTGATCCACGAGAATGCCGCCGCTCTGGCTCACGAGGGCCACGTTGCCCGGCCGGGGCTGGACCATGCGCTCGCTGGGGAGAAAAAAGGTGTCCACCAAGGAAGGCGCGTAGAAGCCCAGGCAGTTGGGACCCACCAGAGGAAAGTCCGCCTCCCGTGCCATGGACGCGAGACGTTCCTGCAGGTCGTTGCGACCGGTCTCGGCAAAGCCTCCGGAGATGACGGCCGCACCCCCGGCTCCGCTTCGAATGCAGTCTTCCAGCACGTCCGGGACCTGCTCCGCACGAACGGCGATCACGGCGAGGTCCACGGGCTCCGGAACGCTCGCCAGCTCGGGGTAGACGGGATCCCCGTGGAGAGCGCCGCCGCGCGGATTGACGGCAAAGGTCCGGACGGGATACCGGAGGTGGTTTTTACGGTAGATGACATTGGCGGGATGGAGGTCGTTGCCGGTGGACACACCCACCACCGCCATGCTCTTGGGCGAGAACAGCTTGTGCAGATCCATGGACCGCTCCTTCGAGGGCGCCGAGCATCGGCTCGAACCGGTTTGATTCAGGATACCGGTTTCGGGTCCGCACGTCACGAAGAAATCCTTCGCCAGGGTCCTGGCGGAGGCTTTACTTCTTCGAAGCCCGGCACTATTTTGAAAGGATGTCTCTCGAGGTTCCTTCGGGCCCAAGGATCCTGTTTTCATGGCACAGACATCACCCCCCCATAGGCCGCCCGCGCCGATCGAATCTCCGCAGGCCCCGGGCGGCGGACGGAACGATCCGCCCCCCGGGAGCTCGCGGACCGGACGCATCGTGCGCTGGGTGGTGTGGTTAACGCTCGGCCTGGTCCTCGGTCTGAGCGCCTGCCTGGCCCTTGCTCAGACCCGCACCGCAAAGGCGGTGCTGACCTCCTGGATCGAGCAGACCGTGGAGTCCCGAACCGGCACAGCCCTCCGTGTGGAGGGCCTCCGCGGGATCGTGCCCCTGGATGTCCGGGTGGATCGACTGGTGCTGGGGGAGGACGGTGAGCCGTGGCTTCGAGTGGAGGGCTTCTCCTTCCAATGGCGCCCGGAGGAGCTGCTGCGGGGACGCCTGTTCATCGGCCACGTACAGGCGGACCGGGTGAACTTCCTGCGCAGGCCCCCGAGCCCACCGAACGGGGCGGCGCCGGAAACGGGTGAAGCCACCCGGCCGTCTTCCCTGCCGGCCGTTGTCGTGCAACGGGTGTCCGTGCCCCGTCTGGTCATCCACCGTCCTGTGCTGGGCGATGAGGCCCGGCTGTCGGTTTCCGGATCCATGGACGTTTCCGGTTCGGGGAGCGCGATTCGGGGAAGCTTCCAGGTCCGGCGGCTGGATAAGCCGGAGGAACGGGCGGGGGTCCGGTGGGTGCTCGAGACCGCCCCGGTGCATCTGGAGCTCGACGCTCACGTGCTCTCCCCCGACCAGGGAATGCTGTTTCGACTGGCCGGCATTCAGCCCGGTGCTTCGAGCCTTCGACTCTCTGGAAAAGGACCTCCGGACGACTGGCGGGGACGGCTCGAAGGCCAAAGCGCGTCCTGGGGCGAGATCCGCTCCGAGCTCCTCGTGCAGGCAGGAACGGATCGTCTCTCCGTGAAAGCGACCGGAGAGATCCAGATGCGGGAGACCCTGGTGCCGGCCGAGGCGGCGGGCCTTCTCGAGGATGGAGGCGCCGGTTTCTCCGTGCAGGTCGTGCGCACAGACCGCGGTCTGGTGTCGGTGGACCGGCTCGCCCTGAACGCGGCCGGCGCCGAGCTCCTGGCCTCCGGCCGCTTTTCCGAGCAGGAGCGCACCGGGAGCGCGCGGGTTGCGCTGACCCTGCCGGACCTCGCACGAATCCACGGGACCGGGCTGCCCGAAGCGTCCGGCCGGGTCGAGGTGGAGGCACGGCTTCGGGGTCCGTTGGTCGCCCCGGAGGCCGATGTGTCCTTGGGGTGGTCGAACCTTCGAGTGGCCGGCATGGAAGCCGGCACCGCCACGGCGTCGCTCCGGCTCCGTCCGGGGGAGAAGGCGGTGTTTCCATTTCTACACGGGCTGCAGGTCATGGGGGAAGGGTCGGTTCAGGATCTGACGGTCCGGACTCTGAATCCCCCGCTGCAACGGGAGCACACTCGATGGGGCCTCGACATGGTGCTCGACTCGCCGGAGGCATGGTCGATTTCTACCTTGCGGGTGGCCGACAAGGGCCTCGAGAGCGTGTTCAGCGGTCGGCTGCGGCTCGACGATGCACTCCTGGACGGACGGCTGCGCCTGGCGGTCGAGGAACTGGGCGAAGCTCCCTGGTTCCAGGGGAAAGGGGTGCGAGGAAAGGGGGCTCTGTCCGCCTTGGTTCAGGCGAGCGGGATCAGCCGTTCCGTGTTTGTCGATGTGCAGGGACGCGTGGATGAGTTGTCACCCCTGCCGGACGGTTTTCAGCCCCTCCTCGCCGGCGGGGTCGCCTTTCAGGGGAGGGTCTCCCTGCTTCGGGGCCGGACGGCCCGGGTCTCGGGATTCGAGGCGAGCCTCCCGGCCGGGGAGGTTCGCATGGAGGGGGAGGCGGACCTGGAACAGGGAACCGGTCGAGCGTCGATGCAGGTCCGATTTCCCGAGGTGGGGGCGCTCTCCGCCGCTGCCGGGCTCCCTGTGTCTGGAGAGGCCTCGATTCGAGCCGAGGCCCGAGGTCCGTTCGGTGCGCCTGAGATCGACGCGGAGGTGACGATCCGCGATGCGTTGGTGAATCAGGTGTCCATTCAGACCGTCCGTGCGATGCTCGACGTCGAAAGGCTCCGGCCCGCTCCTCGAGGGCGGGTGCGCATGGAGGCGGTCCGGGAGGACCTGACCGTGACGGCCCGCGCAGACGCCACCGTGGGATCACCCTGGATCGAGATCAAGGGCCTGTCGGTCCAGGGAGCCGGCACCGATGTCTCCGGCGATCTGAGAATACACACGCCCTCGAGTACGGTGGAGGGACGGCTGAACGGAGCCGTGGAAGACCTCGCTTCCCTCCGGCCCTTCCTGGGACACGACCTGAGCGGTCGAGCCGGGCTCGCGCTTCATCTCTTTCGGGAGGAGGCCGCGCAGAACGTGGAGGTGGACCTCCGGATGGACGAGATGGTCTCATCCATGGGGTCTGCTCGCCGGGTCGACCTGCACGGGAAGGTGCGCAACGCCTTTCGGTCCCCGGCGGGTGAGGCCGGGCTCCGGGTAAAGGCGTTTCGGCGCGATCGTCTCGACCTGAAGGATCTGGTGGTGCAGGCTCGAGGCGACATCGAGACCCTGTCCTTCGATCTCCAAGGAAGTGGGCGTGCGGGAGTTTCGTTTCAAGGGGCGTCGAAGGGTCGGCTTCGCTGGAGCGAGGGGCAGAGGGTCCTGGAGCTCGAGTCGCTGGAAGGAAGGCTGGGGACCCATGATCTGAGGCTCGAGCAGGCGTCCGAGGTGCGCTTGCGAAAGAACGGGTTCGCCACCCCGGGCCTTCGCGTGCGGGCCGGCAGGGGGACCGTCTCGCTGACAGGTTCCCTGGCCGGGGCGATCGACCTCGAGGCCCGTGTGGAGGCGCTTCCTCTCTCGCTCCTGGCCCTGGCCGGTGCGCCTTCTCTGGAGGGTTCGGCGGACGCCGTCCTCCGGCTTTCGGGATCCCCTCGAGTCCCCCGCGGAGAGGTCGAGCTGACCGCTCGAGGGGTCCGCCCATCTGGGGTTTCCTCCGGTCGTCTTCCCCGGTTTCGCATCGATGGTGGGGCCTCCTACGAGGAGGACCGTTTGAAGACCCGCCTGTCCGTAGCCCAGGGAGAAGACACGAATCCCCTGGAGGCCGAGTTCACCCTCCCGCTGGAGGTGTCCCTGTCCCCACTGACGGTGGATTTGCCCCCAGGGGGCGAGATGCAGGGCCGGGTCCAGGCGGACGTGGACCTGGAACCCGTTCCCGTGTGGTTCGGTCTGGAGGGCCATCGAACGTCCGGGCGGCTCCTGGCCGATCTGTCCCTGTCGGGCTCCCCGGCCGAGCCTGCGGTGAAGGGGGAGGTCCGGGTGGACCGGGGAGGGTACGAGCTGCTTCGAAGCGGCAGCGTGTTTCGGGAGGTGAGTGCGCTCCTGCGTGTGGACGGACGGCAGGTGGTGCTGGAGCATGCCGGAGCCGTGGACGGAGACGGAGGGCACATGGAGGCCGAAGGACGTCTTCGGCTTCTTCCGGAGCGGGGATTCCCCTTCGAGGTCGACGCCACCCTGGACGGGTTCCGCCTGGTGGGCCTGGATGACCTCAGGGCCAAGACCGGCGGCGAGGTGGCGGTGTCCGGGTCCATGCGCGAGGCCCGTGTCCAAGGCCGGGTGCAGGTTTCGTCCCTGGAAGCGCGTATACCGGACCGGCTGCCCCCGAAGATCCACGAGATCGAGGTGGTGGACGCGCAGGAAGACGGGCAAACGGCTTCATCGAAGGGGACGCCTTCCGGGGACGATCCGTCGGGCCCGGAGATCGTCCTGGACCTGGTCCTGGAGATCCCGGGGCGGGCATTCGTTCGCGGCCGGGGCTTGGACTCCGAGTGGAAAGGCCGGCTGCAGGTCGAGGGAAACACTGCCGCGTCCGAGATCACCGGAGAGCTCTCCATGGTTCGGGGCCACTACGACCTCTTCGGGGAGCGGTTCTCCCTGACCGCGGGTACGGTGGTGCTCAATGGGTCGCATCCGCCCGACCCCCTGATGGAGGTCACGGCCGAGCGCCGCATGGAGGACCTGACCGGGAGGGTGATCCTGTCGGGCCGGCCGTCCAGCCTTCGCGTCCAGGTTACCTCGGATCCCCCCATGCCCCGGGACGAGGTCATGGCCCGGCTGCTCTTTGGCCGGAGCCTGGCGAGCATCAGCCCCATTCAGGCCCTGAAGCTGGCGCGGGCCACGGACGCCCTTGCCGGGGGGAAGGCGTTCGGGTTCCTGGACCGGGCGCAGCAGGCCATCGGCCTGGATCAGGTAGAGGTGATTCAGTCGGACGGGGCCCAGGGGTCCACCGCCCTCAGCGTCGGCAAGTACGTGGGGGAGAACGCCTACGTGGCGGTGGAGAAGGGCCTGGGCACGGATGAGGGAAGGGTGTCCGTGGAGGTCGAGGTGACGCCCAGGATCTCCGTGGAGACCGAGGTGGGCGCCGACGCTGCAGGCGGCGTGGAAGTCAAATGGAAGTGGGACTACTGACAATGGGCGTTGCCATGAAGGATGCATGCTGCTCTGACCGCGAGCGCCTCACGCGCCTGCTTCGAAAGACCCTGCCGGAGGCCCGGGTCGAGGTGCGTGCTCTGGACCGGTGCCCGGCCATCCGGCTCCACCTGGTCTCCCCGGACAACATGGACCGGGCCTTTTCGCCGGACGAGGTGCGCTCCATCCTGAAGCGGACGCCCTACTGGGCCTTCTGCTGGGCTGCGGGCCATGCCCTGGCCGCCTTCCTGCTGGCGAATCCCGTCTGGTGTCGGCGCATGCGGGTGCTGGACGTGGGAACGGGGTCCGGGGTGGCGGCCGTGGCGGCCGCCATGGCGGGCGCCCGTGAGGTCACGGCCTGCGACCTGGACGAAGACGCCTTGGAGGCGGTCCGCGCCAACGCGCGCCTGAACGGCGTGGAGGTGAGGGTCTGCCATTCCCTGGAGGAGCTCGAGCACCGGCCCGATCTCGTCACGGCCTCGGACGTGCTCTACGACCCGGAGAGCCGTCCTCTCGTGGACACGCTCCCCCGATTGGCCCGCCGCGTCCTCCTCGCGGACGCCAGGGTGCGGGTCGCCGAAGACTCCGGTTATCTCCGGTTTCACCAGGCGGAGGCGGACACCCTCCCGGACCTTCGGGAGGCCGAGTCCTTTCGGCGCGTGGTTTTCTACTCTTCCCGCTTCGAGGGCCGATCCCTCTCTTCGGCCGCCGGTGAAGCTCCTTGCCCCTTCGGTTTTTCGTTCTCTCCGTCCCTTTTCTCCATCCTTAGGTCGACGGGCGGTGCGGAGCCTTCCTTGGGCTCCCCCATGTACAGCGTCCGGTGGGGGAAGGGGATCTCGATGCCGCGCTCGTCGAACACCCGCTTCATCCGGCGATAGTACGCCCGTTTGACGCTCCATTGCTTCATGGGTTTGGTGTTGAATCGGATGCGTACGACGATGGCGGAGTCCTCGAAGCGGTCCAGGCCGAAAACCTCGAGGGGGCCCAGGATCGAGGGCCCGAACTCGGGATCGTTCCGGAGCTCCTCGCCCAGCTCCTCGAGGATCCCGATGACCTCGTCCACGTCCTCCCGGTAGGCCACGCCGATGTCCATGACGCTTCTCGAGAAATCCTTGCTGTAGTTGGTCACCGCATCGATGGTGCTGTTGGGGATCACATGGACGTTCCCTTTCAGGTCTCGAAGCTGGACGGTCCGGAGCCCGACCGACTCCACCTCCCCGTCCTTGTCCCCCACCTGGGCCCAGTCTCCCACGCGGATGCTCTCCTCGAACAGGATGAACAACCCGTTGATCAGGTCCTTGACCAGGGTCTGGGAGCCGAACCCCACGGCCAGGCCCAGGATGCCCGCCCCGGCGAGAATCGGGGTGGTGTCCACGCCGAGCCGGTCGAGGATCACGATACCGCCCACAAAGACCGCCGTGATGTTGAGGGCGGTGCGGATCATGGGAATCAGGGTTTTTTTCTTCTGGGTGACCACGCGGCCTTCCACCTCCCGCAGGACGTAGACGGCCAGCACCCGGCTGAGCTGGAGCACCAGGATCACAACGGCCAGGGTCAAGGCGATGGTCACCGCTCGAAGGAGGAGGGTGGAGCCCACCTTGGAGACGACGAAGGTGCTGACGGGAATTCCCCAGAACTCGGCCACCACGCCGGCCGCAATGAGCACGAGCGCTCCGGCCGAGACCTGGCGGACGATGGTCAGATGCCGGTCGACCCGCTCCTCGATGCCGGGGACCCGCTCCTTGATCCGCTCGTGTACTTCGAAGAGCTTGTCGAAGAGCCGGTCGAGAAGCTGCATGGCCGCAGTCAAGGCGGGAACGGTCACGACCGTCCCCAGGGTGGCCCGGAGGACGAAGTCGAATCCCTCCTCCCGGCTCGCAATGAGGACCAGGAAAAAGGCCCAGCTGTAAAGAACGGCCACCACCGGAAAGATTCGATATAGGAGACGCTTCCACTTCCGGTCCCCGGGGCGTTCGGCCGGTAAGGGCTCGGCCGCCCTGGCCCGCAGGTCCTTGGCGACCTGGAGGACGAAGGCCGTGACCATGCAAGGGAACACGAGAAGCAGGAGTCCGCGGACAAACAGGAGCGGGGACTCGGGGAACGGGGTGAGGTACAGGGTGCCCACCACCATGAAGTAGAGGCCCGTGTAATCGGCGAACCGCCTGAGCCAGAACCAGTAGTAGTAGGCGCTCTCGTCGTTCATCCAGAGAATGCGAAGACCGGGCTCGTCCGGCGAGAGCAGGGCGCGGACCGTCTCCACCACCATGCGGTAGCCGAAAAGCACGATGAAGATGTGGAATACGATGGCGCGGCCCACGGGCGGGGAGGGCACGGCCCGAAAGAACAGAAAGAGGGCCAGAAGCGCGAGGCCTGTGGGAAGGATGCGAAGGAGGCCGGTACCGATCGAGGCGGCTGCGCGGCGGGGCCAGAAGGCTTCTTCGGGGGGAGGTGCCGGCAGTCGACGATAAACCAGAAGCCTCGAGAGCAGGGATATGAAGAAGGCCCCCAGGGCCACGGCCAGGACCCGCAGGAGCGCCCGCTGCGTGTCGGGCGCGGTCAGGTGACGGCGTGCCTCCCGGAGCGCGGAAGGCGCTCTGGTGAGGAGCTCACCCGTCATCCGGCCGGAGGCCATGATCCGTGACAGATAGGTCTCGAAGCGGGAGAAGACAAACTCCGAGAACTGGGCGGTGCCGGCCTCGGCGGCGGACTTGTCCTTTTCCGCCTCCGCTTTGTCTCCCGCCTTCTGCGCCTCGATCAGGGCGCGCAGCTGGTCCAGGAGCACCTTTCGCGAGTTTGGATCCTCGATGGTCTGGACCAGGGACTCCAGGTCCTGGACCGTGGTCTCCGCGTTTCCGGTCGATTTTTCGGAGGGCTGGCCCAACCGAAGGACCTGCGGGAAACCCGGAGAGGCCGAGAGGCAGAAGGCCGTGAGGAGGATGACGGCGAGCAGGGTTTTGAAAAGCACTTCCCTGTCAGGAAAGGTCATGTCGGTCCCCGTTGGAGGAGGGTTCGTGGCGCTTGATCCAGTTCGAAAAACAACCTATGTTACAATGATACGGAACGAATGAAAAGCATTCGGCGGCCTCGATGGAAGCGCATCCCGCGAGCGAAGGGTGCGCCCGCCGCAGCACCGCGCTGAGAGGGAGGATCATGTCCACCTATCTTCCGTATCTGTTTCTGGTGGTCGGGTTCGTCCTCTTGATCAAGGGGGCCGATCTCCTGGTGAGCGGGGGCGCGTCCCTGGGGAGGCGCATGGGCGTCTCGGACCTCGTCATCGGGCTCACGGTGGTGGCGTTTGGAACCTCCAGCCCGGAGCTGTTCGTGAATCTCACGGCCAGCGCCAGAGGGAGCACGGACATCGCCATCGGAAACGTCCTGGGCAGCAACATCGCCAACATCTTCCTGATCCTCGGGGTCGCGTCCATGGTCTATCCCCTGGGCGTGGGAAAGGGGACCGTGTGGAAGGAGATCCCCTTGAGCCTCCTCGCGGCCTGTCTGCTTGGGGTCCTGGCCAACGATCAGTGGATCGACCGGGCCGGGGCGTCGGCCCTCACTCGAATCGACGGGATGGTCCTGATCGCTTTCTTCATCGTGTTCCTCTACTACTCCGCCTCCATCGCCGGGAAGGTCGAGGGCATGCAGGAGGAAGTCCCTGCCAAGGTGATGGGAACCGTCCAATCGATCCTGTACGTTCTCCTGGGATTGGCCGCGTTGGCCCTGGGCGGGGACTGGATCGTGCGCGGGGCGGTGCACACGGCCACGTCTCTGGGAATGAGCGAGTCCCTGGTAGGCCTGACCATCGTGGCCGTGGGAACGTCCCTTCCCGAGCTGGCCACCTCGGCCATGGCCGCCGCGCGGAAGAACGTGGAGATCGCCGTCGGAAACGTGGTGGGCTCCAACATCTTCAACATCTTCTTTGTCCTGGGGATCAGCGCCACCGTGCGGCCGCTTCCGTTTCAGACGGCGAACAACCTGGATGTCGGTGTGGTGGTCCTCGGCAGCCTGCTTCTGTTCTTCGCCATGTTCACAGGCCGGAAACGCACCTTGGACCGATGGGAAGGCGGCCTCCTGCTCGGAGCCTACGTCACCTATCTCACCTGCCTGGTCCTTCGAGGTTAGCCGGTTGCCGGGAACCTGCGGCCCTCAAACCAGGCCGGAGACGAGCCTTGTCGAGGGCGGGCCGAGACCCGGTTTGAGAAGGCCGGGTTGCCCTGCCCAAGCACGACGGGCACAAGACCGTTCGGGGCCGAATGTCGAGGGATGAAGCGGAGGCAGAGGAGGAGAAACGTATGAAGCCGACCAACCGGCTGCGGTTCGCCCTGGAACGGTACCTCATTCGAGGCGCGCACTACCAGCTCCTGGCCGTGGCCGCCCTGATCGGCGTGATCTCGGTCCTGGGGGGCGTGCTGGTAGGGTGGGGCGACGGAGGTGAAACCACTTCGGAGTCCATCTGGTGGGCTTTCCTGAGGCTCACGGACCCCGGCTACCTGGGGGACGACGCCGGGTTTTTTCGGAGGGCGGTCTCTACGGTCCTCACCGTCCTGGGCTATGTGCTGTTCATGGGCTCGCTGGTGGCCATCCTGACCCAGTGGCTCAACGGCACCATGCGGCGTTTCGAGGCGGGGTTCACCCCGGTGGCCCGAAAGAACCACATCCTGATCCTGGGGTGGACCGCACGAGCGGGGATCGTGATTCGGGACCTGTTCCTCTCCGAGGGACGGGTCCGGCGCTTTCTTCAGCACAGGGGGGCGCGACGGCTTCACATCGTGCTCCTGGCCGAGGAGGTGGGCCTCCACCTCGTGCAGGAGATTCGAAGCCGCGTGGGTGTTCCCTGGAATCCGCGCCGGATCACGCTGAGAACCGGCTCGGCCCTGCGCGGGGCTCATTTGACCCGCGTGGATTTTCTTCGTGCCTCGGCGATTCTCCTGCCGGCCGGGGAGTTCTCCGAGGCGGGCCCCGAGAACGCCGACACCCACACCATCAAGACCCTCCTGTCCCTCAGCAACCACCCCGTGGTCGAGGACGCCGGGCAGCTCCCGCTGGCCGTGGCGGAGATCTTCGACGCGCGCAAGGAGGAGATCGCGCGAAAGGCCTACAAGGGCCCCATCGAGGTGCTGGCCGGAAGCGCCGTGATTGCACGCCTGATCACCCAGACCGTCAGGCACCCGGGCCTCTCCCATGTCTACACGGAGCTGCTGACCCACGCCTCAGGCTCCGAGCTGTTCGTGCGGGAGGTTCCGGAGTTCGCTGGGGAGGATTTCGAGCAGGTGGGGCTCCGTTTTTCGAACGCCATTCTTCTCGGGGTGGTGAGAAACGAGGAAGGGGCTTTCCGGCCCCATCTCAACCCGCCCTCCGGGTTCGCCATCGAGGAGAGGGACCGGCTGGTGCTCATGGCACACGCCTACGAGGACACGCGTCCTTTTGAAGGTCGGGAGGTCGATGCATCACCTCCCAGAGGTACGGGGATCGCCCTCGAGAGAGCGCCGGGGACGAAGAGGGTCCTCGTCCTGGGGTGGAGCCACAAGGTGCCACGCCTCGTCGCCGAGTTTGCGAGCTACCCGGACGAGCGGTTCGCCGTGGACGTGGCGTCCACCGTTCCCTCGGGAATACGCGAGGCTGCGGTGGAGCGAACCAGTGAGCGCTGCAGGCGGCTACCGGTTCGTCAGCAGGAGGCGGACTACACCGTGAGGCGGGAGCTGGAGCGCCTGGAGCCGGCGGCCTACGATCACATCGTCATGGTCGGCAGCGATCGGCTTCCCTCGGGGGAGGAGTCGGACGCGCGGACCATTGTGGGCTACCTCCTTCTTCAGGAGGTCCTGAGCGAGGAGATCCGCGGGCCGCAGCTCCTGGTGGAGCTCATGGACCCGGAAAATGTCGGTCTTCTTGGGAGGCATACCTGCGAGGTGCTGGTCAGCCCGGTGATCCTGAGCCACATGCTGGCGCAGATCGCCCTCCGCCGGGAGCTCGCCTGCGTCTTCGACGAGCTGTTCACCACCACCGGGGCGGACATCGTGTTCCAACCGGTCTCCGGAAGCCCGTGGCAGGGAAGGAGCCTGACCTTCGCCGAGATCGAGAAGGACCTTCGCGGCCGGGGCAGCACGATACTGGGCGTGCACCGCCGGGGCCAGGGGCTGGATGTGGGGGTTTTTCACCTGAACCCGCCCAAACCGGAGGTGTTCGACCTCGGGGATGGGGACGAGATCGTCCTCCTCACCACCTACGCGTGATTCACCGCCCTCCCCCGCGGCCTCCGGTCTTCCCGCCCGCCGAGGGTTGAACCCCCGGTGGGCCTGCGATACACTACGCGGATGAAGTCCTCGCCCCTCTTCAGGACGTCAATGGATGGACGGAGGCGCATCGGGTTGACGGGAGAACGGGGAAAGGCGGCGCGTGCGGCATGCAGTTGAGTCGGGTTCACAGGAGCCATCCGGCCGTCCTGCTCTTCGAGGGCTACCTCGCGGCCGTCGGCCTGGGCACCGCCCTTTTGGCGCTTCCCTGGGCCTCGGTGGAGTCGCCCCTTCCCCTGATAGACGCTGTCTTCACGGCCACGTCCGCCATCTGCGTCACCGGACTGATCGTCGTGGACACGGGAAGCCGATTCACGCCGTTCGGCCAGGGGGTCCTCCTCTGTATGATCCAGATCGGGGGGCTGGGCATCATGACCGTCTCGGTGGTCCTGTTCCGGCTGGTGCGGAGGCGGATCGGTTTTCAGCACCGGATGGCCGTGCAGGAGCTCTTCTCTCACACTCCGAGGACGGACATCTACCAGCTGCTGCGCTCCATCGTGGTGTTCACCGCCGCGGCGGAAGGGATCGGCACGCTCTTCTTCCTCGCACACTGGTGGGGGGAGATGCCCTTTTCCAGGGCCCTCGCCATGGCCGGGTTTCACGCGATCTCCGCCTTCTGCAACGCCGGGTTTTCCCTCCTGGATACCAGCTTCACCGCCTACCGAGATTCCCTTCTCTTGAACGTCACGGCCGGCGGGCTCATCGTGCTCGGAGGCCTGGGCTTCCCCGTGGTCTACGAGCTCTGGTCGCTGCTGGGGAACCGGTCGGTCGGGCGGTTTCGCATGTCGGTCCAGGCCAAGGCCGTTCTTCTGACCAGCGGGGTGCTCGTCGCTGCAGGCGCGATCGTCTTTCTGGCCACGGGGGGAGAGGCCATGGGGCGGGAAGGGACCATGGGGCGTGTGCTGGCGAGCCTCTTTCAGTCCGTGACCTGCAGAACGGCCGGGTTCAACACCGTGGAGATCGGGGCCTTGAACCCGACGGTCCTCTCCTTCATGATCTTTCTCATGTTCATCGGGGCCTCCCCGGGGTCGTGCGGAGGGGGCGTCAAGACCACGACCCTGGCCGTGCTGGCGGCCTTTTCCCTGAGCCGTCTCCGGGGACGCATCCGGGTGAACATGTTCTACAAGAGCGTGCCGTATGACACGGTGACCAAGTGCGTAACCGTGACCCTGCTCTCCGTGGCCCTGATCTCCGCCGCGCTGTTCCTCCTCCTCTGGGCGGAGCAGGACCGGGCCACCCACGGGATGGTGCCGGGACAGACCTTTCTGGGCTATCTCTTCGAGGTGGTCTCCGCCTTCGGCACGGTAGGGCTCAGCATGGGCGCCACAGGCAGCCTCGGTGTGCCGGGCAAGGTCATCATCGTGATCATGATGCTCATCGGCCGGGTGGGAATTCCGGCGTTCACCTACATCATCGCGGGGACCGAGGCGAGGAGCGGGTTCGAGTACGCGGAAGAGAACCTGATGATCGGGTAGGGGGACCAACCATGAAGCGCTTTGCAGTCATCGGCCTGGGGAAGTTCGGTTTCCACGTGGCCAAGAGCCTGTTCGAGGACGGCAACGAGGTGATCGCTGTGGATCGGAACCGGGACCGGGTCCAGGCCATGGACAAGTACTGCTCTCAGGCCGTGCTGCTGGACGCCACGGACACGGATCGGCTCAAGGCCCTCGGGCTCGACGAGGTGGATACCGTGGTGGTGAGCACAGGCACCCAGATCAGCACGAGCATCCTGATCTGCTACCACCTGAAGGAGATGGGGGTGGAGAGCATCGTGGCCAAGTCGCTGGACGACGATCACGCCGTGATACTCAAGAAGGTGGGGGCCTCCTCCACGGTCCACCCGGAACGGGATATGGCGGCACGGATCGCCCGGGGCCTCTCCCGGCCCAACATCCTGGACTACATGCCCCTGGAGGAGGAGTACGACCTCGTCCAGCTTCCGCCCCCGGCTTCATTCGTGGGAAAATCCCTCAGGGACCTGGACCTGCGGGCCACCTACGGAGTGCACGTGATTGCGGTCAAGGAGGCGGACAAGTCCAAGTTCACCCTGGTCCCGTCTCCTCGCTACGAGATCAAGGAAAGCGATCTCCTCGTGCTGCTCGGATACTCCGAGGACCTGAATAAGATCCGGGAGATGGGGTGAGCCCATGAACATCCTGATCTGCGGTGTGGGGTACATCGCCCAGGAACTGCTCAAGCGGTTGGGCGAGTCCTGGAAGACGACCTTGGTGGACAAGGATGAGACGATCCTTACCTGGCGTGTGGTGGGGATCCTGCGGAACCAGCGCCTGGTCTTCCCGGAGGAGAACACCGTGTACCGGCCCGGGGACCGCCTCCTCATGCTCGGCCGGCCCGACCTCTACGAGGCGGCCTGTTCCCTGCTGGAGTGCTCCGAGGCGCACTTTCCCCGGACCTACGGACACCACCTGGTCCTGGGGATGCCGGGAGAGGAAGAGAGGCCGGGGACGCCCTGCTGAACGAGGGCCTGCACCTGGCTCAGAACATCAAGATTCAACGGGTGGTGGTTTTGTGCAGGGAGGAGGCCTGCGAGCAGAAGGCGCAGATCGAGCGCTGGGCCCACAGCCTGGACATCGAGCTTCGAAAAACCGAGGGGGAGGTATTCCACGCGGTGGAGGAGACCAGCCGACGAGAGAGCGCGCCCTCCTGGGACCCAGCGGGTTCAAGCTGCGTTACCGTCCGGACCACCGGGCCGGGACACCGGACGCCCATGGCGGAAGCGGGCCCTGGGTGGGGTGGATGCGGGAGTAGGTCGGTTCGTGTTTTTCCGCGTCAGGACTTCGGGATCGGCGCCAAAAGGGGGTCTCCCGGGTCCAGTCCCAGCCATTGAAGCGCCTGGTCCAGATCGCGAAAGATGCGGATGGATTCGGAATGGTCCTCCCGGTGCAGCTCATACATGCGGGAGAGGCCGAAGGAGACGTCCTGGGGGGCGACGATCGCCCTGCGGCTGGACTCGGAAAACGCGCGGACCAGGGTGGCCTGCACGACGTCCTCCGACGAAAAGGCGATGCGTTCCACCTCTCTCAGGTCGAACAGGTGATTGAAGCCGGGATCGAAGCCGGGATCCGCCAGAAGGGCTTTCCGATGCTCCTGGAGGTCGGACAATCGGAGCGCGCCGATCGCCCTGGTGACAAGAAGTCGCAGGGGTTCGATCACTTTGGATTGAAGGGGCATCGCGAGCATCCTCACAGCCGGCAGGGTGGTGCTTCGGCCTCCCGGTTCCCATGGCGTTCCGGTCGAAAGGGGGCGTCTTTCGGGCTCCCGGCGTTCAGGTGAACGAGTAGCTGTGGGCCAGGGCCTTTTTTCGCTCGTGCCGCTCGATGCCGAGCTGAATCAACCGATGGATCAGCTCTCGGTAGGGGACGCCCGTCGCGGTCCACAGCTTGGGGTACATGCTGATGCGCGTAAACCCGGGGATGGTGTTGATCTCGTTGATCACCACCTCGCCGTTTGCCCGAAGAAAGCAGTCCACCCGGGCCATCCCTTCGCAGCGGAGCGCCTTGAAGGCCTCGATGCAGAGGGCTTGAACCCGTGCCACCGACTCACCGGGGAGCTCGGCGGGGACGACCAGACCGGCGCCGTTCTCGTCGATGTACTTGGCCTCGTACGAGTAGAACGCATGGCGGGGCAGGATCTCTCCGGGCAGGGACGCGGCGGCACGCTCGTTTCCAAGGACCGAGCACTCGATCTCCCGGCCCCGAATGCACTCCTCGACCAGAATGAGGGTGTCGAAGAGGAAGGCCGTCTCCACGGCGCGCTCGAAGGCCTCCCGGTCCTCCGCCTTGCTCACGCCCACGGAGGAACCCAGGTTGGCGGGCTTTACGAACAGGGGTAGGCCCAGGTCCGCCGAGACCCGGTCGAAGTCCAGACGGTCCTTCTCGTGCCACCCGGCCGCCCGGTATCGGGCCACCGGGAGGCCCGCGTCGACCAGGAGACGCTTCATCACCCCCTTGTCCATGCCCACCGCTGAGCCCAGCACACCGGCACCCACAAAGGCCGTGTCGACCATCTCGAGAAGGCCCTGGACCGTACCGTCCTCTCCCATGGGGCCGTGGAGAACGGGAAACACCACATCCACGGGACCGATGGATTCGCCGTCCTTCAAACGGACCAGGGGATGGCCGGGTCTGCCCGGCACGAGGGCGAGGCGGTCGGAGCTTCGGGTGTTCAGCTGAATGCGTTTGGGGTCGTCGGGGTGGTTCAGGTAGTCGTCCGGGTCGCAGAGGTGCCAGGCTCCGGCCTTGTCGATGCCGACGGGAACGGGCTCGTACCGCTTCCGGTCGATGGCGCCGATCACGTTCTTGGCGGACTGAAGAGACACTTCGTGCTCTGCGGACTTGCCGCCGAGGAGCACGGCCACGCGGATGATGTCGGGCATGTCGCTGCTCCGTTGTGGGTCCATAGGTAACCGGCTCTCGGCCTTCACCGGCCCTGGGAGTACCCGATGGCAGGGTCGAAATCAAGGGTGTCCGCCGACGGGACCCCGGGCCGGGTGTTCAGGGTACGGTCGACTCCAGGGCGCGGAAAAAGGCCTCCCTGGCGTGGCGTTCGATCCAGGGCCGATGTCCGCACCGCTCCAGCTGAACGAAACGGAAATCCCGAAGCGCACCGGAAAGGGGGGCCTTCACGCCCTCGGGCGGGTGGGGGTCACGGTCTCCGTGAATCGCGACCACCGGGCAGGAGATCTGCTCCGCCAGGCGGAGGAGCGCCCCCGTCCTCCTCAGCTCCGCGGCTTCCGGCCAGACCCGCTGAAACACGTCCAGGCGGAGCTCGAGAGGCCCTCCCGCCTCCGGTAAGGGATCGAAGGCGTCGACCCGCTCCAGCAGCGCCCCGAACCGGGCAAAGGCCCGCTCGGCCTCACCGGTGCCAGGACGGTCCATGGTGTTCATGAGATCCCCCATCTCACTCTGCTCCTCCGAGGAGAGGCGGTGGAACCGTGCCTCGGAGACGGCACCAGCATAGCCCTCCTCAAAGGGGCCGCTGGAGACGAGCACGAGCTTCTCCACCCGGGCGGGACGGCGTGCGGCGAACAGCCAGGCGAGCCAGGCCCCCCAGGAGAACCCCACCAGCGTCACGGGAGGACGGGCGTGCGCATTCAGAAGGCCGTCGAGCTCCTGGACCTGCCCTTCCACAGAGCAGGCCTGCTGCATGGGTTCGAGCACGCCCTGCTTGCGGGCGAGCTCCTGGGCGATGGGGGCCACCTCTCCCAGGGCGCCGGGTCCGCCGTGGAGCACGGCCACCCGGTAGGGTGGTTCACCGTACGTCCTCACAGGCTCCATGGACTTCTCCCGGATCCGTGGCGTAAGGTCTGCGGGCCGTTCTTCGAGCTCATGGTTTCCGCCACCACACCAAGCTGGTGCCGCGAACGTTTCGAAGGCCGAGGCACTCTCGTTCCTCGATCTCCTCCAGTGCTTTCGTCACGCCGGGCCAGACGCCGTAGTCGTGCCACAGGACGACGCCTCCGGGACGGGCCAGGGCCACGGCGGCGTGCGTGTCGTTCAGGGTGTACTCATACGCGTGGGATCCGTCCACGAACACCAGGGAGCAGGTGTCATGAAACGGCGAGAAGTCGAAGGAGGCCGAGTCGCCGAGGTGCTGGTGGATTCTGGAGACGGCCGATGGCCGGCTGGTGCGGTATGCCTCGTAGCGAACGCCCGGCCGGGGCTTGTCCACCATGTGGGACTCCCCCTTCGCGAGCTCGTACACCGTGTCCCGGGCGGGCGGAAGATCCAGGGTGTGCACGGAACAGCCGGAGGGGGCGTTCAGGGCCAGGTTCAAGGTGGTCCGCCCGTCGAAGGTGCCGATCTCGAACACCGGAGCGCCGTCCGGGAGATCGGACGCCACGGCGGCCAGAATGCCCAGCTCGCTGAGTCGGACATTGCCGTTGGCCTTCTCGGGTTCCACCAAGCGGGGGGGCATCGGGTTGCGGGCGCAGGCCCTCCAGGAGATCGTGGGCAGGCGGGTCGTCTGCACAAAGGGATCCCGCTTGCCCCGGAGGCGGCGGGAGACCCGTTGCCACCACTGGGACAGGGAGGAAAACGGCAGATAAATGCGGGTGGAGTAGAACCCGAGCCAGCGTTCTTTGAAGGCCGACGGCCCATGGGATGTGACGGCGGCTTTCGGCATTGTGGGGTCTAATCCTGCTTCATCCACTCTTCGTCGCTCTGAACCAGTTTGTCCGTGTAATCCGCCATTTTCACAGCGATGTGGGCGGCCTTCTTGATGATCCGGTCCTCGTTTTCCTCCGTGAGCAAGCCCGCCTGGACGAATCCGGCGAAAATCGTTGCGGACATCTGGGCGATGACGGATTCGCTGTGCTGAAGGTGAACGTATCTGGGTTTGGCCATGCGATCTCCCTGTTTGTTCCAAGGACTCACCAGCGGGGTTTCCGCACCGCGTCATTTCCTCGGTTTCTTTCGCTTCTTGTCCCGAATGTAGATGGAGCGGGAGTGCCCGTCGCTCTGCACCCGCTCGTCCACCTCGAAGATATTGGTGGCCGAGATGAGCTCGCCTAGCTTGCTGAAGCCGTAGTTGCGCGGATCGAACTCCGGCGCCTGCTTGGCAATGTTGCTCCCGACGGTGCCCAGGTGGGCCCAGCCGCTCTCGTCCGAGGCCGCCTCCAGGGCCGTCCGAAGGAGGTTGACGAGGCGTGCGTCCCCCTTGAGCTCGTTGGGAGACTTCTTCTTGGCGCTGGGGTCTTCTTCTTCCTGGAAGCGAAGGACCTCGGTGAAGATGAACTTGTCGCAGGCCGAGACGAACGCCTTGGGCGTCTTTCGCTCCCCGAATCCGTAGACGAGCAGTCCTTCCTCCCGAATGCGGGAGGCCAAGCGGGTGAAGTCGCTGTCGCTGGAGACGAGGCAGAACCCGTCGAACCGCTTGGTGTACAGCAGGTCCATGGCGTCGATGATCATGGCCGTGTCCGTGGCGTTCTTCCCCACCGTGTAGCGGAACTGCTGGACCGGTTGAATGGAGTGCTCCAGGAGTACGGCCTTCCAGCCGCCCAGGCTGGGGGTGGTCCAGTCGCCGTAGATGCGCTTGACGCTCGCCACACCGTATTTGGCGATCTCGGTGAGCAGGGCGTCGGTGATGGACGGCTGGGCGTTGTCCGCATCGATGAGCACGGCCAAGCGGGTCTGCGGCGAAGCGGCGGTATTCATGTCGTCTTTCCTCTCATGCAACGGAAACCGGGGTTCAAAGGCGCTCAGCGCGCCGCATGCTCGTCAAAGGACCTCGACCTCGATCTCGGGGAGCAGCTTCTCGACGGTCTCCCGGTGGCAGAGCTCGGTGCCCGGCGTCATGGCCGTGGCCGCCCCGGCCGCGCAGGACAGCCGCAGGCACTCCGCCGGCGTCCATCCCCGGGAGTGGGCCAGAATGAATCCGGCCACCGCCGAGTCCCCCGCGCCGACCGTGCTCTCCACGGCCACCACGGGGGCTGTGGCCTGGAGCTTGGTTTCTTCCGTGGACAGGATCAGCCCGTCCTTCCCACGGGAGACCAGGATGTTGGGAAGGCCCCTTGCATGGAGCCCGTCGCATGCGGCCAGGATGTCCGGCCGCCCCTGCAGGTCCCGGCCCACCAGCCTCGAGAGCTCATGGGTGTTGGGCTTGATGCAGGCGGGTTGGAAACCGATGGACTCCCCCATGGCCCGGCCGTCTGCGTCCAGCAGGGTGAATGCGTTCTTTTTCCGGGCCGCGACGATGAGCTGCCCGTAGAGGTTGTGGGACACGCCGCGGGCCAGGCTCCCGCTCATGACCAGGTAGTCCATGTCCTGAATGCCGAGAATGCTCCGGTAGAACTCGGCGATCTCCGTGGCGCTGACCTCGGGACCGGCCGCGCTGATCACATATTGCCGGTTCTCGGCTTCTTCCCTCAGAATGATGTTCGTTCGCGTCTCCCCGGAGATGCGGGTGAAGCTGGTCATGACGCCGGCGTTGATCAGGAGTCCCTCCAGCTGGAGGCCGTCGTAGCCGCCTACGAGGCCCAGGGCCACACTTTTGCCCCCGAGCTCCGTGATCACGCGGGAGACGTCGATGCCCTTTCCGGCGGCGTAATGCCGTTCGGACCGGACCCGGGTGGTGTCGTCCTCGAGGAGCCGATCCACGGCCACGGCTCGGTCCAGGGCTGGGTTCAGGGTGACGGTGTAAATCATGGGCGAATCTCCGGGGCCTGCTTCTCGAGCGTCGCGTCGAGGGTCATGTTGGAATCAAAGAACGCTCGGTCCGGTTGTCAAGTCCCCGGCTGTCTTGCCGTCCGGAATCATCCGCCCGTTTCGTCCTCGCCGGATCTGCGGATGATGTCCCAGGCCTGCTCGGCCGTTTCCACGAACCCGAACAGATCGAGGTCGGCCTCGGACACCGCCCCTTCCTCCACGAGGACCTCGAACCGGATGAGGCGGTCCCAGAACGCCTTTCCGAACAGGAGGACGGGAAAGGGTTTCACTTTTTCGGTCTGGAGCAGGGTCAGGGCTTCGAACAGCTCGTCCAGGGTCCCGAAGCCCCCTGGAAATACCACCAGGGCCTTGGCGCGCATGAGGAAGTGCATCTTGCGGATGGCGAAGTAGTGGAACTGAAAGGAGAGCTCCGGGGTGATGTACGGGTTCGGCGCCTGCTCCATGGGAAGCACGATGTTCAAACCGATGCTCTTGGCCCCGGCCTCGTGGGCGCCCCGGTTGGCGGCCTCCATGATGCCCGGGCCCCCGCCCGTGGTGATGACGTGGGTGTGCGGGCCCCCTGAACGGCAGTCGCGGGAAATCAAGCGGCAGAGCTTGCGCGCCTCCTCGTAGTATCGGCTGTTGGCCAGGGTGCGGCGGGCCGCTCGAAGACGGCGCTCCAGGGCCGGGTTGCCGGGGTCCCGCTCCACATCGGCAAACGCATCGTCCACCTGCTTTCGGGCCGCCTCTGGAGACGGAATCCGTGCGCTGCCGAAGACCACCACCGTGGACTCGATCTGCTGTTCCTGCTGCAGGAGGTGGGGCTTGAGCAGCTCCAGCTGAAGCCTCAGGGAACGGAGATCGTCTCGAAGCAGGAACTCGGGATCCTGGTAGGCGAGCCGATAGGAAGGCGAACGGGTCTGGGGGGAATCCACGTGGTGCAAGGCGGACTCCGCTTCCTCGGTGGCTCGTTTGTAGGGGCAGAACCCACGGTTCGACGCCTTCATGGGACCTCGTTTACTCAAAAAATGTGCCGACTTTGGGATCGAGCGGGTGGCTCAAAACCGGTCCACAGCGAGTGCGTGTGAAACCGGATCGAGCATACCGTCCGTCTGTGGGGGCGTCAAGGATGAAGGGGGCGTTTTTCCGTTGCAAATCCGCGCCCGATCCGCTTAGTGTAGGTTCCATACATTCGATTACGGATTCTTCTTCCTCCCTTCGGTCACTTCCTGGTCTTCGTGGTTACAAAAATACCTGTTTGACCACGAAGGACACGAAGGGATCAGTGGTAAAAATCCTGGAATGATTTGCGGATTGCGGGCGACCGGCGGTCCGGGCGAGCCCGCAGAGGAGACGGCATGGAAAAGCATCTGTTGTTGACTGTGAGCGAGCAGAAGAGCGCCTTGCAGGGCGCGAGGTTTCTGGCCGGTTTTTTTTCGAACAAGGACGTGGTGAAGCTCACCCTGTTCTACACCATGCCTCGTCCTCCGGCCGTCTGGACCGGCGAGAAGACGCGGGAAACGGTCCAGGAGCAGGAGAATGCGGCCCGCAAGGGCGAGGCCAAGGCCAAAAAGGCGCTCCAGGAGGCCAGGCAGGAGGTGCTGCGGCTGGGGTTTCTCGAGGACAAAATCAACGTCCGGCTCCAGATGCGCCAGCTCGGAAAGGTCAAGGACATTCTCGAGGAGGGAGAGCGGGGGCTCTACGACGCCATCGTCCTGGGAAAGCGGGGGCTCAACTGGTTCGAGGAGGCCTTCGAGGGCAGCGTCAGCAAGGAGCTCCTGGAAGTGAGTCCCCCTTGCCCCATCTGGATCTGCCGCAAGCCGGATTCGGAGCGGAAGGGCGTCCTGGTCTGCCTGGACGGCTCCGAGGCCGCGGACCGCATGGCCGAGCACACCGGCCTGATTCTCGGAACGGAGCAGCCCCACCCCGTCAAGATTTTCGTGGTCAAGGGCCGCAAGCTCAAGGGCGCGCCGGACGCCGTCATCGCCCGAGGCAAGGAGCTTCTTGCCAAGAGCAAGGTGCCGAACGTGCGCGTGAGCGCCTCGGCCGTGGAGGCCTCGAGCCCGGCCCGGGCCATCCTGCGCGAGGCCGAGGAAGGCGGGTATGCCGCGGTGGCCGTGGCGAGAGGTCAGAAAAGCTTCATGGACAAGGTGTTCATGGGCTCCGTGAGCACGGCCCTGTTCCGAGAGATCGAGCACGCCGCCCTCTGGGTCTCGGGATGACCTGCGCCCTGGACGAAATTCTAAGTATGGTGTCCCCGACATTTGCGAAACCCACCCTCATCTTCGCCAGTACTCGGGAACCAGCAGCACAATGACCGTGTAGATCTCCAGGCGACCCAGCAGCATGCAGAAGATGAGCACCCATTTTCCGGCGTCGGGGAGCTCGAAGTAGTTGCGGACCGGTCCCACGGCCCCGAGGCCCGGCCCGATGTTCCCGATGGAGGCGGCTACCGAGGAGAAGGCCGTGATCAGGTCCAGGCCCATGAAGGCCATGAGAAGCGCCGCGGTGATGAACAGCCCCGTGAAGAGGAGAAAGAAACCCCACACGCTTCCGAGCACCGCATTGGGCACCGTCTGATTCCCGAGCTTCACCGGGAGGACGGCGTGGGGATGAATGATGCGCCGGATCTCCCGGTGGGCGTGCTTGACCAGCACCAAGATCCGCATGACCTTGATGCCGCCTCCGGTGGAGCCCGCCATCCCTCCGATGAACATGGAGAGCACAAGGACGAGCCGAGAGTAGGCGGGCCAACGATCGAAGTCCGCTGTGGCGAACCCGGTGGTGGTCAGGATGGAACCCACCTGAAACGAGGCGTGGCGAAACGCCTGGGACAGGCTGTGGTACATGCTTTGGTAGATGTCCAGGGTGACGGTGAGGGTGAAGAACGCAAACAGTCCGAGATAGAGAGCGAGCTCCGGGTCTTTCCAGCAGACGCCGATCTGCCCCTGGATGATCCGGTAGTGAAGGGAGAAGTTGATCCCCGCCAGGAGCATGAAGACCAGGATCACGCCGTCCGCATATGCGCTTTGATAGTTGGCGATGCTGGCGTTCATGGGGGAGAACCCGCCGGTGGGCAGGGTGCACAAGGCGTGACAGACGGCCTCGAACAGGGGCATGCCGCCTCCCAGGAGAAGGAGCGTCTCCAGGCCGGTGAACAGGAGGTAGATCTTCCACAGGGTCTTGGCGGTTTCCGAGATGCGGGGCTTGAGCTTGTCCACCACGGGGCTGGGGACCTCGGCCTTGTAGAGCTGCATGCCGCCGATGCCCAGAGAGGGCAGGATGGCCACGGACAGGACGATGATGCCCATGCCGCCGAACCACTGGGTGAGGCTGCGCCACAGAAGAATCCCTTTCGGCAGGGCCTCGATGTCCGTCAGGATCGAGGCGCCGGTGGTGGTGAACCCGGAGAGGGACTCGAAGCAGGCGTTCGTCCACCCGGGGATCGCCCCGGAGAGCAGGTAGGGCAGGGTTCCCACCAGCCCCGCGACGGCCCAGCCCAGGGTCACGACGGCCAGACCGTCCCGGTGTCCGAGCTGGATCTCCTCGGACCGTCGCGTGCTCAGGAACACGGCGAGACCCACGGCCGTGGTGACGGCCGTGGAGACGGCCAGGGCCCGCGTGGCGCCGTCCCGGAGCAGCAAAGACACCGCCAGGGGCAAGGCCATGGAAATTCCCAGAAACAGGATCAGGGCACCGATGATGTTGAGAATGACCCTCGGATGCATCAGAAGTAGTCCAGATTGACGGTCAGGAGCTTTTCCAGCTTGGGGATGGCCTTTTGCAGGGCGAAGAGGATCAGGCGATCCCCGGCGAGAATCCGGGTGTCCCCTCGGGGAATGATGATGTCGTCCCCCCGGACCACGGCGCCGATCAGGGCCCCTTTTGGAAACTTGATTCGGGAGAGGGGGACGTTGACGATGTCCGAGGTGTCGAGGGCCTCAGCCTCGATGGCCTCGGCGTGCTCCCCTTTCAGCGGGGCCACGGAGATGATCTTGCCCCGTCGAATGTGCTGGAGAATGGCCCGAATGGCCGACAAGCGGGAGCTGACCACCGTGTCGATGCCGATGGAGGAGACCAGGGGCAGGTAGCTGAGCTTGTTGATGCGGGTGATGGTCTTGCGCACCCCGAGCCCCTTGCCCAGGAGGGAAATGAGCACATTGCTCTCCTCGTCGCCGGTAAGGGCCACGAGGTAGTCGGTGTCCTTGACGTTCTCCTCCAGGAGGAGATCCCGGTCCGTGCCGTCCCCGTGGATGACCACGGTTTTCTCGAGCGACTCGGCCAGTTCCTCGCATCGCACGGGATCCCGGTCGATGACCTTGGCGGAAACCCGGGATTTGTCCAGGGCCTTCGCCAGGGCGGTCCCGGTCTGCCCTCCTCCCACGATGATGACCCCTCGCAGCTCCTTCTCTTTGATGCCGAAGAGGCGGAAGACCTTCTGCAGGTCGTCTGCGCGCGCCGTCACGTAGACCTGGTCGTTGGGCTGGATGGTGTCCTCGCCGTGGGGAATGGTGACCTGGTTCCCCCGCACGATGGCGCCGACCAGGAGACGGGCTCCCATCTGGGGAAAGGACAGGAGCTTTCTTCCCGCAAAGGGGGAGTCGGGCAGGATGGTCACACCGATGAGCTTGACCCTCCCGTCCACGAAATCGATCACATCCGAGGCCCCGGGCACCATCATGAGGCTGCGAATGCTCTCCACCATGGTGGACTCGGGGTTGATGATGTGGTCGATGCCCAGGGTCTCCCGGGCCAGGAGGTCCTTCATCTCCAGGTACTCGGGGTTGCGCAGGCGGGCCACCTTCAAGAGATGGGGGTTGAGCTGCCGGGCGAGCATGCAGGCGATGAGGTTGACCTCGTCGCTGTCCGTGGCGGCCACCAGCATGCCGGCTTCCAGGATGCCCGAGCGCTGGAGCATCCCCGGACTCGTGCCGGATCCAAGGAGGGCCTGGACGTCCAACTCCTCATTGATCCGGTTGGTCTTCGCCGCGTCCTTGTCGATCAGGACCACGTCCTGGTTTTCCCTGGAGAGACGCTGGGCGATGTGGAAGCCGACCTCGCCGGCGCCCACGATGATGATCTTCAACGGGTCCCTCCTTGCTCGAAGGCGCGTCCGTGGGCGGGCCGTTTTTGTAATCCGGCCGCGTTGTGTCGAGCATCTTACGCAGCCGTTCCAGGGGATGTCAATCGTGACGGTTTCACAAAAAAGCGCAACAGCGCCCCTCCCCTCCGTGTTCGCGCTCGTACTCAGCGAAGCAGAACGCGTACTCGGATTTTCCGTGCCCCTCGATACCCGGGTTGTCGAGTGCGAGGGCGAGTGCCGTCCCTTGGGGACCGAGTCCCAGTACGATGGGTCTTGCCGGCTGTGCTCTCTGCGGGGGACAGGGCGTCGGGGACATGCCGTTTCGTCCGTTTTCAGGACAGGACGATCAGAAACACCCCCGCCAGCATGATGGACACGCCCAGGAACCTCTCCCGGATCCGGGTTTCCCGAAAGACGACCGCTCCGAGAATGACCCCGAAGAGCAGGCTGGTCCGTTTGATGGCGAGCATGTAGGCCGCTTCCACCAGGGAGATGGCCATGGTGTGGCTGAACACCATGGCCGACGTGGACAGTCCGACGAACAGGCCCGGCACCGGACGCCGCACCAGGTGCTTCAACCGTGCGCCGGGCACGAAGGGACACAGGAGAAGCATGAGTCCCAGGACACAGAGGAAGTAGGTGACGCCGAAGAAAGGAGGGCTGGAGTGAAGGATGGCCATCTTGCCCAGGGTGGCGGTGAAGGAGTAGATGAAGCCGGTGAGCAGCATCAGCCAGGAGCCTTGCTCCCGGAACACGGCCGTGACCGGGGCCAGCCACCGCTCCCGGGCTCGGGAGAGGTTGAGCACGTAGGAGCCGATCACCACCAGCCCGATGCCGGTGACGCCCTGGGCCGTCAGCACCTCTCCAAGAAACAGGTATCCGGTCAGGATCACGAAGGCCGGCGTGAAGGCCAGGAACGGCACGGTGAGTGACAAGGGAGAGACCTTGATGGCCCGCATGTACAAGAGCATGGCCGTCACCTCCAGGGGCAGACCGACGCCCAGGCAGACCCAGAAGGTGGCATCCAGCTCCGGCCTGGGGACCAGGAGGAACCCGCCGGCGAGGCAGGGCAGGGCGTACGCCACTCGAATCAGACCCATCTCGAACGCCGTGAGATCGCTGAAAAACTTTTTGGACAGCGTGTCGACGGCCGCGGTGCTCAGGGCCGCGGTGAGGGCGAGGAAAAACCAGGTCAAGACTTCCTCCTGGGTGAAAAACCCTGTGGACATTCGAATGCACGACTGATAATCTTTCTTGTTTCAGTGTTCAAGCGAAAAGCGGGTGGAAACGTTATGATCAAGGAACCGGACATCGGTCTCAGCGGCCCCGAGCTCAAGTCGGCGATCCAACGATTTTCCCGGACGCGCATCCTGGTCATCGGCGACATCATCCTGGACAAGTTCGTGTGGGGGAACGTCACCCGCATCTCCCCCGAGGCTCCGGTCCCGGTGGTCGAGGTCAAACAGGAGACCAAGCGTTTCGGGGGGGCCGCAAACGTGCTCAACAACATCGCCTCCCTGGGCGGGCATGCGGTGCTCTGCGGTGTGGTCGGAGAGGACCGGGCGGGCCGGGAGATCTCCGAGCGGGTGAGGGCCATGGGGCTTCCCGCCGAGGGCATCATCACGGTGAACGACCGCCCCACGAGCGTGAAGTCCCGCGTGGTGGCCCACAACCAGCAGGTGGTGCGGTTCGATCGCGAGAGCCGGAAACGGATCGCCTCGGAGGCGATCCACCGGATCCTGGATTTCATCCGGAAGGTTCAGACCGACATCGACGCCATCATCGTGGCGGACTACGGCAAGGGCGTGATCTCGGACGTGATGATGAAAGGACTGCGAAGCCTGGTCTGGAACTCGGGGATCATCCTCGGGGTGGACCCCAAGACCGGGAACTTCGAGTTCTACAAAGGGGTGGACGTACTCACGCCCAACCACTTGGAGGCCGGGGCCTACTGCGCCATGGAGATCGAGGACGAGGAGCGCCTGATTCAGGCGGGACGTCACATGCTGGAGTCCCTGGGGGCCCGCTCCGTCTTGATCACCCAGGGCAAGGAGGGGATGACCCTGTTCGAGCAGGCCGGGGAGGTGAGCCACATCCCGGCGGTGGCGCGAAAGGTGTTCGACGTGACGGGCGCGGGGGACACAGTGATCAGCATCCTCTGCATGGGGCTTGCGGCCGGTCTGGACCTGAAGGCGTCTGCGGTCATCGCCAACTTCGCCGCGGGCATCGTGGTGGGTGAGCTGGGGACCTCCACGGTGACGGCCGAGGAGCTGGAGAAGGCCGTCAACGGACGATACCCCTAGCCCACGGCAGAGACATGAGCACGCTGAGCGAACCCGAGGACGTCAAACGCATCGCCAGCCTCATTGCGGCGGACCCGGATCCGCTGGACCGCGGGGTCGCAGAGCTGGAGTCGGTCTTCGGGCCCGTGGACTGGAGGAGCCCCGTGCTCGCCTTTGACCGGACCCGGTACTATGAACGGGAGATGGGCGGGCCACTGGTGCGGAGGTTCGTGACCTTCGAGCGCCTCGTGCGTCCGGAAGCCCTGGTACGGGACAAACGGGAGACCCAGCGCATCGAGGACCGGTTCCGCGGCAAAGGCCACCGGACCGTCAACGTGGATCCGGGGACCATCAGCCTGGAGCGCCTCGTGCTGGCCACGGGAAAGAACTACACCCATCGAATCTACCTGTCCTCCGGCGTGTATGCCGACCTCACGCTCGTGTATCACCGGAAGAGCTTTCGAGGGCTCCCCTGGACCTACCCGGACTATGCCGACCCCGAGGTGATCGAGATGTTCAACCAGGTCAGGCACCGCTACAAGCTGCAGCTTCGGGGCCTGCCCGATTCCGAGGACGAGCGGGGCGCTGTTGCGGCCCGGGAGAGGAGGGGGCTTTGATCCGGAGCATGACCGCCTTCGGCCGGGGAGAGGCCGAGACCGGGAGCACGAGGATCACCGTGGAGGTGCGGGCGGTGAACCACCGTTTCCTGGACCTCCACATGCGGCTGCCCGGACCGCTTCAGCCCCTGGAAGAGGCCCTTCGGGGGGTGGTGTCCCAGCACGTGGGGCGGGGCCGCATCGAGGTCGCCTTTCAGCTGGAGACCCGGGGAGAGGAGCCGGACGTGGACGTGGCGTTGAATGCCCCTCTGGCCCGGGCCTATGTCCGGATCTTTCAGGAGCTCGAGGAGCGGTTCGGCGCGGATCCCGCGGTTCGTGCGGAGACCCTTTGCCAGTTCAAGGACATGGTGTTCGTACGCCCGGTGGAACGGGACACGGAGAGCCTGAAGTCCCCCGCCCTGGAGGCCCTGGACAGGGCCCTCGATGCGGCCGGGGACATGCGGGCCGGGGAGGGGCAGGCCATCGACGAGGACTTCCGCCGTCGCATGGCCGTGATTCACGGGCATCTCGATGCCGTCGAGGCGCGCGCCCCCGAGGTGGTGGACGCCTACCGCAAGCGGCTTCGGGACCGGATCGCCGCCGTGGCCGAGGACCTGGACCCGGACGAGGGCCGTCTCGCCCAGGAGGTGGCCGTGTTTGCCGGGCGATGCGACATCACCGAGGAGATCGTTCGCAGCCGAAGTCACCTGAGCCAGTTCGAGCGGTACCTGGCGGAAGAGGAGCCTGTGGGGCGCAGGCTGGAGTTTCTTCTGCAGGAGTTGAACCGGGAGGCCAACACCATCAGTTCCAAGGCCTCCGATGCGGACGTCTCCTCCGCGGTAGTGGAGATCAAGGCAGAGCTGGAGAAGCTGCGGGAGCAGGTCCAGAACGTGGAGTAGGGGAGCGGCGGACATGAGTGCAAAGCTGTTGAACATCGGGTTCGGGAACTCCGTGGTGTCCCAGCGGGTGGTGGCCATCGTCTCGCCCAACACGGCGCCGGTGAAGCGGCTTCGGGACGAAGCGCGGGAGGACCGCAGGCTCATCGACGCGACGCAGGGTCGAAAGACCCGGTCGGTCATCATCACGGACAGCAACCACGTCATCCTCTCGGCCATCCAGTCCGAGACCATCGCCCAGCGCTTCAGCCCGGACGGCGCCCTGGGCCGGGAAGATCTCGAGGCGTAGCGTGAGCGGTCAGGTCTTCGTGGTCTCGGGACCTTCCGGCACCGGCAAGTCCACTCTCATTCGGAAGGTGCGCCGCCGGGTGGACGGTCTGGGGTACTCGGTCTCCCACACCAGCCGAAGGCCCAGGATGGGGGAGGTCGACGGAGAGGCCTATCACTTCGTGAGCCGCGAGACCTTCCGCGGAATGATTCGGGACCAGGCGTTCGCCGAGTGGGCCGAGGTGTTCGGGGACTACTACGGCACCTCGTTTCGAGAGCTGGAGGAGAAGACCGGTCGCGGTCTGGACGTGATTATGGACCTGGACATCCAGGGCGCACTCAACCTGCAGCAGACCCTCTCGTCCTGCGTGCTCGTGTTTTTGCTCCCCCCGTCCATGGAGGTGCTGGAGCAGCGCCTTCGGGACCGCGGCACCGACGACGAAGCGGCCCTGGCCGGACGGATCGCCAGGGCCTCCACCGAGATCGGGTACGCCACCCGCTACGACTATCTGATCGTCAACGACCGCCTGGAGCGAGCCGTCGAGGAGGCCTCCGCCGTCCTGCGGGCCGACCGCTGCCGGACCCGAAGACGGCTGCCGGAGCTTCGAGCCCGTTTCGATTTGAACCCCTGATTCCGAGTACCCCATGGGCCGCAAGCCGGAACCCCTCATCGTCCCGGGGCACCACGCCGTGCGGGAGTCCCTGACCATTGAAGGTCGGGTGGTGGAGGTCTGGGTCTCCGAGGACCTCCGCTCCAGGCGTGCGAGAGAGGTGGTGGCGCAGGCGGAGGAGCGGGGTGTCCCTGTCCGGAGGTGCCGGGCCGCCGATCTCGACGCCCGTCTTCCGGACACGTCCCACCAGGGGCTCGCAGCCGTGGTCCGTGCGCCCGGCTACGTCCCTTTGGAGGACTTGGCGGAGACGTGTCGACGGGGCGGGGAGCCGGCCCTTCTCATCGCCGCCGACCACATCACCGACGAGGGCAACCTGGGAGCGCTGATCCGGACCGCGGCCTTTTTCGGCGCCCGAGGGCTGGTCCTGCCCAGGGACCGATCCGCCGGCCTCAGTGAACGGGTGGCCAAGCGCTCGGCCGGCGCGAGTCTCTTTTTCCCGGTGGCCAGAGCGGTCAACCTGGTCCGTGCCCTGAAACACCTGGACCGGGAGGGGTTCTGGATCATCGGGGCGGCCGGCGAGGCGCGGGTGACCGTGTATACGTTCGACTGGGACCGCGACACCGTGCTCGTGATGGGAAGCGAGGACCGGGGCCTGGCCCCGACCGTCCGGGCCCAATGCCACGAGCTGGTGGCCGTTCCGGGATCGGGGCGGGTGGAATCGCTCAACGTGGCCGTGGCGGCCGGCGCGATCCTCTCGGAAATCCACCGCCAGCGCCGCGTAAAAGGGGGACGCCGGTAAAAAAGGTGGGTTTCTCACGAAGCGCCGCCTTGAAGCCGGGTGCCCCGAGCCGGAAGGGGGAACCGCGCCAGCGCCCCCGCACGGAGCAGCGCCTGGATCACAGCGCACAGGGGGAGCCCCACCACATTCGTGTAGGAACCGGAGATGGACTCCACCATGAAGGCGCCCATGCCTTGAATGGCGTAGGCCCCGGCCTTGCCGAAGGGTTCGCCGGTCGCGATGTACCCCTCGATCTCGCTTCGCTCGAGAGATCGGAATCGAACTGCGGTGCTCACCGCCTCCTGATGCGCCAGCCCTCCGCAAGGATTCATGACCGTGAAGCCCGTGACCACCCGGTGCTCCCGGCCGCTGAGACGTTGGAGCATGCTGTGGGCGTCGTCCTCGTTCTCGGGCTTGCCCAGGGCCGTCCCGGCCGTCCACACGATGGTGTCCGCACCCAGGATCCACTGCCCTCGAAAGCCGGGAAACACGGCCTCGGCCTTCTGCCCGGAGATCACGCAGGCGGAGCGGTCCGGGTCTCGACCGCAGGGCTCTTCGGGGATGCCCGCCGGCGTCGCGTGGAAAGGCAGACCCGCCTGCTCGAGCAGGCGCCTTCTGCGTGGAGAAGCCGAGGCCAGGATCAGCGGAAAGCCCGAGTGAATGAACGGGGCGGTCATGCGGGTTCCTCGCTGGGGAGGCCGAAGACACGGCGGGCGGCCTCCGTGGTGAGCCGGGCCACCTCCTCGAAGGTCGTCTCCCGAAGGCGGGCGATCTCGCGGGCCGTGTGGACCACCAGGGCGGGCTCGTTCCGCTTGCCGCGACGGGGCACCGGGGCCAGGAACGGGGCGTCGGTCTCCACCAGAAGCCGGTCGAGGGGCACCGCCCGGGCGACCTTCCGAGCGGTTGCGGCCTTGGGAAAGGTCACCGTCCCGGGCAGGGAAACGAAGAACCCCATGTCCAGGAAGGTGCGGGCCAATGCGGTGTCGCCGCTGAAGCAGTGGACGACGCCTTCAGGACGGCGGTTTCCCATGGCCTCGAGGCAGGCGAGCACGTCGGCGTGGGCATCGCGGTCATGGATGACCACCGGGAGGTCGATTCGCGCGGCGATGTCGAGCTGATGCTCGAAGGCGCGGATCTGGTCTTTGCGCGGGGAGCGGTTCCGGAAGAAATCCAGGCCGATCTCGCCCCAGGCAACCACCTTGGGATGCCCGGCCAGCTCGACCAGACGGTCCAGGTCATCCTGGGTCAGGTCCTCGGCGTGGTGGGGGTGGCATCCCACCGTGGCGAAGATCCAGGCGTGCTGATCGGCCAGCTGAACGGCCCGGACCGAGGATGCGGCATCGATGCCCACGGTCACCACCTGCCGGACCCCCGCCTCGCGGGCACGCCTCAGAACGGCCGGGAGGTCCTCAGTGAACTCGGGCATGTCCAGGTGGGCGTGGCTGTCGACGAGCATGGGCATTCTCCTGTAGCGGACGCGGCATTCCTGGGTCTGTTCACGGAAAGGGACCGATCATAGAGCATCGGCCCGGCGATTTCAATTAAAGGTTGCATAATCGGCCCGGTGCCGTAGAATAACATGCTGCATCAGACCACTTTCATGGGGGGCGAGACCCGGGACCATGGCTGCCACACCCAAAAAGGCCAACGCTAACACCGGAAGGGAAAAGAGCCTCGAAGAACAGCTTCTGTTCCAGAAACGGCTTAATGCCATCACCAACAAGATCCATTCCGCCAAGGATACCAATGATATCCTCATCAATCTGCAGCCGGAGATTCTGAGCCTGTTCGATGCGGATCGCATCACCATCTACGTGGTGGACGGCGCCAACAAGCAGATCGTCTCCAAGGTCAAGAGCGGCGACGAGGTCAGCGAGATTCGGGTGCCCATCGCCAACCAGAGCATTTCCGGGTACTGCGCCGCCTCGGGCAAGGTCGTCAACATCTACAACGCCTACGACCAGAACGAGCTGAAGCGCATCAACCCGGAGCTGCGCTTCGACCGGACCTGGGACGAAAAGACCGGATACCGCACCAAGCAGGTCCTGGCCGGCCCGATCCTGTACAACAAGTACCTTCTCGGGGTCATTCAGCTCATCAACAAGAAAGACGGGGACCACTACACCCTGGAGGACCAGGCCTCGGTCCTGGAGATCGCCAAGGTCCTCGGCGTGGCCTTCTTCAACAACCAGAAGGTCGCCAAGAAGTCCAAGCCCACCAAGTTCGAGTATCTCATCAGCAACAACATCATCACAGATAAAGATTTGCAAAACGCCATGGTAACGGCCCGAAAGATGAAAAAAACCGTGGAGTCCGTCCTCATGTCCGACTTCCACGTGAGCAAGGACGACATCGGGAAGTGCCTGGCCAGCTTTTTCAACACCCGGTTCATTTCCTTCGACGACAAGATGGTCATCCCCGGTCAGCTCCTGAAGGGCCTTCGGGTGAACTTCCTCAAAAAGAACGTGTTCGTACCCGTGAACCAGTCCGGAAACGTGGTGTCCATCGCCATGGAGAACCCCAACTACCTCCCGGCACGGGACACCATCAAGCGGCTGATCCCGGCCAAGGAGTTCGAGTACTGCGTCTCCCTGCGGGAGGACATCTACGAGATGATCGACCTCTTCTTCGACATCAAACGCAACGAGCTCATGGAGGACTCGGGCAGCATCGAGGACATCCTCGGACAGCTGGACGGGGGCCATGACGAAGAGGACGACGACATGGAGCGGGTCAGCGAAGAGGACGGGGCCATTGTCCAGCTCGTCAACAAGATGATCGTGGACGGGTACAACCGCAACGCCTCGGACATTCACATCGAACCCAGGCCCGGCAAATCCAACTCGGTCATCCGGTTCCGCATCGACGGGGCCTGCCAGGTCTACCAGACCATTCCGCACACCTTCAAGCGGGCCATCGCATCCCGCCTGAAGATCATGTCGGACCTGGACATCTCGGAGCGGCGGCTTCCACAGGACGGAAAGATCAAGTTCAAACGCTATGCGCCGCTGGACATCGAGCTGCGGGTGGCCACCATCCCCACGTCGGGCGGGAACGAGGACGTGGTCATGCGGATCCTCGCCGCGGGCGAGCCCATTCCGCTCGAGAAGATGGGCATGAGCGAGCGGAACTACAACGTGTTCCTCAACCAGGTTTCCCAGCCCTACGGCATCGTGCTCGTGGTGGGGCCCACCGGAAGCGGCAAGACCACCACGCTCCATGCCGCCCTCCACCACATCAACAAGCCGGAGACCAAGATCTGGACGGCCGAGGATCCCGTGGAGATCACCCAGGAGGGCCTGCGCCAGGTGCAGGTCCTGCCCAAGATCGGTTTCGATTTCGCGACGGCCATGCGGGCCTTTCTGCGCGCGGACCCGGACGTGATCATGGTGGGCGAGATGCGCGACCACGAGACCGTGGCCACGGGCATCGAGGCGTCTCTCACGGGTCACCTGGTCTTCAGCACCCTGCACACCAACAGCGCGCCCGAGACCATCACCCGGCTCCTGGACATGGGCATGGATCCTTTCAACTTCGCCGACGCCCTGCTCGGCGTGCTGGCCCAGCGACTGGTGCGCACCCTGTGCAAGGACTGCAAGGAGGCCTACCATCCGGACCGGGAGGAGTACGACAATCTGGTCCGGACCTACGGGGAGGGGTTCGAGGAGCTCGGGTACGAGTACAACGACGACTTCACCCTGTACCGCCCCAAAGGATGCCCCAACTGCGGCAACACCGGCTATCGAGGCCGGACCGGCCTCCACGAGATCCTGGACGGGACGGATGACGCCAAGGGGCTGATTCAGACTCGGGCCAAGATGGAGGACATCCGGACGCAGGCCGTCAAGGACGGAATGACCACCCTGCTGCAGGACGGCGTGCGCAAGACCCTCCTCGGCCAGACCGATCTCATCCAGGTGCGCAAGGTCTGCATCAAGTAACGGCCCAACGAATCACAGTCACGCCTCGGGGCCCGAGGCCATCCTTCGGGCCGAAGGAGGCTGCCTACCGCGCCGTTTCGGAAAAGCCCTGAATGGCGTACACCGCTTCCGCCAAACCGATCCTTCCATCCCCGTCCACGTCCGCATTGGGAGAAACCGGGCCGGACAGGGGAACCGCGGCGACCACCTGCAAGGCCAGGGTCACGTCGGGAAGCCCGAGAAGGCCGTCGCCGTTCACGTCCGCCGGCATGTGGAAGATCGCGAACACGGTCACATCCACCGTCACCTCCCTGTCGGCTCGAGGGTTCTGCGTGGACCCGTCGCTCCACCGTACGAAGCGGTGGTCTTCGTCGGGAACCGCTTGGACCGCGCTCCCGTCCCCACCGTATGGAATGGTCTGGTTCGCTTCTCCGATTACGGTCCCGTTCCCGGCGGCGGTGTACGACAAGGTGCACGTCTGGGGGCTCCACTGAGCCCTCAGCGTCCGGTCTTCGGCCGGCATGGTGGCCGGGAAGGGCGGGTCCCAGCCTGCGAAGTCGTATCCTTCCCGGGTCGGATCGTCCGGAGCGGTCAGGGCCGTGCCGTAGTCCTGGGTGATGGCCTGAACGGCCGAGCCGCCCGCAGGGTCGAAGGAGAGGGTGTACGGCCGGACCTTGTACAGGGCCTTCACGTCCAGATCCTTGGTGATGGGACCGAGGGGCCGGTCCCAACCGGTAAAGGTGTGGCCTTCCCGGACCGGGTCGTCGGGGGCCGTTGCACGGCCGCCGTAGCTCACCGCCTCGCTCTTCAACGGGGTGCCGTCCGCATCCCGGAAAGACACCGTACATGTTTGGGTGATTTCAAAATGCCAATGATCGATATCGCTGATCAGGTCGGTGTCTCTATTGGTATTGCACAACGCATCGGACCAGTCAGTCGATGAATGATACCTGTTCGGAATGACAAAATCGCTGTCAAATCCGGAAATGACAGCCTTTCCCATCCAAGAGAAATACGTGGTATATTGGTAATAACCTTTACTGTCGGTTGTTACTGAGCCTTCTTCGATCCATGCTTTTTCATAATTACATGGTTCTATTTCTCCGCGATCCCAATTGGCATTATAATCCCATCGAAAGAATCCGACATTGATATTCGGAAGGCCGATTCCATCGCTGTTTGTGATACTTCCAGAGATAATTTTATCGCTTTTTTGGCCTGGCAATACCCGAATTATGCTGCTAAAATATTTAGGATTCCAATCCAGAATGATTTCTTTTTCAGTTGATTTCCAATTGTCGTGAACAATCAGCCTCTGATTTCCATTGGTTTCATCGTATCCGATCGCGGTCACGGCATGCGCTTTGTAAGGGTCCAGATCATGGACACTGATGTAAAAAGGCCTGCCCCGATCAATCTCCTCTTTGCAATCGGAAAAAGAGGGAGGGGAAAGATAGACGGTTCGAAATCCATAAGGCGCCCCTTCATTGCAAACGAGTTCCATGGCTTGATCCATGGTGTGGGAAAACGTGCCTCCGTCGTCCCAGTCATAGGCGCTGTTCATTTCCAGGTCCGTGATGAGTTCCGTGACACCGCTCGCCAACAGGAGAGGATAACCCTGATTCGCCCAGTAGCCCAGGATGCAAGCGCCCGCCGTCGGCGCGCACTGTCCGGTTCGTTTCACGTACGTATAATCTTCCTGATGGTAATCCGGAACGCCTTCTATTTTGACGGGGACCTCAAATGATGCGTATACGCAAAAATAGAAATAGTTCTTCGTGTCCCTGAGGCTCCCGTTGTCTGAAAATCTCAAGTAATAATAGCCACTAGTTACATGTATGTCGGCAATTTTGTGTGTTTGGTTTGGTTCAATATTAAAACCGGTTACTTCTGATGTTGTATCATGATCAAACAATTGAAATTCAGAAGCCGTCCCGTATTGATTTTCAATGTCAATATGGATGGTTCCTTCCGTATTCTGGGGTACCAGGATTTTGTACCAGCGGGTTGTTTGTGAAGGGGGAGATATGGTGCCGGGATATCGTTTGTTGAACTGCTTTTCTTCAATGATGTCTGGATCCAATGTTACGGCTAGGTTCATGGTTTTCGAAGTCGTGCTACCACTGCTGTCTGTAACAGTACATGCAACCGAATAGATTCCTGCGTCGTTGTACGTGTGCGTGAATTCGTGGTCGGAAGAGCGATGTGTGCTTCCATCTCCAAAGTCCACATCATAGACATAGGGCTTCTCCCCTCCGAACACCTCGGCGGTGAAGCCGGCGTCCAATGGAGGGTTTCCGTATTCGAGAAAAACAGACAGGCGATTCAGGTTGGGCTCGAGAGAACGGACCGCACGGACGTGAGACGACAATGTCTTGTATGCGGCACTGACACTACCGCCCAGAAAATCCACGGTATAGGCCAGCTGACGATAAGGAAGCCCCATATAGGTGGTCGACGTCCAGTACCCCCAGGATTCGGTGTGGGGAGCGAGGACCGGATCGACGGCCGGGTCGAAGCATGTGAAATCCACCAGGGTCAGCAACTCGTTGCGGCTCGGCAGACGCCAGTCGTCGTATCCTTCAAGGGACAAGCCTTCGGCGTATGCCAGGGCCTGCTGCCATGTGGTCGTACCAGAGGCGCTCGCCTTCTGCCACATGAGCCCGGTTTGCGGGTCTGAAAGCGTCTCGCCGCCTTTGTCCACCAGGGCTGCGCTTGCGACGCAGACAGGCACGAAAACCCCCGCCAAGACCCACAAGACCATCCGAACCATGCCTTCCTCCACGTGAAATACAGCGCCTGGTCCATTTTCGTAAGGCCGTGTTCAAGCCCGGTTCCTCGGGTCATGGCCACGCGGCGCATGGACCCGGTCTCCACAGAGACGAGAGACAGGCGGAATCGGGGTTCGGCTTTCAATCTCCCAGCTTTCTGTATAGGACGGTAATGTAGTCGTCGAAAGCATTGTGTTTTGTCGGTTCATGGTAAATCGACCATTCACCGCTGTAATCCGTTAGATAAACATAAATTGGATATTGGCCATCTTTGCCCATCTCATAGCAATCCATATAGACATCATAGTATTCCACGGTAAAGGTGATGGACTCTTGGCCTGACGAGCCTCGAGGATGCTCCTTCAGTTTTTTCACCCACCAGAATTCCCCGGAAGGCCGTCGAACAAACAGATATTCTAAAATCAGCGAGTACGTTTCGCTCGGTGCATCTGAAGGAATGTTGTACTCATAGGTGAGCGTGACCTCCTTACGGTAGATCCACCTGCCTTCTTTGGGGCACCCGAGGTAGGTCTGGCCGTCTTCAGCCGGCGAGGCCGAGATCTTGTGGAGAACCGGAGGAGGAGGTGGCGGTGGCGGGGGCCAAGGGGCGCCTCGTACGCAACGAACCAGGTTCGAGGTGTCTTTGCCCTGGGCTCTCGAGGTGCCGTACGCAAAGTCGACCGTCCATGCAGCGCCGGAATCACCCTGGTAGGGGGTGTGGGTCCAATAGGCCGGGTAGCAGGACATGTCGCCGAAGAAGCGGTCATCCATCGCCGGAATCCTGCGTCCTGCATCCACCAGGGTCAGCAGCTCCCAGACCTCCGGTACCCGCCAGTCCGAAAACCCGCCGTACACGGCCTCGTTCATTCCAGCCAGGAAGACATCTTGTGCGTTTGCCCAAGGGTAGGTGTCGTCCTGGTTCCCGGCGGTCTTGACCTCCCAGACGAGTCCGGTCACGTTGTCCCGGGTCATGATCCACCGGCCGCCTGCATTCACGTGCGGTTCGTCGTCCGGCAACGCCACTCCGCCCTTACCCAGCTTGGTATAGGAGCGGGAGACTCCCTGATACTGGGCGTCTTGGCCGTAGAACGCCTCTCCCGGCGGCGGGGCGTCGATGACCTGGCTGTTGCTGTAACACCGGGATTGGCCGGTGTCCGGCCACGGCTGGGCGGAACTTTGCTGCGGGTGGATCCAAAGGGCAAGGACGGTGCAGACGAGTGCCATGCGGGTGCATTTGGACATGCGGACCTCCCGAGCGCGGTGTGAGGGGCGGGGAACGGTGCGGAGCCCGGTCCCTTCTGTCACGGGTACTGCCCGGGCTGGAGCAGGCCGGAGGTCTCCTCCAGGCCGAACATGATGTTCATGTTCTGGACCGCGCTGCCCGCCTGCCCCTTCACCAGATTGTCGATCAGGCTCACCACGATCAGGGTTCCGGTCCGCTCATCCACGTTCACGGAGAGGTTGCAGAAGTTGCTGCCGCGTACGTGGCTGGAGGTCAGGGCGGTTTCGGGCCCGAACACGCGGACAAAGGCCTCGCCCCGGTAGAAATCCCGGTAGGCCTCCACGGCCTCGGCCAGACCGTTGCCCGGGGTGAGCCGCGCGTAGAGGGTGGACAGGATGCCCCGGCAAAGGGGCACCACATGGGGCGTGAAGATCAGGGTGATCTCGCGGCCGGCGAGAAGCCCGAGCTCCCGCTCGATCTCGTAGACGTGCTGGTGGCCCGAGACCTTGTAGGCGTTCATGGCCTCGTAGCGGGCCGGGAAGTGAAAGGTCGGAGACGGCTTCTTCCCCGCCCCCGAGACCCCGGTCTTGGCGTCGCAGACCACGGTGTCCGGGTCCACGAGCCGGGTCCGGACGGCAGGGGCCAGACCCAGAATGCAGCTCACGGCAAAGCATCCCGGGTTTCCCACCACCCGTGCACCGGCGATGGCGTCACGGTGGAGCTCGGCCAGGCCGTAGACGGTCTCTCTCAGGAGGTCGGGCGCCGCGTGCTCCCCGCTCCTTCCGATGCGGGCCGCATAGCCCTGGTAGACGTCCGGGGCGTCGAATCGGAAGTCGCCGCTGTAGTCGATGATCCGGACCCCCCGTTCGAGCCAGGCCCGCGCCTCGTTCTGTCCCACGCCGTCGGGCGTGGCGAAGAAGATTGCATCCAGGTCCTCGGGGCGGTCGGGGCCGTCCGGGGCCGTGATGGTCAGGTCGCAGAAACCCTTCAGGTGAGGATAGAGATCGCTGATGGGTTTTCCCACGTCCTGGGTGTCGATCAGGGCCGCCAGCTCGGCGCCGGGGTGCCGGCTCAGGAGCTCGACCGCCCCGCAGCCGCCGTACCCGCCCGCGCCGATGATGCCCACGCGCACCGGTTGTTTTTTCATGTCCTTGTCTCCTTGGGTCTGGTCATAGCCGGCACTACACATTGAAACGGAAGTGCACGATGTCGCCGTCCCGAATCAGGTGCTCCTTGCCCTCGAGCCGGACCACACCGGCCTTCTTGGCCTCCTGGAGGCTGCCCAGGCGCTCGAGCTCGTCGAAGGAGATCACCTCGGCGCGAATGAAGCCCTGCTGAATGTCCGAGTGAATGACCCCGGCTGCCTCCAGGGCGGTGGTCCCCCTGGGAATGGTCCACGCCTTGACCTCGTCCTCCCCGACCGTGAAAAAGGAGATCAGGTCGAGGATGTCGTAGGAGGTCCGAATGACCCGGTCCAGGGCGGAGGTTCGAATGTCGTAGGCGGCCATGAACTCCTCGGCCTCCTCGGACGGAAGGGAGGTGATCTCTTTTTCGAGCCCCCCCCGCACCACCAGGACCTCGGCGTGCTCGGGCGGTGAGGACCAGCCCGGCATGGCCTCGTCCTCGTCGTCGTTGTTCACGATGAGGAGCTGAGGCTTGGCCGAGAGAAAGGTGAACCCTCGAAGCTCGGGGGCGGACGCCAGGGCCGGGTCCGAGCGGAGGGGGCGGTTCTCCTCCAGCAGGGCGCGACACGCGTCCATGGGCTCGCGCAGGCCCTCCTCGTCCCTTTTTCCCCGCTTGGCATCGAGCTCCATCCGCTCGAGCTTCTTCTCCACGACGGCGAGGTCGCTGATGATCATGTCCTCCTCGACGGCCCGGATGTCGGCCTCGGGGGTGGGCGGCACGCCCAGGGTGCCACGGAAATTCCGCACCACGTGGATCAGGGCGTCGCAGGGCCGGACCTGGTTCCAGACGGCGCTCTCGGACTTGTCCGAAGACATCCCGGCCGCCTGCGAGGGGAGGAGGTACTCCACCTGGGCATACGTCGTCTTCTTGGGACGGTAGAGGTCCGAGAGGCGATCCACCCGGTCGTCGGCCACACGGACGGTCCCGATGCGATGGTCCGATCGGCCCGGCGTCTTCTGAGGGGCCTCCCCGCGGGCACCGGCCAGGGCCTCGAAAATGGTGGTCTTTCCGGCCTGGGGCAGGCCGATGATCCCGAGCTTCATGAGCGGTTTCGATCCTTTCGTTCGGCGTCCTGTCCTTAGTAGAAGAAATCCCGGGGCTTGTCAAATGCTTCGGCAAGAGCCACGCTCCTGCGCATGCTGGCCACCACCCTTGCGCCCTCCGAGGGGTCCATCCGCATCGGATGCCTGGATCCGGTGAGCCGGCGCGAGTTCTGGGGCATCCTGGACGACGTGCGGGAGGAGGGCATGACCGTCGTGGTGTCCACGGCCTACCTGGAGGAAGGCGAGCGCTGTGACGAACTGTGCCTCATGCACGGCTCCCGGGTCATCGGCCGGGGAGGGCCGGACCTTTCGCATCACCCACCGCGTGGATCGAGAGGACGCGGTCGAGCGGTTCGGAAAGCGCCTGGGCTGATTTGACAGTCCCGGAGCTTTTCTCTAGAACCAAGCCTTCTACGTTTCGTTGCACCTCTATATCTTCCACGAACAGGATCGGCGAGCAAGGATCTGCCCCATGAAGCGTGCGAAGCCTCCGGCGGACCCCCAGGACAGGGACCCGTCCGCTCGAACACAGTCGGGAGAAGCGGACCTCGACGAACGCCGCGTCAAGAAAGACCGGCGGTGCGGACTGGAGCGCCGGTCCGGGGAAGATCGCCGTCAGCGTCCGCGAATGGGTGAGGGGGAAGGGCCTGAGCGGGCCGGCATTCGCGTGGGCGTGGGGGTGAACTCGGGTAACGTGGTAGCCGGGAACCTGGGGTCGGAAAGGCGGATGGAGTACACGGTCATCGATGAAGACGTCAATGTGGCCTCCCGTTTGACGGCCATGGCCCAGGCCGGAGAGATCCTCATCAGCAAGCAGACCTTCGATCTCGTGAAGAACAAGGAGGATCTACACGTGGAGGAGCGGGGCAGCGTGCCGGTCAAGGGCCGGAGGACCGTGATCGCCCAGCTCTGCCAGGCCGTCGGGTATCGGCTGGGCATGAACGTTCGTTCTGGAGGCAACCCGTTTTTCGCAGACCCCCTGGCCCTGAGTCGCCACCCAGCGAATGCAGAATGGTGTCCCCGAAATTCCCCTCGAAATCGTCCCTTCCCGAAGCTCGTCCCTCGCCCCAAAGCTCCGCCGAATCAGCGCGCACGTAGGAGCACATAGACCGCCCCGGCGCCCCCGTCATAAGGCTTTGCCGTGGCAAAGCCCAGGACGATCTTGCGCACCGGGCCGCTGCTGAACCATGCGGGGAGGTGCTCCTTCAGCACCGGACCGCCGGACGGAGAGTTCAACCCCCGGCCGTGAATGACGAGCACGCATCGAAGTCCCCGTTTGTGGCCGTCCTGAAGAAACGCCTGAACCCGTTCCTTGGCCTCGCTCCGGGTGAGCCCGTGCAGATCCACATGGTCCTGAATGGGAAAGCGCCCCTGCTTCAGACGCCTCATCACCTTTCTGCCGATGCCCTTGACGCCCCCCTCCATGTACTCGTCCGTGAAGCTGATGTCCATCTCCGCGGTGCCGTGCACCAGGCGCGTGAGGTGATCCAGGACCTCCCGCGTGTCGTCCGGGGGCGGGTGGGCGGGGCTGGGAGAGGCGGGA
>CAYYVD010000001.1:24963-50674 GCA_964475045.1 uncultured Desulfobacterales bacterium | reverse complement strand
CCGCACGCTGAAACTCAAGGTCTCGCGGGCGGTCTGGGAGGCTCTCGACTTTGCCGAGCTCTGGGCGAACTGCCACATCGCCCCCTGCGTCTGCCTGGAGTAGGCTGAAGTCGTAAAAACCCGCAGAGGATAGAGAGGCAATGGAGATGTGTGCGCTTAGCATATCTATTTCTAGTTTTTAGCTGATTTAGCCGTGGTATTTCCTGCCAAAGCCTGGCAAATCTGGTAGGCCATCGAAATTTGGCAGGTCCGGGTCGCCACCGTGCCTATGTCAGGGCTCGCAGAGCCATCGCCGACGGGAAATGCTCAATTCAGGTCTCAATCGTTATTAACTTCTGCAAGATGTACGCCAAAGGCTAGGCCGGAACATGGACCAAGAGGTTAACCAATGCTCATGGGAATTTAGACAAGACGAACAAAAAGGAGGGTTCCAGCGCAAAGCACGATAAATGTTGCATGCAACAGTATTGATGCGCTACGGATACGTTGCTTGACGCAATCTCCTTGCAATAGACACCAGGCACTCCCTGGACAGGCACCCCAAGAAGGCATGGCTCGTGGGCCTCAAACACGAAACTTGAGTCCGTGATCGCCGCCTGGTGAGCGCGACCGTGCAGCGTGGGGGGCCGGGGTTTTCGGAGCGTCGGAACTCAAGGAGTGAAGGAGGTCCATGCTTCCCAAGGTCTGACCGGCTTTTCTCATGCGCGACGGCGGAAACGGATTACTCGGCGCGATCATCCATCGCACAGCCTATTGACAACCCTTTCTCGTGAGGGATAGTATCATCGTGGATTGAAGCAAGGATCGATGAAATCGGTTCTGGAGGGCCTTGTGTATGGCCTATCAGCGGAAACCGGGCACCGGGACGATTCCGATCGAGAAGAGAGATCCGCGCGGAGTTGGATCCGGCTGAAGCGGGGCCGCACAGGTGAAGTCAGCGGGTGGGGTCATCGAGCGGCCCCAATCAAGTTCGAAGGATACCGCGGCCGCGTACCGGTGCTTGCCGCACAAGCAACCTCCAGGGGGAGGCCGGAACGGCAAAAGATAAACGTTTCCCATACCAATGATCACCTCCTTCGGGGTGGGGCAATTATAGCGGCTCAACCGGAGCTCAAGAACAACGCTCCTTCCGTGATCTGGCCATCACCGGTCAGACGCCGGGCTGGATGGAGCCAAGGTGGACAAGAGGATGCCAAAGGAGACTCTTGAATGTTGGTACCTGAATCTTACAATCCCAGAAACGTCAAGACGGCCTTAAGGCAGTTCGAAGAAAGGCATCAAAGCATTATTGATGCCATTGAAGAGGGGTATATTGAAGTCAATCTCAAAGGGACTACTGTATTCTGTAATGATGCATTTTGCAGAATAACTGGATATCCTAAAAATGAGCTTATCGGCCTCAATTATCGAGGGTATATGGACCAAAACATGGCAGAGGTGGTCTATGCGGCCTATAATGAGTCCTACCGCACAGGAGTGCCGAACAAGGGGTTTCATTATGAAATTATAAGAAAGACCGGCGAGAGGAGAATTATCGAAAATTCAATATCTTTGATAAAGAATTCCGAGGGCCATCGAACGGGTTTCCGTAGTGTTGTCCGTGATATCACAAAACGGAAACGGACTGAAGATGAACTGGAGAGGCATCGCAGCAGGTTGCAGGCTATTTTCAGGAGTGTGAATGATGCTATCATTACAGTCGATCCTGAGATGGTGGTGGTTGAAGTAAATAAGGCCTCAGAAAACGTATGTGGTTTAGCAGTTGGAGAATGCGAAGGCAAATTATTCACTGATTGCTTGTATCAATGTAACAAGAAATGTCATGACGTAATAAACGAAGCGCTTAGAAATAGGGCCACAATTAAAGAGTACCAGATTGAATGCCGGCATAGTTATCGGTCTCATCAGAGAGTAATACTCACGATTTCTCCTTTGTTGAGTCAACATGACCAATTTATGGGTTCAGTGGTTGTCATAAGGGACATAACTAGGATTAGCGATCTTGAACAAGAATTGAAAGGCAAACATCACTTCCAGAATCTTATTATCGGAAAAAGTGAGGAGATGCAGAACATCTACGAGCTTTTGGGCAGCCTTGCCGATTTGGATACCAACGTTTTGATTACAGGTGAAAGCGGTACAGGAAAGTCGCTCGCGGCAAAGGCTCTTCACTATAGTGGCAGTCGGGCTTCAAAGCCAATTGTGACGGTGAATTGCTCCGTCCTGTCCGAAAACCTGCTCGAAAGTGAACTCTTCGGGCACGTGAAAGGCGCTTTTACAGGTGCAATCAAAGACTATCAGGGCCGTTTCCAGAGTGCGCAGGGAGGCACCCTCCTCTTGGACGAAATCGGAGACATATCGCAGAGGATACAGGTAAAGCTCCTGAGGGTACTCGAAGAAAGGGAGTTTGAGAGGGTGGGGGAGTCCATTCCAATAAAAGTGGATGCTCGTGTCATTGCGTGTACTAACCACGACCTGAAAAAAAAGGTAATGCTCGGAGAATTCCGCGAAGATCTTTACTACCGCCTGAAGGTCATGGAGGTAGTGCTGCCGCCTCTCCGCAAGAGGATTGAAGATATTCCGCTGCTGGTCGAGCGTTTCTGCGAGGTTTTCAATAAGAGGTTCAATAAAGGCATCCAAGGCCTGTCTGATGAAGTCCTCAACTTGTTTATGAATTATCACTGGCCGGGTAATATTAGAGAGTTGGGACACAGCATAGAACACGCATTTGTCCTCTGCAATAACTCGATCATTTCCCTTTCGGATATACCGGTTGAGATAAAGGAGCATTTAGGAGCAAGAAAGATGGCTCGAGAAAAACGCTTTGTGGAGGGACCTGAAAAGATTCTCACGGTCTTGGAAAAGACAGATTGGAACAAGACAAAAGCTGCACGCATATTGGGAGTGGACAGGAGCACTATTTATAGAAAAATTCACAAATACGGCCTTTCCAGACCGGCCGATGAAATGTAGTATGCCGCAGTTCCGTTGCGCAACATGAGTGTTGCGCGCAACATATCCCGCCCATTGGAATGGAAAAACCTGCTTCCCTCTTTCTGGCTAACCCCCTTGAATATTGGCTAAGTTGTGGTCCCCCATTCTGTCTTGCCCTTTGGCGCACATCTTGCTAATTGAATTCGCGAAAAACCTGCAAGGGGTACAAGGCGCCCGCACGGCCGGTGTTTTGCCTCTGTGTCTTCGTGTTGTTTCTGTTTTTCATGGCGAAACCTGGGCCTTATATCGTGCGCAAATCGAAGAAGAACAGCGCGTAACAGCATTTATGAAACCATGCGCAAAGGGAGAAATAATGGATTTTACCTTGTCAGAAGAACAGCAAATGCTCAAGGATATGGTCAGGAAAATCAGTGTGAATGAATTCGCTCCCAGGGCGGCGGAGATTGACGAAAAGGAAAAGTTTTCCTGGGAAAACAAGAGGGTATTGGAGGAAAACGGTCTTTTGGGCATTCAGGTGCCTGAAGAATACGGAGGTGCCGGGGCGGGCATGTTGAGCCTCGCCATTGTCGTTGAAGAAGTGGCTCGGGTGTGCGCTTCGACCTCAGTCATGCTCACGACCCAAGCGTTGGCAGCAGATCCTCTTCTTTTGGGTGGAAGCCATGAACAGAAGCTGAAATGGCTGAAGCCGATGGCGGAGGGTTCGGTCCTGGGCGCATGCGCCATTACAGAGTCAGGTGCCGGTTCAGATGTAACAAATATCAATACCCTTGCTACACATAAAGGGAATGGATATGTAATTAATGGCACAAAATTATTCATCACAAATGGTGGTGTTTCAGACATTACTACAGTACTGGCATATACTGATAAGTCAAAGGCACACAAGGGTATCAGCATGTTTGTCGTTACGAAAGATACTCCAGGCTTCTCTGTGGGAAAAGAAGAGAAGAAGTTGGGTATTCGGGGCAGTGATACAAGAGAACTGATTTTTGAAGACTGCTTCGTCCCGGAAGAACATGTTATCGGGAACCCGGGTGAGGGTTTCAAAATCCTGATGAAGACCTTCAATTACACCCGGCCTGCGGTAGCGGCCCAGGCAATCGGTATTGCCCAGGGAGCCATGGATGCTGTTGTCAACTACTGCAAGGACAGAATACAGTTCGGAAAGCCTATCGGGGAATTTCAGGGCATGCAGTGGATGATTGCGGAAATGGCCCTCAAGATTGAAATGGCGCGGACAATGACCTACCGGGCCTGTGCAACCATTGATAATGCCCCTGCTTCAAAGGATATTCCTCGGCTGGCTTCCATGGCCAAATGGTTTGCATCGGACACGGCGATGCAGGTTACGACCGACGCAGTCCAGATTTTCGGCGGCTACGGCTATTCAAGAGAATACCCTGTTGAACGGATGATGCGGGATGCCAAGATCACACAAATCTATGAAGGAACGAATCAGGTTCAGCGCATTATCATCGCGAACCAGATATTGGGATAAAGAATTCTCGGATGAAAGAGGGGGACAAAAATGTACCAAGACATCGTCATTGTGAATGCTGTCCGGACGCCATTTGGACGCTACTGTGGTTCATTGAAGGAGTATGATTACTTTGATCTCGGGGCGTTGCCCATGAGAAAAGTCCTGGAGGGGGTCCATGTGGACGGAGAGCAGGTGGATGAGGTCTACTGGGGTGTGGGGGATACCTCCGTGTGCAAAGATGTTTATACCTCGGTGGCGGCCCGCCAGACCCTGCTCAAGGCCGGCCTTCCCGCTGAAACGCCGTCGGTTTCCCTTGACAAGGCCTGCGTGTCGGCCATGTCGGCGGTTTACTACGGCTGTCGCGCCATGGTGGCAGGAGAGATACAGTCCGCTATAGGCGGAGGAGCAACTTCCTTCAGTCAGGAGCCGTTGATTGTAAGGGGTCTTCGGTGGAAAGGGTTCCGCATCGGGGACGTGTCAATGGAAGACCCTCTTTTTGCCCTTGGCTATAAGGATTTCAATCCGGTTTCGGTCGATACTGATAACGTGGCCGCTGAATACGGGATTTCGAGGGAAGAGCAGGATGAATGGGCATTGAGGAGTCACCAAAATTATGGTCAGGCGTGGGAGGCAGGCAAATTCAAAGATGAAATGATGACCTTGGAGATCCCTCAGAAAAAAGAGGACCCCATTGTTCTCGATATTGATGAGCAGTACCGGAAGGACACAACCATCGAAAGGCTTGCCAAGCTTCCCGGTATATACGGCTGCAAAGGGGTTACAGCGGGAAATGCCCCGGGATTGAACGACGGGGCAACCGCGATTCTGTTCATGACACGAGCTAAGGCCGACGAACTGGGTCTGGAGCCTCTGGCCGAAATTGTGGCCATGTCATCCATCGCCATCAGCCCAAATCTCATGCCCGAAGGCCCGGCATATGCTGCCATGAAAGCAATCGAGCGCGGGGGGCTGAGCCTCGATGACATCGATGTCATGGAAATCAATGAGGCATTCGCCGCCGTTCCGCTTGTGAGCACGCTTTTAATGGCCGATAAAGACAAACAAAAAGCAAACAAAATACGCCAAAAGACCAACATCAATGGAAGCGCGATCGCCGTGGGCCACCCCAATACGGCGAGTGGGGCTCGCCTTATCATGAATCTGATGTATGAACTCCGGCGCCGCGGGGGAGGCTATGCGGTTGGAGCCATATGTGGTGGGTTGGCCCAGGCCGATGCTTGTCTTATCAAAGTGTAGTCGCCTTTGGGTTGGATAACCGGCTCTTTCTCCAGCCTCTTTTTTCCAAGGGACATGGCCGAGGCCGACCGTGCGTCCCGCAGGCGGTGAGGGCGGCATGCTTTGATCCCAAGGCGGAACGCGCGATCCGGAACGGGTCGATATGAAAGGGGAGCATATGCAAAACGGGCCGGAAGATTTGATCCTTATAAAGGAAATACCTCTTGAGATGCCTGATCAGTACCTCGGCTTGATTACTTTCAATCGCCCAAAAGAAATGAATCCCTTGAACTGGGCAACGGTTAAGGAAGTGAAAGCTGTCTTTGAGAACCTATCAAGCAGCAAGAAAATCCGCGTTCTTGCTTTTACTGGAGCAGGGAAGGCCTTCAGTGCCGGAGGCGATTTGAAGGCCTACCAGAAACTCTACCGGGATGAGGATGCCTTTAGAGGTTTCTTGAACGATTTCCGTTCCTTGAACAATTCCATCTCCTCGGTCAGGCAGCCGGTTATCGCCCTTGTCAATGGATACTGCGTTGCCGGTGGGTTGGAGTTAATGCTGGCGTGTGATTTTGCCTATGCCGGCGAATCCGCCAAGATCGGGGACGGGCATGCAAACTTCGGTCAGGTGGGTGGAGCGGGCAGCAACGTTCGCTTGCCTCGAACGATTCTACCTCCAAAGGCCCGTGAGCTTCTCTTCACCGGGAAACTGCTTAGCGCCGACGATGCCTTCAACTGGGGCTTGGTGAACAGGGTGGTGGCGGATGGCAGGCTATTGGAGGCAGGCCTGGAATTCGCTAATACCCTGGCTTCCAAGAGCCCTTTAGGAATCGGTATTATTAAGGAAGTTTGCAATTCAGGACTGGATATGCATCTAGAGGACGCTTTACAATTTGAGATCGAGAAAGTTGTACACTACTGCACTCACAACAAGGACAGTTATGAGGGCTTAGTTGCATTTTCAGAGAAAAGGAAGCCCAAATTTGAGGGGAGGTGACAGAGATGAATAATATCAAAGGCGCTATCTCAGGAATCGGTTTTACCGAATATTCGCTGGATTCCGGACGGAGTGTGCTTTCGCTTGCTTTGGAAGCGTGTCGGGGCGCGATGGATGACGCCGGGTTAGCGCCTCGAGATGTCGACGGCATTCTGACATTCGCCGTTGGGGATAGCGTACCTACAGAATCCGTTGCTGCAGGACTGAGCCTCCCTGAGGTCAATTTTGCTTTTGATTGGTATGGCGGTGGTTTTGCACCCTGTGCATTGATTGAAACCGCCTGTATGGCGATCGCTTCCGGTCGCTGCAAGGCGGTTCTGATATATCGTGCAATGAACGGACGTTCCGGTTTTCGCCTTGGAGGTGGTGGAGGAGGAGAAGCTTTTCGAGCCAAATGGGCCGGCCAGTACCGAGTGCCCTATGGTTGGTTGAGTTTCGGGCAGAACATGGCCATGTGGTGTCGGCGTCATATGGAGGAATTCGGCACTACACAGGAAGATCTGGCAGCCATAGCAATTACACAACGAGAAAACGCACTATTGAACGAACGGGCCATTCAGCGGAAGCCCATGACCCTTGAGGATTATATGTCTTCTAGGGTTATCGTAGAGCCTTTTCACTTGTATGATATGTCTCTGGAATCGGATGGCGGTTGTGCTTTACTTGTTACTTCTTACGACCGTGCTAGAGATTGTAGAAAAGTACCCGTATGCGTAAAAGCCTCTGCATTTTTGAGCCGTGCTGCATTAGGAGATCCACTTTGGGCCGATTCTTTTCTCTGGCCTGACTTGACCGAGAACTATACGCGGTATATCGCTCCAAAACTGTATAGCGAGGCGGATATAGGTCCGGATGATATTGATATAGCTGAAATATATGACTGTTTCACTTACACCGTGTTGATGGGTTTGGAGGGTTTGGGGTTCTGCAACAAAGGTGAGGGGGGGGCATTTGCTTCTTCCGGTGCCATCGGGCTAAGCGGCACTATCCCGACGAATACCAATGGCGGCATGCTGTCCGAGGCCTATGTACACGGGATGAATGTTGTGGCCGAGGCGGTCATGCAACTGCGCGGTGAGGGAGGAGACAGACAGGTTTCGGATGCTCAAGCAGCAGTGGTAACATCCGGAGCTACAACCATCGGCAGTGGATGTATCTTAACGGTTTGATGAAGGAGGTGCGCATTGGACGGATATATTGTTCACCCGGAAATAGACCAGGACAGTGCACCTTACTGGGAGTCCCTGAGGAGACACGCCGCTGAAATCCAGAAGTGTGAGACTTGCGGTCAATTTCGATTCCCTCCGGCTCCGAGCTGTTATTATTGTGGCAAGGCGGGAGGTGACTGGGAAAGGATTTCGGGAAAGGGTAAGATCTACAGCTGGATTGTTGTTAATCATCCGGTTGATAAGAGGCTGGCTGGAGATGTGCCTTTTGTTGTCGTATTGGTTGAATTGCCAGAGGGCCCACGCATTGTTGGAAGGTTGATCAGTTGTAGCAAACATGAAATCGAACGAGATCTTCCGGTCAGGGCTGCGTATGACGACCTTGATGACGAACTCACCCTGTTGAATTTCAAGATTGATACCTAACGCCTCGTCTTTCCCGGCCCGGGAAATGATTATGGAGATTTAGAACTAATTATGTTCTGTGACAAGGAGGGAATATCATGGGTCTTATGACACCGGAGGAGTTCAGAGAAAGCCTGAGGGATGGTCGGGAAGTTTTTATGGATGGGGAAAAAATACATGATGTGACAACCCACCCTAAGCTCAAGGTTGCTGTTGAAACTGCTGCTTTTGATTACGTCATGCCTGAGATGCCGGAGTATAGGGATTTGGCAGTCGTAAAGGACGAAAAAACAGGTGATGAGTACAGCCGCTATTTTTTTCGGCCTCAGAACAGCCATGATTTGCTGAAGCGACATGAGCTCATGTTGACCGCGTCCCGTTTGAACTACACAACCACCCCGTTTGCCAGGGAAATGATCGACGCCTTTAATGGTTGTGTGGTTACAGCTCATGCCATGGGCAACAAGGATTATATTGAGCGCACCGATGCTTTCCTGGAACATCTGAAGAAGAATGACCTTAGTTTGGCCGGTGCTATAACCGACGTAAAAGGTGACCGGAGCCTCAGAGCGTCAGACCCCAAACAACAGCACAGCGATTTTTACCTCAGGGTGGTTGACAAGAATAAGGAAGGGATAGTGGTTCGCGGCGCGAAGGCGCATATTACGGCAGGCCCGTACGTAAATGAGCTCTTGGTGATGCCTTGCCGCAACATGACCGAAAGCGATGCCGACCATGCGGTGGCTTTTGCAACTCCGGCCAACGCGAAGGGAATTAAGATGGTCGCCCATCCTTTTGACTGGCATCGGGGGCCTGCCGATTTTCCTGTTGATCTTCCAGTCAGGAGCCATACAGATGCACTCGTGATTTTTGACGATGTGTTTGTTCCCTGGGAACGGGTGTTTCTTTGTGGGGAATGGAAGTTTGCTGCAACTGCGGTTTACAACTTTGCTTACATGCACCGCCATACTGCCGTTACCTATCACATAGCATGGGTCGAATTAATAGTTGGTTTGGCCGCGGCAATTGCTGAATATAACGGTATTAAGAAAGCCCAAAATATAAGAGATCAGATGACCGAATTGATATTTTATCTTAATACCATGAAATCGCTTGCCCGCGCATCTTGTATGGATCACGTAATGCACTCCGGCATAGCTGTTCCCAATCCAGTTACCGCCAACTGTGCCAAGTATTACTATGCCAATCATTATCATGCGGTAACAAAAATAGTAGAAGACATTTGCGGTGGCTTACTCACCACCGCACCTACTTATGCCGACTGGCAGAATAGTGAAGTTGGTAGTTTTATTGACAAATACCTGGGAGGCGCGGCCAATGCAACGGCGGAAGCAAGGCTGAGAGTCTTGCAGACATTGCGCCATTACCCGTGCCTGGGCATGGAGTTGAATGTGAACAACATTCATGCCGAGGGATCACTCATGGCCGCACGAATCGCCATCTATTTGGAAGCTCGACAAGATCTCGAGTTGTACAAGAAGCTGGGTGAAGTTCTTGCGGGAGTCAGAAAAACAACTTGGGAAGAATACGTAGGCTTGTGCGATGAGCTGTCGAAGATCGGCAAGGGCTATAGTGCTCTTTAGAATCCGGGTTCTTCCGGGATGTTCACGCGCAGGCGTGGCGGAATATCGTAGGCCGTGATCGTTCAGCGGGAAAGGAGGATGGAGTTGGAATATCTATTGTATAACAAAGAAGAAGGTATCGCGACGGTTACCGTCAACCGGCCGGATGCCTTGAATGCCTTGAATCACTCCGTTTACGCCGAACTATTCCGGTTATTCGAGGATATTGAAGAAGACGATGAAGCGCGCGTAGTGATACTCACCGGCGGCGGTGAAAAGGCTTTTGTGGCGGGTGCTGACATAGCCGCCATGCGCCCTCTGGACAGCATTGGTATTCGAGGATTTCTAGAAATATCGAGGAAGGCTTTTGACCGGATCTACACCTTGAGTAAACCGGTCATCGCCGCCATTAATGGTTTTGCATTGGGCGGCGGGTGTGAGCTCGCAATGTGCTGTGACTTGAGGATGGCTTCAGAAAATGCCAAATTCGGTCAACCCGAGATAGGCCTTGGAATCATCCCAGGCGGTGGCGGGACACAAAGACTGGCCCGCCTGGTCGGGGAGACCAAGGCAAAGGAGCTCGTGTATACGGGAGATATTATTGATGCGCATGCTGCATGCGACATCGGGCTGATCAACAAGGTGGTGGCACCGGATGACTTGATGTCCGATGCAAGGGCCATGGCCCGGAAAATAGCGGCCAAGAGCGGTGTCATACTGTCTCTAGCAAAGAAGGCCATCAATGGCGGTATGGATGTTCATCTGGCTTCAGGGTTAGACCTGGAGGCAGAGTGCTTCGCCCTTTGTTTCTCTACAGAAGATCAAGAGGAAGGGATGTCAGCCTTTCTGGAAAAGCGGAAGCCGGTCTTTAAGCAGCGGTAATACTTGATTGAAGGAGGAATCACATGGAGAACGTTGAAAAGGTAGGCGTTGTAGGTGCAGGGATGATGGGCGCTGAGATTGCACTCTGTTTTGCCACTTCCGGGTCTAAAGTAGTCATGAAGGAAACAACTGTTGAGTTGGCCCAGAAAGGCAAGGATCGCCTGGGCGGCGTATTGGATAGGGCGATCAAGAAAGGCGCTTTTCAGGAAGAAGACAAAGACCGTACACTGTCACTCATCAGGCCTACCGACAAATTCGATGATTTTGGCGACGCGGACTTGGTCATAGAAGCCATTTTTGAAAACGCTGAAATCAAGAAACAGGTTTTCGCCGAACTGGACCGTCTTTGCAAACCTGATTGTGTTTTCGCTTCCAACACTTCCAGTATTCCTATTACCCTTTTGGCCACGTCGGTGGGGAAAGAGCGAATCGGGCAATTCCTGGGCGCACATTTCTTTTCACCTGCTTTTGTCATGAAGCTGGTAGAAGTTATCCCCGGGGTTGAAACCAAAGAAGAAACCGTGTCCTTTATGATGGAGTGCTGCCGCAAGATCAACAAAACGCCGATTTGTGTGAAGGATGTGACCGGCTTTGCCGTTAACAGAATACTTCATGCCATGTGGATCGAGGCCCTGAGGCTTCTGGAAGAAGGCGTGGCTACCCCTGAAGATATAGACATCGCGTGCAAACTCGGTTTGGGGCACCCCATCGGACCATTCGCCCTAATGGATCTTACCGCCAACGATTTGAATCTCAAAGTGGGCGAAGTATTGTACGACACTTATGGTGAAAGGTTCAAACCCAGGCCTGTCCTGAGACAGAAGGTTTATGCCAACCACCTGGGACGCAAGACCGGGCGCGGATGGTACAGATACTAGGGGTTTGAAAAAGGGGATGTGAAATGCCGTTGGACACGTTTAGACTGGATGGAGAAGTCGCCATTGTAACAGGTGGCGGGGGTGGACTGGGAAGAGAGCTGTGCCGTGCGTTGGTGGAGGCGGGTGGAAAAGCTGTGGTCACGGATGTGGACGTAACAAGCGGAGAAAAAACCGTTCAAGAGATAGTGGAAGCGGGCGGTGAGGGATTTTTCATCCAGACCGATTTGACAAAGGTGGACGAGATCAGGCGGATGGTGGCCGAAACAGCGAAACGTTTCGGAAAGATCGATGTTCTGGTGAACAATGCGGGAGTAGTGCTTGGAAAGCCGCTTGTGGATGTGGAAGAGGATGATTGGAACAGAGTAATGAATATTAACCTAACAAGTACTTTTTTGTGTTCCAAGTTTGCTGGTAAACACATGATTGATCGTGGGAAAGGGAAAATTATTAACATAAGTTCGAATGCCGGGGTTGTCGCCGCTGCAAACCAGTCTGCTTATTGTGCCAGCAAGGCTGGTGTGATAATGCTTACCAAATGTCTCGCACTTGAATGGGCGAAATTTAACATTAATGTAAATGCAATCGCTCCCGGCTATATCCGAACCGCTCTAAGTGCAAGCGCCCTGGAAGACAAAAAAATATCCTCGATACTACTGAAAAAGATTCCATTTCGCAGATTCGGTGAACCAAAGGATATTGGGCCGCTCGTTGTATATCTGGCTTCTAAGGCGTCTGAATATATGACTGGAGAGACCATTATTATTGATGGGGGTCATATATCGCACTTGTAATTAATAATTGCAAAATACTGAGACATAGCAGTGAAATTCACATGTATCCAATTCGTTATCATTTTGCAATCGGACATAGAAAAGCGGTAACAAGAATGGAGGTATACTTGATATGAGAAAGACGGAAGTTGTTATCGTTTCAGCTGCAAGGACAGCAATCGGGACTTACGGCGGTGTTTTCAAAGATATCCGTGCACCCAACCTCACAGCCCCTCTCATGAAAGAAGTTCTTTTGCGGGCAGGAGTGGATGCCGGGCTGATTGATGATGTCATGTGGGGGTGCTGCTACCAGCGCACCAAAGATGAGACCAACTTGGCCAGGGTTTCGTCCCTGCAGGCGGGAATACCCGTTGAAGTGCCCGCCTTTACCATTCACAGGACATGCACATCCGCCATGCAGGCCGTTGTCTCGGCAGCTCAAGCCATTAAATTGGGGGACGCATCTGTGGTTCTTGCTGGGGGAACCGAAAGCATGAGCACGGTGCCCTATACCCTTGATGGGCTGCGCTGGGGGGTAAGGATGAACCATGTGGAGACCAGGGATGCCATGTGGGATGGTCTCACCCAATTGGGAACCGGCGTAGGGATGGGGATGACGGCCGAGAACCTTGCGGAAAAGTATAATATTTCCCGTGAAGACCAGGATGAACTGGCATACACTAGCCATATGCGAGCCATATCCGCCATCAAGGAAGGTAGGTTCAAGGATGAGATCATGCCTTTTGAGATTCCCCAACGGAAAGGAAGCCCCAAAATAATCGATACGGACGAGCATCCCCGTGGGGATACGACTTTAGAGAAACTGTCTCAACTCAAGCCGGCCTTCAAGAAAGACGGGACGGTCACTGCCGGCAATTCTTCAGGAATGAACGACGGTTCTGCAGGTGTCTTGCTCATGAGTTCCGAAAAGGCAGAGGAACTGGGAATCGTCCCCCTAGCGAAGATCGTCTCTTACGGGGTCGCCGGGGTGGATCCGGATATCATGGGTTACGGACCTGTGCCTGCCACCAAAAAAGCTCTGGAAAAAGAGGCTTTGACCCTGGACGATGTCGAGTTGATTGAAGTCAACGAGGCATTTGCTGCTCAGTATCTTGCAGTAGAGAGGGCATTGAAACTGGACCGGGAAAGAACCAACGTCAACGGTAGTGGGATTGCATTGGGTCATCCCGTGGGCTGTAGTGGAGTCCGGCTTATTGTTACGCTACTCTATGAAATGAAAAGAAGGCAGTCCAGGATCGGCCTTGCCACTCTATGCTCGGGGGGTGGCATGGGGATGAGTATGATCATTGAGAATGCCGCGTAGCGGTGACTCCTACGACAAGTGAGAAGACACATGGGAATGAATAGCCTTTTCAGCCTGCGAGACAAGGTGGCAATCGTTACTGGAGGGGGAAGGGGATTAGGCCTGCCTATCGCTCACGCGCTTGCTGAGGCTGGAAGCGATATTGTGATCTGCTCGAGGAAAGAGGCCAATTGCAAGGAGGTTGCACAGGATATCCACCGCTTGGGTGTGCGGGCCATTGGCTGTAAATGTGACATTACTAATCAGGATGACATAGTGAGCCTTAAGGAATCAGTTTTGAATGAATTCGGTAAGATTGACATCCTGGTGAATAATTCAGGCGCTACATGGGGCGCACCCACAGAGGACTACCCGATCGATGGATGGGACAAGGTTATCAATGTCAATATTACAGGTACTTTTCTGTGTTCGCAGATTATTGGCAGGGAAATGATTAAACAAGGCAGTGGAAAAATTATTAATATAAGTTCTGTCGCAGGAACGGTGGGATGTAAGCCTGAAATAATGGATGCAATTGCATACAATACAAGCAAAGGTGCTGTGGATGCTTTCACGAAAGACTTGGCTGTTAAATGGGCCAAACATAAGGTTAACGTAAACGCTATAGCTCCTGCCTTTTTTAGGACTGACATGACCAGAGGTACCATGGATAAAGCCGGTGAACATATATTGGATCATGTGCCAATGGGTCGCTTCGGTGAATTAGATGACATTAAAGGGTCAGTACTGTTTCTGGCTTGTGGAGCCTCCGATTATGTTACCGGAATTATTCTTTACGTAGACGGTGGCTTTAGAGCAATGTAAATATTAAGATATTAAACAAGAGCAGGGAAAAAAATGAGGTACGCAGAAACAGGTTGTAATTTAGAAATCGATCTATCTCGAGGAAGCATCGAGAGGGTGGAGACCGATCCAGGGTTGACCGAGCTTTATCTGGGAGGTCTGGGCACCAATACCAAGATCATATGGGACAGGGTTCCCCCTGAGACTGAACCCTTTTCTCCGAATAATCTACTTATATTCAGTGCCGGTCTTTTATGTGGAACGACGGCTCCAGGCTGCAATCGAACCATTGTTAGCACCATTTCTCCTCAGACTTCTTTGATGGCGTTCTCAATGGCAGGCGGTTTCTGGGCAAAGGAGCTAAAATATGCCGGTTATGACAAAATAATCATCCGTGGCAAGGCCCCAGATCTGGTGTATTTATGGATAAACAATGATAATATTGAAATCGTTGATGCGCGCCATTTGCGTGGAAAAGGCGCCCTTGAAGCCGCTGCAATCATTCAAGAGGAGTTGGAGGAACCTAGGGCTGAGGTGGCTGCCATCGGCCTGGCCGGTGAAAACAAGGTCTTTTTTTCTTCCATAGAGATTGGAAAATCCAGCGCGAGCAGGGGCGGGTGCGGCGCTATCATGGGTGACAAGAGGTTAAAGGCGATAGCTGTTCGCGGGACGAAGGACATCAATATAGCGCGGCCGGCTGAGTTTTTTGGAATATGCAGTGAAGTGATGAAAAAGCTCAGAGAAGATACGACAAAAAGAACTCCAAAGGAGCAACGCGGATATGTGGATCTTTTCAGCTGGGGAGCTCCAGCCACATTGAAGGAAGACGATGACAGCTTTCACTATGACAATTTCTCTTGGGGAAACGCGCGGTACAGGAGAAAGGGCTACTGGAACGAAGAAGTTGAAAGAAGGCAAGTTGAGATCAAGGAAGAGGCTCGGGAGCGGTTGGTGAGTTGCTATAACTGTCCGGTGAGGTGCACTGGTGCCATTTCCTTGCCAGATCACGATAGATTCTTCCTAAAATGCTCAGGTTATACTTATGTTATTGCTGCAGAGTTAGAAGGGGATCTTGGTTATAGGTTATGGAGTCTTAATAATGATTATGGAATGGACGGGTATTCAACACCGCAAGTATGTGCCTTCGCCCTTGAGTTATATGAAAACGGCATTTTGACTGATGATGACATGGCCGGAATGCCTCGTGACAAAGAGGATAAAGAAGGAAAATTTTTGTGGCTTATTCACAAAATCGCCCGACGTGAAGGGATTGGAGATGTCCTGGCCGATGGTTTGTATTGGGCGGCTCGCCGGATCGGCAAGGGTTCGGAGGCATTTGCCCGAAATACCATCAAGAAGAATGAGCAGCTGCCTCTCAAGCTGGGAAAGCTGAATCCCATCTACTTCCTGATGTATTGCACCGGCGAGAAAACGACCATTACCCAAATGGAGGGTCAATTCCCCCAGGGGCCTCTCCCTGACAGGGCGCGAAGGGAAGAGTTTGTGAAAGACTGGATCCAGGTTCCTGATGAAAAGTTCAAGCGATATTTCCTGGACTGGAGTCCGCGCGGAGAGAACTCGATTCCATATTACCCGACTGTTGAAGCATGTTGTGAGATTGTTGACTGGCAGGAAAGAATGCACTACATTGATGACTGCACCGGAATGTGCGCCGGGTTGTCGTCTTTCTCCCTCAAACCACCATATCATATTCATAACCTGCCCACCTTGATTTCTTCAGCCACGGGAAAAAACATTGATAAAGGTACTCTATGGGAAATAATAACTAGAATACGAACCTTATTACGTGCAATTAATATTAGAAGAGGCATGAAAAGAGAAGATGAAAAGCCTCCAATAGACCACTGGAAACAGAGATTGCCTGAATTAGAAACAGAATTATTAGATGAATATTATAAATTTAAAGGGTGGAACTATAATGGTATTCCCACGAGAGAGACATTAGGCAAGCTGGGACTGTATTTCGTAGCTGAAGACTTCTTGCAGAGAGGAATCCTGACCGATGATGAGAGCAGCCCTTCTGGAGGAAACGGGGGGCTGAAGAGAAAGAAGGGCGTGCCGGAGATCAACAATGAAGGATGATAAGAAAAAGGTAATCAAATCAATAAAGGTGGATATTGATAAATGCAACGGTTGCCAGGCCTGTGAGGCCGTCTGCTCGGCCTTTCATGCTACGCCCAAATACAGCAGCATCAATCCCGCCAGGTCCCGTATCCGAGTGATTCGTGAACCCCTGAATGACATATATGTCCCCGTATTTGCGGGTGATTTTACCAAGGCCGAGTGTGCCGGAAGAAAGACCTATACGATCAACGGAAAGGAGTACCCCGAGTGCAGCTTCTGCAGTGTTTCCTGCCCTGCCAGGGATCTATTCAAGGAACCCGATTCCGACCTGCCTCTCAAATGCGATATGTGTGAAGGTGAGGAATGCGGCCCTTTGTGTGTTCAGTGGTGTGTGGCCCTCGCCCTGACCTACGAGGAGAGGGAAGAGGAAGGCGAGGAAGAGGAGAGACTCGAGGACTTGGAGGTCGGGCTGGAATCCCTGATACAAAAATACGGGAAGGGAAAGCTGGTGGATGCCCTCGCCCGGCTTTCGGAGTCGAAGCCGAGTTGAATGACTAAGCAAGTACGTATTTCCACAATTATGATGACCTATTTTAACCATCTTCTTTCGTCGATTGTCTTTATGATCATCGTTCTCTTTGTGGCGGATTTAGGTGATTTTTCTTTGTGGCCAGTCTAGGAGATGCTGTAATTAATGTATAATGACCTCGGAGTTGGCAACATACATTAAGGCAAAACAAAAGGATAGAGAAAGACTGTGGAGACTGTAGCCCCTTATAAGGAGATCATCGATGTCATAAAGACGAGCGGCGGAGAGGCCTTCAAGCGATGCTTTCAGTGCGGGTTGTGCGATGTTGTCTGCCCCTGGAACAGGGTCAGGACCTTCAGCATGCGCAAGCTTGTGAGAGAGGCGACGTTCGGCCTGACAGACATCGAAAGCGAGGACATGTGGCTCTGCACCACCTGCGGAAGGTGCCCCCAGCATTGTCCCAGGGACGTGCAGCAGATTGAATCAGGGGTGGCCCTGCGCAGGATAGCGACGGAGTATGGGGTTTTTCCCACCTCGGTCCAACCCGTCCGCACAGTGAGCGGGAGCCTTGTGGGTGAAGGCAACCCCCTGAGTGAAGAGAGGAAGAAGCGGGCGGAGTGGGCGGAAGGGTTTTCCGTTCCGATCTTTGAAGAGGGGGTGGATTTTCTCTATTTTCCAGGTTGTTACCTCTGTTTTGATCCAAGGTTGAAACGGGTTGCCAAGGCCACCTCCAAGATCCTCACCCTGGCGGGGGTTGACTTCGGCATCCTGGGGCCGGAGGAGAACTGCTGCGGCGAGAGCATCCGGAAGACAGGCGACGAGGAAGTGTTCAAGCGGCTGGCCAGGGAAAACATCAAGACCTTCATAGATCATGGGGTCAAAAGGATCCTTGTGTCCTCCCCTCATTGCCTTCAGACCTTCGCGAACGAGTATCCTGAATTCAGTGTACATTTCGAAGTGGTCCATGTTTCTCAGTTGCTCTTTGAGCTGGTGAAGGACGGAAGGCTCGAGCTTACCGAGGAGGTCCGAAAGAAGGTAACCTACCACGACCCCTGCTACCTGGGCCGTCACAACGGGATATTTGACGAGCCTCGGGAGGTGCTGAAGAAGGTCCCGGGACTGGAACTGATGGAGATGCCCGATTCACGGATAGACAGCCTTTGCTGTGGCGGCGGCGGCGGCAGGGTCTGGATGGAGACGCACAAGGGCGAAAGGTTCAGCGATCGCAGGATTGATCAGGCCCTTTGGATTGGGGCTGAACAGCTTGTGACCTCCTGCCCCTACTGTATTACGATGTTCGAGGACAGCAGGATGACCATGGGGGTAGAAAATAAAATAGAGATTAAAGACATTACTGAGGTCATACAGGAATCTATTCAGAGTGAATAATGTCATTATTTTCGTGGTGAGGTGATAAATTGGTACAAGCAAAATCACTAAATACCAAGGTCCAGAGGCTCTGTGAGGACCGTGAAAATGGCCGCGTGGGGGATGTGATGGTTCTCGGTGGAGGGATCAGCGGAATTCAGGCTTCGCTTGACCTTGCCTCCGCCGGTTTCAAGGTTTATCTGATTGAAAAAGGACCTGCTATTGGTGGACATATGGCGCAGCTAGACAAGACCTATCCCACCAATGACTGCTCCATGTGAATTCTCTCACCTAAACTGGTCGAGGTCGGCCGGCATCCCAACGTAGAGATCCTGACGCACACCGGAATTCATGAGGTGGAAGGTAAAGCCGGTGATTTTGATGTAACCGTGATCAGGAAGCCCAGATATATCGTTGAAGACAAATGCACGGGCTGCGGCATCTGCGCTGAATACTGCCCGGTTGAGTATCCTGATCAATACAACCAGGAAATATCCGACAACAAGGCGATCCACATTTACTTCTCCCAGGCAATTCCGCTTATTTCTTATATTGACGAGAGTTGCCTTTATCTGAAGGAAAACAAGTGCTGCATTTGCGAGGGGGTCTGTCAGAATGACGCCATAGATTTCGAGCAAGTGCCGGAGAAAATGGAGATAAACGTCGGTGCGATAATCCTGGCTCCCGGTTATGAGCCGTTTGATCCAAAAACAACAGATACTTATGGTTATGGAAAGTATGAAAACGTAGTCACGAGTCTTGACTTCGAGCGGCTCTTGTGCGCCACCGGCCCGCATGAGGGTGAGATACTCCGTGCCTCCGACAAGAAGCATCCTCACAAAATAGCGTGGATTCAATGCGTCGGCTCAAGGCGTGTCACGCCCGGCGACAATCGATATTGTTCGGCTGTCTGCTGCACCTACACGCAGAAACAAGTGATTCTTACAAAAGACCATGACGCCGGGGCCGAGTGCACCATCTTCCATAATGATATCCGCTCCTATGGGAAGGATTTCGAGGCCTATTACAAGAGGGCGGAGCAGCTTTCTGGGATCAGGTTTATCAGGAGTTACGCATCGATAGTGGGTGAGGTCCCTGAAAGCAAGAACCCGATTGTCCGGTATTCCACAGACATTGGGGTGAAGGAGGAAGAGTTCGACATGGTGGTCTTGTCGGTGGGGTTGAATCCTCCGGCCGATCATGAGGACCTTGCCAAGAAGTTTGGAATCGATTTGAATTCCCACGGCTTCTGCAGGGGGGCCGCTACCAACCCAATGGAGACCACCAGGCCCGGGGTGTTTGTAAGCGGTGCATTCCAGGGACCTCTGGATATACCCGAGTCGGTTTTCTCCGCCAGCGGAGCCGGATCCCAGTGTGGTGAACTGCTTGATTACCGGCGGGGCAAGCTGACAACCGAAAGGTCTTACCCACAGGAAAAGGATGTCTATCAGGAAGAGCCGAAGGTGGGCGTCTTTGTATGTCATTGCGGCGCGAACATTGGAAGGGTCGTTGACGTTCCATCCACTGTGGAATACGCCTTGACCCTATCCAATGTCACCTATGCCCAGGAACAGCTCTTTTCTTGTGCGACCAACTCCGCCCAGGAAATAACCGACAGGGTGAAGGAGAAAGGGCTCAATCGAGTGGTGATCGCGGCCTGCTCCCCAAGGACACTTGAACCGCTTTTCCGGGACACCCTCAGAGAGGCGGGGATCAATCCATATTATCTGGAAATGGCCAATATCAGGGAGCACAACTCCTGGGTGCATTCCAAGGAACCGGAAGAGGCCACGCAGAAGGCAAAGGATACTGTCCGAATGTCCGTGGCACGGGCCTGCCTCCTGGATCCCTTGCAGGAGATCGATTTGCCCGTCAACAAGGCGGCACTGGTGGTGGGCGGCGGGATATCGGGCATGACTTGCGCTCTTTCCATGGCCACTCAGGGGCATGACGTCCACCTTGTGGAAAAGGGCAAGGAGCTTGGCGGAACCGCGAGAAGGCTCCACTACACGCTGGACGGCTTGGATGTACAGGCCTATCTGAGCAACCTCATGCGAAAGGTATATCAGCATCCCCTGATCCACGTGTATCCGGATGCCGTCATAACGGATGCCGGCGGTTACGTGGGTAATTTTGCAACCACGGTAAAGTCCGAACGCGGTGTCGCAGAAATAAAGCATGGGGTGACCGTCATCGCCACCGGCGCAGCGGAGTATCAGCCTACTGAATACCTCTACGGCCGGGATGACAGGGTGTTGACCCAGTTGGAGCTGGAGGACCGGATTGTAAAGGGAGAAGAGAGTCTCATCCATTCCCGGGCCCTCGCCATGATCCAGTGTGTGGGTTGCCGCCAGGAGGACAGGGATTACTGCGCGAGGGTGTGTTGCAGCAATGCCGTAAAGAACGCCTTGAAGCTGAAAGACGCCAACCCGGAGGTGGATGTCTACATTTTCTTCCGGGATATGAGGACATACGGGTTCCTGGAGGACCACTACAGGGAAGCCTCAGAGAAGGAAGTGAGATTTATCCGGTACGAGGCGGATGACAAGCCCCGGATGGAGGCCACCGAAGAAGAGGGCAGGCGTGTACTGAGGGTCAGTACAACAGATCCTGTTCTCGGCCGGAGGATTGCCGTCGATGCCGATCATGTGGTTCTGTCCGCAGCGGTGATTCCTCACCCGGAAAACCGGGAAATCTCCCATTTGTTCAAGGTCACGCTGGGGTCGGATGGTTTTTTCAAGGAGGCCCATGTCAAACTGAGGCCTGTCGAGTTCGCTACGGAAGGCGTTTATGTCTGCGGAATGGCACAATTTCCCAAACATATTCCTGAGGCAATCAACCAGGCCAATGGAGCGGCAGGCCGGGCTTTGACGCTCTTGTCGCATGACATTGTAACGGTTTCGGGTGCTGTCTGCGAGGTGGATCAGGAAAGATGTGTTGCGTGCGGGGCGTGCATAGCGGCCTGCACCTATCATGCCATCGAGTTTCATCAGACGCCGTTCGGAAAGCGGGCCGTGGTAAACCCTGTCATCTGCAAGGGGGACGGCCTCTGCAACGTCAAATGCCCTACGGGTGCAATCAAGCTGAAACATTTTACAGACCAGGAAGTCCTGTGCCAGATTGACGCAGCGGCCTCAAATGAAGAGATCTGGCAACAGATTGATGCGGCGGTGGGAGATGTATAAGGGCATTGGTTTTGCCCTGATTTGCACTTAAGGAGGTGAAAACGGATGAGCGCAGCATGTAAGTTCAAGCCAAAAATGCTGGGTTTTTTATGCCACTGGTGAGGCTACGGCGCTGCAGACATGGCTGGAGTTTCCAGACTACAATACAAGACTGAAGCAAGGCTTATTCGTGTCATGTGTTCCGGTAGAGTCGACCTGGAATTTGTGCTCAGGGCGCTCTCTAATGGAATGGACGGGGTGTTTATTGGTGGATGTCGTTTAAATGAATGTAACTATATCACACATGGTAATTTCCATGCCCTCAAAATGACGCTTCTGTTTAAGAAGATGATGGAACACATAGGGTTGAACCCGGAACGGCTGAGAATCGAATTCATGTCTTCCGGTGAAGGGCTCTATTTTGTGCAGGTTCTGAATGACTTTTGCAAGACAGTAGAGCAACTGGGACCTCTTGGCATTAGCGAGGGTCTCGATAGGAAGACATTGAAATTCAAATTCGCGGCGATTGAAAGACTGGTCCCCTACCTCAGACTGGTACAGGCCGAGAGGCTGAGTCTTGATTTCAAGACACGAGAGGAATTTGAAAGTTTCTTCGACAGTGATGAAGCAAATCGGTTGTTCGATGAACTGGTTGTTAATAAGCTCACTATCGGCCAAATTCTGACTCTTCTTGAAGAAAGGCCGCACTCCACAGCTGAGATATCGGAGCTGTTGGGCCTTAGTCCTTCCGAAGTATCCAAATATCTTGTGAATTCATCAACACAAGGATTCGTCAGATACGATGATAGCCAAAACCAATATGATGTTGCTTGAGGCAGAACGGAGTGTGTTTCACTAGCCTGAGATTGAAATAAGGACATCGATCATGGATAACGTCATAGTTGATCAAATCATTGAAAAATATCATGGCGAAGCCAGTGCGCTGATACAGATATTACTGGAGATTCAAATTCAGAATCATTGGCTTCCTAAAGAAACACTGGAAAGAATCGGAGAAAAGCTGCAGGTTCCATTAACCCGGATACAACATATAGCGACTTTTTATAAGGCCTTCAGCCTGGTTCCCAAAGGTCGCCATGAGATTCATATCTGCATGGGCACCGCCTGCCATGTCCGGGGTGCGCCACGAATCCTTGACAGTGTTCAGGCTTTGATCGGAATTGAACCGGGGGAGACCGATTTGGATCTGAAATTCAGTCTGGAGACCGTGAACTGTCTCGGCTGCTGTGCCTTGGGACCGGTCATGGAGGTGGACGGGAAGCATCACGGCAACATTACCCCCGGAAGAACAGCAGAAGTTTTGAAGAACTACGAGTAAGGGATGATCATGCCAAAAATATACTCCCCTGATGACTTGGACATGGTTCGGCAAGAGATACTATCTCGAAGGGACCCGAACAAACCTTGCATTTCCGTGTGCGCCGGTGCCGGCTGTCTCGCTTCCGGTGCCTCGGAGGTGATCTCCGCGTTCAAGGAGGAAATTGAAAAACAGGGTCTGAGTGCTGAGGTGACGACCAAGGGGACCGGGTGCCCTGGATTCTGCGAAAGGGGTCCGATCGTCATCATATACCCTGAGGAGATATGCTATCTCCAGGTCAAGCCCGAAGACGTCTGTGAGATCGTTTCGCTGACCATCATGGAGAACAAGATCGTTGAACGCCTCCTTTACGCCGACACTGCCGCAGGCGAAAAAGCAACCCACGAATCCGATATTCCGTTCTACAAGAACCAGGAACGGGTTCTCCTGGGCAACAGCACAAAGATCGATCCCAAAATCATTGAAGACTACCTGGCCATCGGAGGGTATGCAGCGCTGGCCAAAGCCCTTTTCGAGATGTCCTCCGAAGATGTGCTGGAAGAGGTCAAGAAATCCAACCTGAGAGGAAGAGGGGGCGGGGGCTTTCCAGCCGGCAGGAAATGGGAAGGTTCGCGTGACGCCTCCGAAAAGGTAAAATATGTAATCGTCAATGCCGATGAAGGCGATCCCGGGGCCTTTATGGATCGAGCCCTTCTCGAGGGCAACCCCCATGCAATCCTCGAAGGCCTGATAATAGGAGCCTATGCCATTGGATCCCATGAGGGCTATGTGTACGTGCGCCAGGAATATCCTCTGGCCGTGCGGAATATTCATGTCGCCATCCAGCAGGCCGAGGAGTATGGCTTTCTCGGGGAAAACATCCTGGGTTCAGGCTTTGGTTTCAAGGTAGTCGTTCACCAGGGCGCCGGTGCCTTTGTCTGCGGGGAGTCCACCGCTCTCATGACAGCCCTGGAAGGCAGAGCCGGGGAACCCAGACCCAAATATGTACGGTCCAACGTCAAGGGCCTCTGGGACAGGCCCAGTGTGTTGAACAATGTGGAGACATGGGCCAATGTGCCTCTTATCATCAACAACGGTGCCGATTGGTTCACCAAGCTGGGCACAGAAGGAAGCAAGGGCACCAAGATCTTCTCCTTGGTGGGCAAAATTAACAACACGGGACTGGTAGAAGTTCCCATGGGAATGACCCTAAGAGACATCATTTTCAACATCGGCGGCGGAGTCCCCGGAGGTAAGAAATTCAAGGCCGTACAGACCGGAGGTCCCTCCGGAGGATGTATTCCTGAGGAACTGCTTGATCTGGAAGTGGACTTTGACGAGCTCAACAAGGCTGGTTCCATGATGGGATCGGGCGGTATGATTGTCATGGATGAAGATACCTGCATGGTTGATGTGGCCAGGTACTTCCTCGACTTCCTCACGGACGAGTCTTGCGGCAAGTGCGTCCCCTGCAGGGAAGGCATACGGCAGATGCTGAAGATCCTGACAAACATTACCCAGGGGAAAGGGAAAGAGGGAGACATAGAGCTCCTGGTGGAGCTTTCCGAAGTGGCCAGGGAGGCCGCTTTGTGTGCCTTGGGCAAGAGCGCCCCCAACCCGTTCCTGAGCACGCTTCAGTACTTCAGGGATGAATACGAGGCGCACATCAAGGAGAAGCGCTGTCCGGCCCTTTCCTGCAAGGAATTGATTTCGTTTTATATTGACCCATCCAAGTGTTATGCCTGCATGATCTGTGCAAGCAAATGTCCAGCCAACGCCATTGACGGCGGTAAGAGGATGATCCACATTATCGACCAAAGCAAATGCACAAAGTGCGGGACTTGCTTCGAGGTCTGCCCTTCCCGCTTTGATGCGGTGAAGAAGCTTTCCGGCGAGGCCGTTCCGCCGCCCATACCGGAAGAAGAGAGAACCATAGCCAGGAAGAGCAAGAAAAATGAGTGAAATCATATTGCAGATCGATGGAAAAGAGGTCCAGGCCACCGAGGGGATGACCGTACTGGAAGCCGCTCAAAGTGCGGGGATAAGCATTCCCACCCTCTGCCATCACGACAAACTGGGACCTTACGGGGGATGCCGGATTTGTACTGTTGAAGTGGAGAGCCGCGGGTGGACAAACCTTGTTGCGGCCTGCCTATACCCGGTACAGACGGACCTGATGGTGAGGACGAGGTCTGAAAAAGTCGACAGGATCCGTAAGATGATCCTACAGCTCTTACTGGCTCACGCCCCCGATTCCGAGCAACTGAAGAGCCTGGCTGAGGAGTATGGCGCGGACAAAGATCTCTTTGAGAAAGAGGCCTCATTCTGCATTCACTGCGGCCTGTGCGTGAGGTACTGTGCAGAGATCAAGAGGAAATTCGCTGTTGGATTTGTGGACAGGGGAACAAGGCGTGAGATCAGCTTTGTCCCGCAGATAGCAGCCGAGGAGTGCTGGGCCTGCAAGGAGTGCTTTCCGCTTTGCCCCACAGCGGCGCTGCAGGCGGCTTATGTCTTGACAATGGGCCTGATATCCGCCCCCGCCTCATCCGGGCCCAGGCCGGTCAAATAAGTGCGGCTTGCAATCCCTGCCCAGCTTCTTCAGCGAGCGCAGGCAGTCGGGCTCCTGATCCACCGGAGACGAACGGCGGTTTTCCTCCGCCTCCGGGGATGAAAAGGTTGCCGGCTCCGGAGGCGGGGATCCCCGCCTGTCGATGTCCGTCCGCGAAGTGAGCGTCTGGGGCGTATTGCCTTGAAATCCAGTCCTCTGGGCCGAGCGCGCCGGGAGTAAGAC
>CAYYVD010000001.1:0-24953 GCA_964475045.1 uncultured Desulfobacterales bacterium | reverse complement strand
ATGGGATCAACGGAAAGGAAAGCGTGGCATGCAACATGCTTGTTGGGCAACAAAGCTGTTGTGTGCGACACTCATGCGGGTTACACCGGAAAATCCATTGCAATCTGCATCGGCTTAATTCACTTAAAATATTAAAGGAATAGTGGTCTGACCTCATGTTTTGACTTTTGGCGCATCTCTTGCATATGGATTTCAAGGAGATGCAAAAAGAGATGACGATATAGAACAAAGCTGGAGTTAAGCTGACGGGGTTTTCATGACTCCCTACCGCGCGGCGTATTGGCAGATTGAAGGCGTATGGATCTTCTACGTCCTGGCGGTCCTGGCCGTCCTCCTTTTCCTTGCAGGCGTGGTCGCTCATATCCGGGTATGGAAAAAGGCTGCGAGATCATCTGAGAGCTCCTTTTCGGGAGTCGCGCTCAAGAGAATGGCCTTGGACGTTTTCTTGGGCCGGCGTTTGCTTCATGGCGATATCGCCGCCGGCATCATGCACCTCCTCATCTTCTGGGGCTTCCTGATCCTCTTCATCGGGACTGTCCTGGTGTCTCTGGATCACTGGATCCTAGCGTTTTTGGAGGGCACGACCTACCTGCTCTTTTCCCTGGTCATGGAGCTGGCGGGAATCATGCTCCTCGCAGGGATCATCTGGGCGATGATCCGAAGGTATTTGCAGCGCGTCCCCCGGCTCGAGAGGGGTTTGGAGGACGGTGTTGTGCTTTGTTGGCTCTTGTTGGCGACCTTTTCAGGCTTTGTGCTGGAGGGCTTTCGTCTAGCCGCCCAGCAACCCGCTTGGGGTGCTTGGTCCTTCGTGGGCTGGTGGATGGGCGGTTTCCTTTCGCCCGTTTCGGCCGAGGGACTCTATCCATACCTCTGGTGGGGACATGCACTGATCTGCCTGGGCTTTATTGCGGTCATCCCTTACACCAAGCTTTTTCACATCTTGGCGGCTCCTGCAGGCATCTATCTCCAGACCGTTTCTGAAGAGGCTGTAACGGATGTGGAGAAAGAGGCGGGCGAATTCGACCTGTGCGATGCCGTCTTCTTTGACGGCTGTATGCGGTGTGGCCGCTGCGTCGCGGTGTGCCCTTCTGCAGGAGCGGGAGAACCCTTTGCTCCTCGGGATTTTGTTCAGGCGGCGCGGCGGGAGTTGTGGCAGGAGAAATCTTCATTGGGCGATATCCGGTTCTTGAGCAGGACGGGGGCAAGTGTTTCGAATGAAAGCTCCTGGTACTGCACCACATGCCGGGCTTGCCTGGAGGTCTGCCCGGTCTACGGTGCCGCCTATCAGATCGTGACGAAGAAGAGGGCGCTGGCGGTGGAAGAGGGAACCGACGTGCCCACGCTGCTGAACCAGACACTCGAGAAGCTCTTCAAGTACAGCAATCCCTGGGAGTCTTCCAAGCGAAAGCGGGGGGCCTGGGCTGATGAGCTGGAACTCACTGATCTGACAAAAAGAGGGGCTGAAGCTGATCTCTGCTACTTTGTAGGATGTACCACCTCCTTTGATGATACGGCCCAGGTGATCGCCAGATCGTTTTCAAGGGTCCTCCAGGCCGCGGGAGTTGATTTCGGCATCCTGGGAAAGAAGGAACCCTGCTGCGGAGACATTGCCCGCCGTGCAGGCGAATTGGGGTTGTTCACGGAACAGCAGGAAGGTTGTCTCGAGCTCTTTGAAAAACACGATGTTACCGATTTGGTCACCTCTTCACCCCATTGCTTCCATACGTTTAGGAATGAATACCCGGAGGCGCCTTTCAGGGCCCGCCATTACACCCTGGTCCTGCGGGAGTTGCTGGCAGATGGGAGACTCCGGTTCGACAAAAATGTGAATGCCACGGTCACCTACCATGATCCCTGCTACCTGGGGCGGCACAACAGGATCTTTGATGAACCGAGGGAGATTATTCGTTCCATACCCGGCATCAACCTGGTGGAGATGACTCATCACAGGATGGACAGCCTCTGCTGTGGCGCAGGGGGGGGAAGGATGTGGCAGGACCTGAAGGGCGGCGATGTCAAGATGAGCGAGGTCCGGCTCCGGGAGGCCCGGGCAACAGGAGCAGAGATCCTTATCACCGCCTGTCCGCTGTGCCTTATCATGTTGGAGGATGCCAGAAAGGTTGCCGGTTTGAAAGAAGGCTTCCGCGTGATGGATTTGAACGAGCTGATATTGGAGACGTTGGTGACATCATGAAGCGCAGAGTAGAGACTTGCAGAATCAAGACCCGGCCACATCGTGTTTCGCTAGCCCTAGCTCAACGTTCCCAGTGATGTCATTTTGGCCAACCGATCCAAGCGATCGGTTTGTTGCCGGAATGGCTAGACCCGTGCCCATCCATCCATCAGGCTCTGGGCACTGGAAAGTTTCCAATTCAAAAACGAGACATTTTTCGCAACATCAAGGAAATCAAGGGATTCCGAGGAGATGTGCATTGGAGCTTCACACAAGGAATCCCGAAGATTGACGCCGAGATTGCGGAAAATGCCATTCCTGGATGGAAACCAGACTAGACAGAATAAACTCAAAGGGGAGGTTCAGGATGAGTGATGTTTTGATATTGGGAGAGATGAAAGGGGGATTGCTGGATACGAAGACCCTCGAACTATTTGGCGCCGGGAAGGGCCTGGCTGGCGAACTCGGAGGCCATTTTTCCCTTCTATTGATCGGGGACAATGTTTCCGGGGCTTCGGACGAGGCCGGCGCATACGGCCCGGCTAAGATCTATCGATTTGAACACCCCCTGCTCCAGGGCTTTCAGCCCGATCTTTGGGTGTCGTCGCTAGAACAGGCATGCCGGGAAATCAACCCTGGAATTCTTCTCATGAGCCACTCTTACATGGGTATAGAATTGGGCCCCAGATTGGCCTGTCGACTGAACACACGGTTGACCACCGATTGCACCGATCTGTCCATCGATCCGGAAGACGGGCTTCTGCTTCGGACCAAGCCGGTTTCAGGCGGCAATGCGATTTCGGTCTTCAAGTGTTCGGGCGAGCCCCAACTGGCCACGGTGAGAGGAAAAGTCTTCGAACCACCCGAGGCGGGAGATGGAAACCCGGAAATCGTGGATCTGGCCCTCCAGATCGATGAATCCATGATCAAGGTCGAATCCCTCGAGTTCGTCAAAGAGGAGACTGTAGCGCTGGACAAGGCTGATGTCGTGGTCGCCGGTGGTGCGGGCCTGGGTGAACCGGAAGGGTTTGAATTGCTCGAAGAGCTCGCGGGATCCCTTGGAAAATCATTCGGCAGTGTGATGATAGGGTGCAGCAGGGTGGCCGTGGATAAGGGATGGATTTCTACGGACCATCAGGTAGGTCTGACCGGAACTTTCGTCTCACCTGACATCTATATGGCAGTGGGGATATCCGGGGCCATTCACCACTTGGTCGGCATGGTTCACGCCAAGAAGATCATCGCCGTCAACACCGACCCTGGATGCAACATGTTCAAGGTCGCGGACTACGGTGTTGTTGAAGATTATGAAGAAATCATACCCATCATGATAAAAAAGCTGAAGGAGTTGTCATGACAGACCTAAGAATAATCGTCTGCGCCAAAGAGATTCCCGACCCGGAAGCGCCGCTTTCCGATGTGAGCGTGGATCCGGAAAAATTGGAGGTGATCGTCGACGCGCCTCAGGTCATCAGCCCCTTTGATGAGAATGCCTTGGAGGTGGCCGTTCAGCTGAAGGAAGAGCTGGGAGGGAAGATATCGGTCCTGAGCCTGGGCAGGAAAGTCTCGGATACGGTACTCAGAAAGACTTTGGCGGCCGGCGCCGATGAACTGATCCTCCTCCAGGACGATCAGTTTGAACGACTGGATAGCCATTCCACCGCAACGGCCTTGGCCCATGCCATCCGGAAGATCGGCGAGTACGATTTGGTCCTTACGGGAAGACAGGCCGGTGACTGGGATTCCGGTCAGGTGGGGCTGATTCTGGGTGAGATCTTGGGAATTCCGTGCATCAATTTGGCCCGGGAAATCAAGATTGAAGACGGGAGCGTGGTGGTCAAGAAGCGCATGCCCACTGGATATGAACGCGTCAAAGCCCGAATGCCGGCGCTGGTGACAGTGAGCAATGAGGTTGGGGAACTGAGATATATTTCAAGGACCAAAATGTTGAAGATGATGAAAGGTGCCCGTTCCATTCCTCTATGGACCGCCGAGGAAATCGGCGTGCCTTCTGATGCGCTTCAGAAGATGGGGATTGCCGCTCTTTCTTCCCCGCCTGATATGGGAAGGGATTGCCAGTTCATTGAAGGGTCTCCTGATGAGCAGGCCGAAAAACTGGCGGAGATTTTGATGGCGCTCCGGTAAGGTTTTTCCTTTTGTTTTTGCATTTTTTTATGAAAGAGGAGGTATACTTATATGGCAGACAAATCATACGATGCAGTAATAATCGGAGGCGGGCATCATGGCACTATTATTGCTCCTTATTTGGCAAGGGCCGGTTTGTCAGTAGGGGTTTTTGAGAGATTGGATCACCTTGGAGGTGGCGTTGTATCTTATGATGACAGTCCGGCACCTGGATTCAGGAGTAATTTCTGCGCTCAAGCCACACGTTTCTACGGTCATCCTGCTTATAAGAGTTTCAATCTTTTTGATGAGGGCCTTAAGTATATCTTCCCTGAAACGAATGAAGCCGCTGTCTTTGACGATGGAAGCTCCTATTGCTCCTACGCTGCTTTCCCTGTGGTGGACCCAAAAACAGGTGAGACAACCTATAGCGAAGAAAATGTCAAAAAGACCTATGAGCAGATAAAACAATTCTCAAAAACAGACGCCGAGACGTTTCTTGATTTGACCAAGCGGTACAAAGAAAGAATCCGGCCCATAGGATTTAAGCACAGGTATTCCGTACCCACCCCCTGGGGCGTCCCCGACCCCTTGGAAGAACTCATGTCCGACCCCGAAAGCGGGCTGGAGCCGTCGATGCAATTCATGACCTCCAGGGAGATCGCTTACACTTTCTTTGAGAGCCCGGAGCTCAGGGTTCTCACTCTAAGGGGGTTTCTGACATCTTGCGGCCTTCATCCGGAAGATGTGCCGGGTCTTGGTTTTATCATCGGGACGCTCGGCATGGTGCTCGGCTGGGAGGCGGCGTCTATTCCTGAGGGTGGCTCACAGTCCATTACGGACTCCCTTGTTTCAGCCGGCAAGAAATTGGGGGTCGAGTATTTCATCAATTCGGAAGTGGATAAAATAATAATAGAAAATAATAAAGCAAAAGGCATTAAGCTTCTTGATGGTACTAAAATCGAAGCTAAAAAAATGGTGGTTTCGGACAATGCCAGTCCGCAGCTTTTCCTGCGCCTGGTTGGAGAGGAGCAGCTGAGCGGTAGAATGAAGCGCAAGGTAGAATCGTATTTCTTTGATCGTGCGCAGCTCTTCTGGGGACCCGTAGCAGTGCATGAACTCCCCCAGTATAAAGCGGCCAAGGACAACCCTGACATAAATGCTGCACCTCGCACGTATTGGCAGCCTAAGGATCTGGCGTTCCTGGAGGACAAATATATCCATGAGATCTTTCTTTTAGGCATGCCTTCCAAGTTCTTCTGCCTAACATTCCCTGACAGCATTTGGGATCCAACCCGCGTACCCGAAGGAAAACACAGTCTGATGGTTGAAGAATTCGCTGCTCCCGCACGGCTTTTCTCGAGGAAAGAATGGCGCCAGCTGCATGATGAGTTCTACGAAAGCATGATCGACCAGTGGCAGAAATACGCGCCCAACATGACCAAGGACAACTTCATCGGAGAACGTATTACGACGCCCATAGAGATACAAGACACGCACTTGGATATGAGAGAAGGTGGATGGGCGGAGGGGAACCCGGGTGGTTCGCAGAGCGGGCGTTTCAGAGGATTGCCAGGGGGATACCGGACCTTTGTTGAAGGCCTTTATATGTGTTCCTCAGGTGTCCCCGGCGGGCCGGGGGTGGGGCGTGGATCAAGCTACAATTGCTATCAGGTGATAGCGGAAGACTTCGCCTTACCGGCTCCCTAGCTGCTCCCACCCGGAAAGGGATTGCGGGCACTTGGCAAGTCTCCAATCGAGAAATCAAGAGGTTGCGCAGAGGCGCACTCGAGTGCGCCTCTGCGCAACCTCGAAAAGCAACGCCCAGAAAGGAGCCGAAATGAAACTAAAAGACAGGGTGGCCATAGTGACAGGTGCGGCAAGGGGCATGGGCAGGGGGTTTGCGCTGAGCCTGGCCGAGGAAGGGGCAAAGATCCTGGCTGTCGATATCGAAATGGAAGACCTCAAGAAGACCGAAGATCTTGTCAAGGAAAACGGTGGGGAAATACTCACCATGAGGGTTGATGTTTCGAGTGAAGAGGACACCAAGTCCATGGCCGAAACAGCAGCGTCAGAGTTCGGAAGGGTTGATATCCTGGTCAACAATGCGGCAGTTTTTGCAGGCATGAAGCCGAAGCCATTTTATGAGTATGAGCTGGAGGAATGGCAAAAGCATTTAAATGTGACGGTGTTGGGCCAGTGGCTCTGTGCCAAGGCCGTTTTTCCTCATATGAAAAAGCTGAATAAGGGTAAGATCATCAATATCGCCTCCTCTGCCGCCTTCAGGCCACTGGTGGGCCACGCGCCTTATACAGCGTCAAAGGCGGCGGTTATCGGACTCAACCATCTCATGGCCGCCGAACTGGGCCAATATAACATTAACGTTAATAACATCGCGCCCGGCAGTATTTCAACCGAAGCACTGTATACCCTTATGTCGAGAGATGATGCGGAGAAGAGGGCCAAAGCTGGAGTCATAAAAAGGGTGGGCCAAGTTTCAGATATCGTGGGTATGGTTGTCTTCTTGGCCTCAGATGATTCAGATTTCATAACCGGTCAAAGCATGATCATTGATGGCGGCCGGTTAATGCGATAAATCGACATAACGAGGGAAAAGCGATCAGTTCATTTTTTTCGCGAAGGAAGGAGAAGCCGTGACAACATTTACAGGTAAGCTTCTCAGGATAGACTTGACGACCATGAGCTATAGTGATGAAGAGATTCCCGAGGCTCTTTACAAAAAATTTATTTCTGCACGCGGGTTGGGTGGTAAATACCTTTATGATGAACTGCATCCCGGCATAGACCCCCTTTCTCCAGAGAATAAGTTGCTGATGGCAGTGGGAGTTTTGGGGGCGACCGGTCTTCAGGGCTTTTCCAAGTGGGTGGTCATGAGCAAGAGCCCGTTAACCGGAACAATTTCACGTTCATACACAGGTGGTAATTTCGGCGTGTGGATGAAATTTGCAGGCTATGACCAAATTATTATCGAAGGCAAAGCAGATAAGCTTTCCTATGTATTGATCGATCAAGACGGCGTGCACTTCCTGGAAGCAACCGATCTCTTGGGCCTGGACCCGCGCTCCGTTCAAGAGAAGTTGGCTGAAAGGCATGGCTCCAAGACGGAGTCGGCGTGTATCGGGCTTGCCGGAGAGAACCTCGTTCGATATGCGGTCATTGCCTCAGGAGAACGCACGGCCTCAAGGGGTGGTATGGGAATGGTCATGGGTTCCAAGAACCTGAAGGCCGTCGCCATCAATGTCCCTGTGGTCAAAAAGTCAGCCTTTGATGAAATAAAGTTCAAAGAACTGGTCCAAGATCAAATAAGTATGTTAAAAGAGCATCCTCGAAGAAAGAAAATGAGTAGTCTTGGGACGCCCTACATAAGCGAAAAACTGATGAAGAGTGGCATTTTACCGGTTCGAAACTTTCGAGAAGGAAGTATCGATAACATAAAAGAAATAAACGGAGAAGAGTTCTATAAGATAAAGAAGAAACGGGCTGGATGCTATAATTGTATGACTAAATGTGGAGGGATGCGAGACGTAAAAAAAGGACCTTTTTCCGGCTCTCAAATTGATGGACCAGAATATGAGACAATATATGCACTGGGTCCTTTGTTAGGCATTACCGATAAGCAGTTAATCATTGATGCAAATGCTGCTTGTGATTTCTATGGTATCGATACAATAAGTGCTGGAGTTTGCATCGCATTCGCTTTTGAATTGTTTGAGAAGGGAATCATCCTAGCTTCCGACACGGACGGCATCGAGCTCAACTGGGGAAATGAAGAGACGGTTTTGGCCCTGATTGAAAAGATAGGAAAAAGAGAAGGTATCGGCTATCTGCTGGGTGAGGGGGTGAAGAGGGCGTCTGAGCGGATAGGGGGGGGAGCCGGTCTTTATGCCATGCACATAAAGGGACTCGAGCTTCCCGGTTATGAGCCCAGAGCTGTGAAGGGGTATGCATTGAGTATGGCGACTTCGAATATTGGTGGAAGCCACATGTATGGGCGGCCGAGGGATGAAATTACAGGAGTCGTTGATCCCTTTACAGAAGAAGGAAAAGGGGCATCGATAGTCAAAGCACAGAAAGAACAGGCAGTCGAGGACTCTCTCATAGCCTGCACATTTTCGAATACGGGTTTGGATTTGCAAAAATACTCGGATTTTCTCCTGGCGGCAACAGGGTTCCAAGAGTATGCAGATCCTGCCTATTTGATGGAGATTGGGGAGCGAATCATTTGTTTGGAACGGTGTTTCAATATCAGAGAAGGATTCAGTCGTAAAGACGATACATTGCCCAAGAGAATGCTGACGGAACCTTTGCTGAAGGCCGGTCCAGCGGAGAATCAGGTTGTCGTTGATTTAGAAAAGCTTCTTGATGAGTACTATGAAGCAGCTGGATATACAAAGGAGGGGCTACCCACCGTAGAAAAACTGAAGGAATTGGGCCTCGAAGATGCAACCTGCATATAAATTGTTACTTGAAGATAAATAGGCAGTATGCTCAGCCTTTATCTGAAATAATATTGATACCACTGAAGTGATGAAGTGTTCGAGAGCAGTGAAAACTATTCATTTTAAAAAAAATTTTAAACATTCACTAAGGAGGTATCGCAAATAAAATGAAGCCCACACTTTATACGGATAGTATGATAAATGAATATACAGATAAAGGCTACTGGAAAAATATGACGTATGCAGATTTGTATTATGATTGTGCAAAGAAATATCCAGATAAGGAGGCACTGGTAGACTCCAATAAGAGGCTGACATGGTCAGAGGCAAACCTGCAGGCAAACAGGATTGCCCTGAAATTTGCGGAGCTTGGATTGGAGAAGGACGATATACTTATTTGTCACTTGCCTAATATGGTTGAACTCAATCTTGTTGTGGCTGCTTGTTACAAGTCGGGTGTTATATATGCCGGTGCCGTCAGGACTTTACGTGACGAAGAGATATCTTTTATTTCAAAATGGACAGAGGCTAAAGGATATGTGAGCTTGCGTGAGTTCAGGGGGTTTGATTATTGGGATATGATTCAGAAGATCCGTACCAACGTGCCAAGCCTCAAACATGTTTTTGTTGCAAGAGGAAATGTACCCGAAGGAGCGATCTCTATTGAAGAGATCGTCAACGAACCACTTGAGCATAGGCATTCATTAGATAGCCTGAAAGAACGGCAGGTTAAATACTATGAGGTCGAATCCATTTCGTTTACCAGCGGTAGCACAGGGTTCCCTAAAGTTGTGGAATGGCCTCAAACAGCACGTACATTTGCCGCCGAGTCGCACATGAAAAAAATCGGGATGAAGACCGATGACGTCATTGGAGCCATTGCTCCTGTTTTTGGGGCCGGCAGGTCAGGCTTCTTTTTTCCTCCTTTAAACGGGGCAAAGACTGTTCTCATGGAGCACTTTGAGGCCAAAAGGGCTTTGGACCTCATCGAAAAAGAAAAAATAACCATTCCGGCTGTCGTCCCGACCCAATTGGCCATGATGTTGAATCACCCGGATTTTGAAAAACATGATCTGAGCTCTGTGCGCGTCATCTATAGTGGCGGCTCACCAATGGCTACAGAAATGGCTGAAGAGGTGGAGAAGAAGTTCGGCGCTGTTATTATCAGTCATTATGGGGGGATGGATGCGGGCGGCCTGACAGCCTGCAGCTTAGAGGATCCACCGGAAGTGCGTTATTTTACGGTTGGGAAACCTCACACCGGGAACGAGATCATAATTGTGGATGAAGAGGGTAATGAAGTACCAAAAGGAGAGGTCGGCAGCATACATTTTAGGGGTCCAGGTGCTGCCGGAGGTTATTATAAAGATGACAAAATGACTAATGAAAAATGGGCTAGTGGTTGGTTTAATATGGGGGATTTAGGTAAATTTGATGATAATGGAAATTTAATGATAGTTGGAAGGCAAAAAGACGTCATTATTCGAGGTGGACAGAACATTTATTCTGCTGAAGTAGAGAATGCAATTCAGACGCATCCCAAGGTCATGAGTGCATCCCTTGTAGCCATGCCGGATAAGGTGATGGGTGAAAGGGCGTGCGTATTTATTGTGCTTACCAATAAAGACAATGAAATAACCCTTGAAGAACTTGGTATTTTTCTGAAGGAGAAAGGATTAAGCGCCTACAAGATCCCTGAGAGAATAGAGTTCATCGATAATATGCCACTTGTAAGCGATGCCAAGATCGACAAAAAAGTCCTTAAGAGTATGCTTGAGAGAAAGCTGGCCTGAAAAACCACGTGGGTTGTAATAAGGTGGCTTACTGCACCTTTAAGCTGGGGCCCGTAAAACAATTTTGAAAGGGGGTATTGATGCTTGTGTATGGTTTATAAGGCGGCTGGGGACTTGTTTTGTAACTTAATCTTAGAGGTTTAAGATAAAGGAGGTATTGCTATGCATTATGGTAGAACGTTATGGGATCTTAGCGATTTTGAATTGGATTATTACCCGGTATGGGTCAGGACTCCCCTTCACACGGAGCCTGTGCTAACCCCTCTTTATGTTGAGATGTTTTGTGGGTACATGTTCAACAATTGGAGGATCGTAAGTGATTTTCTGAAGACGCCTTACTCTATGGGGCCTATCTGGAAGATGTATAAAGGCCATGGTTATGCATCGATTGCACTGCCGAGGGAAGAGGAGATTCCTGAACGGGAAGCCCAGTTCAAGAAAAACATGGAGCCGGTTTTTAGGGATGTCGACAAGTTTGTGGAGGAAAGCCACAAGAGGATCGACGATTTAACAAAGCCTTTCCTGCCCATGGTGCCGGATGAAATGGACGATGGGCAGCTCATAAGCCATGTTTACGAAATGCTCGATTTCCAGAACAGGGCGATCTATCAATTCTGGCTGGGTTGGAACACTCTGTCGCCCTGGGTTTCCAATTTCCAGGACCTGATTCTTGAAGTGGCAGGGATCAGGCCTTCGGATGCTGAGTATTCCCATTTACTGGCCGGATTCTCCAATATCCTGCAAGAGAGCAACACTCAGCTCAGAAAACTCGCGCAATCGGCCATTGAGGATAATCTAGGCGATATTTTCTTGAATAGGTCACCTGAAGAGGTGATCCCGGCCATGCAGGAGTCCGAATCCGGAAAACACTGGGTTGCACGCTTCAATGATTTCATTGCGGTACATGGCTTCCGTACCATGAGACACTATGAATTCTGCGAGCCGGGCTGGTATGAGGATCCGACTCTGGTGATGCCGGTGCTCCGTCAATATGTTGAGGCAGGGGGCGGAAGGGATCTGGAGAAAGAGAGGGCTCAGAGGGTCAAAGAGCGTGAAGAGGCGGAGAGCAAATTGATGTCACAGGTGCCTCAAGAAAGGAAGCACGAAGCGACTCAATTGCTCAAGCTCGCCCGTGCTGCCAACTACTGGCTTGAGGGCGCCGATTACCTTTGTGATATGAGGCGCATGGCGATAGGCAGGCGGTGTTTCATGGCATGCGGCAAGCGGCTGACATCGGATGGGGTGATCGGAAGCCCCGAAGATATCTGGATGCTTTTCCCGGATGAAATACTGGATGCCCTAGGCAAACATGAAAAAGGCCGTTACATTCCAGTCGTGGAGGATCGTAGAAAGGAATGGGAGTATTACAAGAGCCTGACCACCAATACTGATGAAGTCCCATTGTTTTTCGGCGATCCTAACCAGATCATGGAGATGCTTTCGAAAGATATGGGGATCGCGCCGACGATCACTCCTCCGGCGTTAGAGGATCCAGACGAAGTCGGTGCGCTTCTGACAGGAGGAGCTGGTGCGCCTGGCGTAGTTGAGGGAACCGCCCGTGTCGTAATGGATGAAAGCGGCTGGAATGATGTAAAACCGGGAGAAATCATGGTTTGCCCGATGACCAGCGCAACATGGACACCGCTGTTCGGCATCATCGGTGGGCTCATTACCGATTCGGGGGGAGAGTTGTCTCATCCTGTAATTGTTAGTCGTGAGTATGGAATACCCGCTGTTTGCGGGACTGTTTCCGGAACACAAAAACTCAAGACAGGAGATAAAGTCAAAGTCGACGCCAACAAACTAAGGGTCTACAAATTGGATTAATTTAGCACTGCTTAATGATGCTTATGTTATGTAGATGTTTTTCGGCCCGGCTCAATTCTCCATCTTATAATGTAATTGACATTTTTATCATCATCAGAGTTCAGTTGTTAGTGTCCCTCTGGATTTGGCAGGTGCACCTGGAGGCCCATACATAGCTCGTTTGAGGGAGGCACCCGGAGCTATTGTATGGGCCTCCTTGCTCACTGGCAGATTCAGCGGCTGCAATTGGAGGTTCAGGCCTTTGGCCTTTGCGGGCACGCGCCCGCAAGGCATAAGGCGATTTATCGTGCAACCAAACGCCACGTTACATTGAGTTATATTGCCTGGGAGGTTTGATAATGAGTGACAGGATGATCGCCTTTTTCGAGGAACTGGGGGTGGAGGATGTTAGCACAGTTGGAGGAAAGTGTGCCAGCCTCGGGGAAATGTCGAAAATTGGTGTCCCGGTTCCACCTGGATTCGCGGTTACTACTAGTGCATTTGACTTTTTCCTAAAAAAAACCGGTGCGTTTGAGGAGCTTATAAAATGCTCGGCCAAGTTTAGCGATGAACCATCGACAATAGATGAGTTCAATGAAATGGAAACGGCCTACCAAGATATCATATTAGGGAAAACGATGCCGTCAGAGATTTACCAGGCTGTCGGCACAGCTTATGAAGCCCTTTGCAATCGATGCAACATACAGGACATGTCCGTCGCGGTAAGGTCGAGTGGGGTATCTGAGGACAGCCCGACAGCAAGTTTCGCAGGTCAATATGAGTCCTATTTAAATGTCAAAGGCAAGGATGAGGTCTTAGAAAAGCTTGTCGAATGCTGGGCCAGTATGTTCACTGCGCGAGGTATATCCTATCGCATAAAGCAGAAGATGCCGATTGTTGACGACGGGATGAGCGTAGCCGTTATGAAAATGGTTAACTCTAGAGCATCTGGTGTTGCATTTACACTGATCCCATCTACTCAAGATAAGAGTAAGATGCTTGTTGAAGGAAATTTCGGCGTTGGTGAAAGCGTGGTGCAAGGTATTGTAAACCCGGATCAATTCATAGTCGACAAGAAAACACTTGAGATCGAGAGTAAAACCGTTAACAAAAAGTTGAGACAATATTCAATGAAAGAGAATGGAACTGAGGAGGAACCCGTTCCACCTGAGTTACAAAATGAATGCTGTATAGATGACGATGAATTGTCCAAATTGGCGCGATATTTCAAGTTGATAGATACTCACTATGCTGTTCCAATGGATATTGAATGGGCTATAGATAACGATTTGCCGTTCCCGGAAAACACGTTTTTGGTTCAGGCAAGACCTGTCACCATAAAGCCCAAAATGAAGCAGCCATCAGAATTGCTTATGGACATGTTCAAGGATTTCTGCCGTGACGGCCTAAAAGATAAAAATGTCCTGGTTGTCGACGATGAGCCTGACGTACTCGAATCTGTAGCTGACATTCTGGAATCCTCCAATGTCCACAAAGCAACCGATTATGTCAGCGCCCTTGATTTCCTGAATAGAGAAACATATGATATTGTTGTCCTTGATATTATGGGTGTTAATGGTTTCGAGCTCCTCAAAGTCTCAGTTGAACGGGGGTTCCCGACCGTCATTCTTACCGCTCACGCACTGACTTCGGATGCTTTGGTGAAATCTACGGAACTGGGAGCCGCGGGTTTTATTCCAAAGGAAAAAATCATAAGACTCAAAGAGTTTCTCGAAGTTGTGCTGCAAGAAGGTGAGGAGGCGGCCTGGGAGGAAATCTCTGAACAGTTCGAACCTCTTTTCAACAAGATATTCGGCCTTGACTGGAAAAAGACGATCAATATGAGGCAAAATGATTAGATCGAATTTCCACCCGCGCAACCCGTTGGGTTTTTGATTTTGACAAAAACCCTCATTGTTACATTGGAAGCCTGCCGGTGCTCGGCATTCGCGTATGGACTGAGGCCGGCTCATGTAAGCCGGGATGATGGAAAAGGCGGTTGTAGATTGGATGCAGGCGGGAGGTGACGATGAAGAAGATAATCATAGTGGGCACCCTGGATACCAAGACAGAGGCGCTATGTTATGTTAAAGAACAGATTGAGGCGAGGCAGTGTCAGGGCATCATCTTGGATGTGAGTGTGGGCAGCAAGCCCGGGGTCTCACCGGATATTCCGGTAGAGGAAATTGCACGCCTCGGTGGAGGACGCATCGACGATATTTGGGGCAATCCGGACAGGGAAACAATCAATAGAATAGTAACAGGCGGCGCTATCAAGAAATTGGAAGAGCTTTACAGCACCGGTGATTTGGATGGTGTCATTTCTGTTGGGGGTGCTGGCGGGACACTAATAGGCACTGATATCATGAAAGCTTTGCCTTTCGGCGTGCCGAAGTTGATGGTTTCAGCCAATGCCGGCCTCCGGGGTTTTGCTGCAAGAGCTTTCGGTCACTATGATATAACAATGATGCATACTGTTGTAGATATCCTTGGAATCAATGACATGCTCAGACTCCTGCTGAAGCAGGCGGCGGCCGCGATATGCGCAATGGCTGAAACCGATCGTCTTGTTGATCCCGTGATAGAAGGCAAACCAAGGGTTGCGGTCTGCGAGCTTATGATCACCGCCGAGACCATGATTCGCCTGAAGAAAATGTTGGAAGAGAGAGGTTATAGAACCGTCAATTTCATGGCCACTGGTGTGAGTGATACAGCTATGGAAGAATTCATAGAAAATGGCATGTTTGATGCCGTGATAGACCTTTCCACCGGAGGTATTATGGGCAGGTTGATAGAAGGGGGGACCCTTGTCGCTTCTCCTACCAGGTTTGAAGCGGCCGGGAAAAAGGGGATTCCGCAAGTTATCGGACCTGCCGGATTAGAGAGCATAACCCCTCGTCGATCCGCCTATCTCCCTGAGTACAAGACACGAAAAGCCCACAGGCTCGATAAGCTCAGGGTGCATTTGAGATCGAATGCTGAAGAATTGACCCAGGCGGCAAAAATCCTTGCCGACAAGCTGAACAACTCCAGGGGGCCGGTCAGGTTTCTGGTTCCGCTGAGGGGGTGGTCGAGTTTTTCCGGTCCAGGCAGGCCTCTTGATGATCCTGAAGCGGATCGAGCGTTCGTGAATGCTTTGAAGCAGGGACTAAGACCGGAAATCGAGGTGAGGGAGATCGACGCCTGGATGGAAGATGTTGCTTTTACCACTGCTGTTTGTGATGCACTCGATGAAATGATGAAAAAACCTTCAACTCGACAGGGGAGAGACTAAATGCCCATTGATACAGTCGTGCCAGAAACTGGAAAATTCGCTTATGACAAACTCCATTTTGCACAGGCCGTGAGAAGCGGAGGCCTTCTCGTGTGCTCGGGCCAAATTGGGACCAACTCGGACCATTCCGTGCCAGAAAATGCAGAAGATGAGTTTCGAAATGCATGGAAAGCCGTCGGAGAAGTGCTGAAAGAAGCAGGTTTAGGCTTTGAAGACATTATTGAATATACCAGTTATCACGTCGATTTAAGTAAAAATATCAAGGCCTTCATGAAAGTCCGGGATGAAGTGTTGAGCGAACCCTGGCCGGCATGGACGGCCGTCGGTGTGAATGAACTGTACCTGCCGGCCGCGCGGGTGGAGATCCGGGTTATCGCGAAGCTCTAAGCCCGGCACTGCCCGGTTCAACAGGTTCCGGAAACCTCCTGATGCCTCTCAACCACGACGGGCTCAGTGCGTATCCATGTCATCAGGCTGTCCAGCCCATTGGGTCCATCGCCGCCCGTGGCGTTGACGGCGCCGCCGGTGCTCTGCTCATGGCAGAAGATGCACCCCTTCCCGGTCCGCTCGGCATAGCGTTCTTTGGCGTCGAGCGATGCAGGGGATGCTGTCAGGAGCATCAGGGCCAGGGCGAGCAGGCCGACGAAGCGCATCCATGTAGCACGATTCATGACCGCCTCCCGGTTTCCTACCACTGTGGGCTCGTTTCTGCGGGATGTCAAGGTGCAGGCACTGGGATGCGCTGCTCACGCGGGTTTCGAAGGAACGGTCTCCATGACGGTCTCGGCCATGGCCGTGATGGTGAGGCTCGGGTTCACCCCCAGGTTTACCGGTACGTTGGACCCGTCCACCACGTAGAGCCCCGGGTGCCCGTGGACCTGCCCGTCGAACCCCACCACCCCGTGCTCCGGGGTCTCGGCCATGACCGCCCCCCCGAGGATGTGGGCCGTGGTGGGAACGTCGAAGAGCACCTCGGACCAGGAGCTCACGGCCCGCCCGTTCACCCGCTCGGCCATGCGGCGGGCGATCTCGTTGGCCACGGGGATGTAGGAGGGAATGCGGGTAGCGCCGGGTGCGAGCCGCGTATTCATGCTGCACAGGCCCAGCCGGTACCAGCGGGGCCGAAGGTCCAGCTGCATGTGGCTCTCTGTGGTCTGCATGACGAGCAGAATGGACGTGCGGGCGCCCCATCCCACCGGGTTGAGATCCTGCAGGAAGGAGACGGGATGGCGCAGGACGGCCCTCAGGTATCGCACCGGCCGTGGAACCCGGCCCCCGCCGTCCGTCAACAGGGTGGTGATCAGCCCCATGAGGTCCGAACCCCTCGCAAACCGCACCACCTCCACGTGGGTGTCGTCGTCCGGGTAGATTCCGCTGTTGATGGCGATGTGATCCGAGTAGTCCGCATGGGGATCCCCGGCCACGGCCCCCACCAGGGCCTCGGAGTTGGTGCGGACGAAATCCCCGAGGCGGGGGCTGAGATGGGGCAGGAGGCCCGCCCTGCGGCATTGAAGAAGCAGCTTCACCGTACCCATGACCCCGCCCGAGAGCACAACCCGGCCCGCGCGAAACGTGCGGGCCTCCCGGCGAAGCCCTGTGGACCGTTGCGTTCGGACCTCCCACGCTTCCCCGACGGGAAGAACCCCCGTGACCTCGGTCTCAGGGATCACCTCTACGCCCAGGCCCTCGGCGAGATGGAGGTAGTTCTTGTCCAGGGTGTTCTTGCCGCCCTCGCGGCACCCGGTCATGCACGCCCCGCAGAAGGTGCACCCCGTGCGTGCCGGCCCCCGGCCCTGGAAGTAGGGGTCGGGAACGGTCCTGCCGGGCTCTCCGAAGAAGACCCCCACGTCGTTCACGTGAAAGGTGTCCTTCCCCCGGATCTCCCGGCCGATCTCCTGAAGGAATCGGTCCGCCCGGCCCACCGAGGGGCTCGGATTGGCCCCCAGCATGTGTCGGGCCACACGGTAGTTGGCCGCAAGCCGGGTCTTCCAGGCCCCCGGCCCCCATCCCGGTTTCTCGAGCACGTGGTCCGGCGGGATGAGCAGGTTGTTGCAGTAATTCAGGCTTCCGCCTCCCACCCCCACCCCGTGGAGCACGAACACGTGGCGGAGGAGGGTCAGCCCCCAGATCCCGTAGAGGCCGATCCTCGGGTTCCACAGGCTCTTTCGAAGGTTCCAGTTGGTTTCGGGGAAATCCTCGGACCGGTACCGCCGGCCCTTCTCCAGCACCGCCACTCGATACCCCTTCTCCGCCAGTCTCAGGGCGGAGACGCTTCCCCCGAACCCCGAACCCACCACGATGACATCGTACGAAGCCTTCATGGCCCACGCTCCCGCTGTACTTCCGGCTTGCTGCGGACATGAAAATACGCTACCCTCGAAGGGATTTCCCGATCGGCGTGCAGCGCGCAAAACGACTCCGGGGCTCCTTGGCGGAACGCCCGAATGCGCTTTCGGCCGCTCGCCGAATCGTAACGAATCCGGTCCCGATTGTACAATCCATGTTTCGCATGAAGATCCGGCCCCCGACGTCTGCCGGCGTCCTGCGAGAAGGTGAAAGAGAAAGGGGGCCGTGTTGAAACGAGCAATGGTCTGTGTCCTGTGTCTCCTGGGGCTCGTGCCGGTCCTCCCATGCGCCTTTGCCTCGGGAGCCTCCAGTCAGGCCGGCCGAAAGCCGGACCCCGAGGCCGCCCTGCGGCGGTTGCAGGACGGCAACGAACGTTTCTGCGCTGGAAGGGCGGAGCACCCGCACACCGACGCCGCCCGCCTCGCGCTGGCCGCCCGGGAAGACCAAGGGACATACGCCTACGCCACGGTGATCGCCTGCTCGGACTCGCGCGTCCCGGTCGAGCGCATTTTCGACGCCGGGGTGATGGACCTGTTCGTGATTCGGGTTGCCGGCAATGTGTGCGGGACCGACGAGATCGGGTCCATCGAATACGGACTGGCACACGTCCACACGCCCGTGTTCGTGATGCTGGGGCACACCCAGTGCGGCGCGGTCACGGCCGTGGCCCGTGGACTGGACGGCCGGGCTCAGGCCCTCGAGCGGAACATACCGCCCCTGGTGGACAACATCGTTCCCGCCGTTCGCAGGGCCGTGCACGCCCATCCCGGCGTCCACGGCGATGACCTCATCCCCCATGCCGTGGAAGAGAACGTGTGGCAGGGGATCGAGGACCTCTTCATGAAGAGCCCGGCGGTTCGGGGGTTGGTACGGGAAGGGAAGGTGATCGTGGCCGGCGCCGTCTACGACGTGGGGACCGGACGCGTTGCGTGGCTCCCTCGAAGCAGGGTGGACGACATTCTCGAGAAGGTGGAGGCCTCCCCGGACCGGGAAACCGAGGCGTTTCTCGAGCCGGACCGGCAGGCCCTGCACCTGTCCGCGGCCCTGTCCCGGGTCAAGCTTTTTCGGGCCCTGCCCGACGCGCAGAGGAACCTGCTGATGTCGGCTGCGACCCTGCGACGCGGGGATGCGGGGGAGCACATCGTGGTGCAGGGGAGGCCCCTGGACCGGATGTTCGTCCTGCTCGAAGGGAGCGCCGACGTAAGGATCAACGGCCGGCACGTGGTCACCCTGTCCGACCAGCCCCTCATCGGCGAGATCGAGTTCCTGGACGGGCGTCCGGCCAGCGCGGAGGTGATCCTGCGCGAGGCGGCCGACTTCATCGAGCTCCCCTACGCCGCTTTGAACGACCTGATGGAGCAGCACCCCCGGCTCGGGTACGTGCTCATGCGGGAGATCGCCGGGATCGAGGCGGCGCGTCTCCGCAACATGAATCCGAAGTGAGCGGGAGGGCCTTCGGTGCATCCTCCGGGAGGGGCCGCTCGACGTTCGATGGATGGAAGGAGCGCTGAGCGAGCATGGAGCTCCTGACCATGGGGATCGTACTGGGCCTGTACGCGGGGCTGTCTCCCGGGCCCCTGATGGCCCTCACCATCACGGAGACCCTCCGGCGCGACACGCTCTCCGGCCTCAAGGTGGCTGTGGCGCCCGTGGCGACCGACCCGCCCATCATCCTGCTGACGGTCTTCGTCCTGTCCAGGTTTTCGGGCTTTCACAGCGTGCTGGGGGGCGTCTCGCTGGCCGGCGGCGTCTTCCTGCTGTACCTGGCCTACGGCAGCCTGCGCACGCGAGGTCTGGAGCTCGACATGCCGATGGGGAGCCCGGGGCCCTTCACCAGGGCCTTCCTGGTGAACCTCCTGAACCCGCACCCCTATCTCTTCTGGTTCAGCGTGGGTGCACCCGTCATCCTGCGGGCCGGCCGTCAGCATCCCGCAGCGCCGCTGGCGTTCGTGCTCAGCTTCTACCTTCTGCTCGTGGGATCCAAGATGGTCCTGGTGGTGCTGGTGGGCCGCTTCAAGACCTTCCTGTCGAGCCGGGTCTACCGGCTCATCATGCGGTTTCTCGGGGTGATGCTGGCCGTCCTGGCGCTGCTCCTCTTTCGAGAGGGCTTGAAGCTGCTTCGAATTGTGTGAGAGCATGGACGAAGACCATGAAGACACCTCGCGAATCCACCTCCCTGGAGTACCGGCGGCGAATCTGTCGGGTCATGAACCACATCAGCGAGAACCTGGAACGGGACCTCACGCTGGAGGAGATCGCCGGGGTGTCCTGCTTCTCGAAGTTCCATTTCCATCGCATCTTCGACATCTGCATCCCGTTGAAGCGCGGTTGACCCGAGGGCGGGCGCTTCGAGCGCCCGCCCCGACAGGATCGGGACCGCGGGAACGCGGAGACGGTGCATGACCTTCACTGGAAAGAGTAGCGATATCCTCCCCTGGCTCGTGATCGCCTTCATCGGCGCCGTGCTGGGAAGAAACCTCTGCCATCATGCCGGGTGGCCTTGGTGGATCGGCTTCACCGTGGTGCCGGCCCTGCTCCTCCTGGTGGTCGCGGGGATCCAGGCGCTCGTTCACAGCCGGGCGCGGCGGTCCCGCAAAAAGGATCGCCGGGACTGAGGGCCGGGTTCGAGGAAAGCGGGTCGAGCTGGACGACGGGGCGTTTCACCGCTTCGTGATGTCCTCCTTCGACCTGGACGGGCTGAAGATCTGAGAGAGCGTCATGTTCGGGATCGAGCACTACCCTCTGTTCGTGGTCTCCTGTGTGCTGCTCAACATCACGCCCGGCCAGGACACCCTGTACATTCTGGGGCGGAGCCTGGTCCAGGGACGGGAGGCCGGTGTGGTCTCGGCGCTCGGCATCGGGACGGGAACCGTACTCCACACCCTGATGGTGGCCCTGGGATTGTCCGCCGTCCTGACCGCCTCCGCCCTGGTTTTCGGGGCGGTCAAGATCCTGGGAGCGGGATATCTGATCTGGATCGGCATCGGCCTCCTTCGGACCCCGGGGACCGAAGCAGGCATGAGGCCGGATGTGGCCAGGGTCGCCGGCAAGGCCGGCCTGTACCGGCAGGGCGTGCTGACGAACCTGCTGAACCCCAAGGTCGCCTTGTTCTACCTTTCGTTTCTTCCCCAGTTCGTGAGTCCGGATGTCGACTCGGCCTTCGTCCCCCTGACCCTGCTGGGCCTCACCTTTTTCACCACCGGCACCCTGTGGTGCTTTTCCTGGCGCTGAGCTCCAGCTGGCTGTGGGACCGTTTCGGGCAGCGGTCGATCGCGGTGAACGACCGGGCCCGAACCCTGGAGGCGTTTCTGCCCCTGGCCGGCGCCATCGAGGGCTTCTGGCGCGACCCCGAGAACCGGAGCGCGCCGGCCTGGGAGGACCACCGCGGCATCAACCGGGTGATGCTGGCCGCCAGCCTGATTCCGGACGGGTACCTGGGCGCCTGAGGCGGGGAGGGATCACATGGTCGAGGCGGCCGGAATCCCGAGCCGCTCCAGGGTCTTGGGTGTGGGAACCCCGTTCTCGTCGTACCCCCGAAGCCGGTAGTAGCGCTCGAGCATGGCGTCCAGGGGGACGGCCCGCCTTCGGGCGTCCTCGGGGTCGTCCTCTCGAAGGAACCGTGCGGGCAGGGTGTCGTCCTTTCTGGAGACCCCCTCCCGCGTGTTCATCCAGCGTTCCAGGGTGTGGATGCGCTCGCCCGCCCGGATCATCTCGGCCTGGGACAGGGAGAGGCCGGTGACGGTCTCGTAGAGCCGGCTGAAGGCGGTGACGTCCATGAGCTTCAGCGCGAGGGAGGGGGCGTACTGCATGGTGAGGCCCAGGAGAGGCCTGGGCGTGAGCCGGCTCGCCGGGGGCTCCAGCATGTAGGCGTAGGCCGTGAACAGGCAGGTCTGGAGTGCGTTGACCGCGGCGTACAGATTCTCCAGAAAGCGCACAAACTCCGCCTTGGCCCGGACGGTTCGAGGGCGGAGCAGGCCGAAGAAGACCTCCAGGGGAAAGAGGGTGGCCGAGAGATGGCAGCCGCCGCGGTTGGCCACGGCGTAGGCCAGACCCTGGCCCCAGGATCCCCGCGGGTCGTACCCGGCCACCTCCAGGCCTTTGACGTGAACGGCGAAGTCCCCGCCTCCGTGACGCTCGGCGAGCCGCCTCACCCCGTCGGCCAGATCGTCGCCCGCGTCCCTGCGAAAGGCCACGTCCTCCAGCATGTCGGCCACCCCGTCCGGGGAGCCGAACCGGAGCCCCGTGGCCATGAGGCCCCGTTCCCCGGCCTCCATGGCAAAGGCCAGAGTGCCTCCGGCGCTGATGGTGTCCATGCCGAGGCGGCCGCACAGGTCGTTCCAGTCCGAGACCCGGTCGGGATCGAACACCCCGAGGTTGGCGCCCAGCAGGGCCACGGTCTCGTACTCCGGGATCTGCCGGGGGGGGGCGTCGGGAAGCGAGCCCTTGTGGCCGCACAGGATGGTGCAGGGACGGCACGTGCTCGGCTTGGAGCCGTATCGTTCCCGCATGGCCTCGCCGGAGAGCCGGTCGGACTCCGGGTCGTCGCCCGCCTGGAAGTTCCGGACCGGGAGGATGCCGCCCGCAGCGCAGTACCTCAGGTTGGAGGCGGTGCCGAACCGCCGGTAGGCCTGGGAGGTGAAGGGATTCCGGTTGATGTAGACGGTGGCCAGCTTGCGCGCACGCTCGAAGCCGTCCGGGTCCCGGGGGACGATGCGAAAGGCCCCGCCCACGGCCTGGACCGCCTTGAGCCCCTTGGCCCCCATCACGGCCCCGATCCCGCCCCGTCCGAAGAACCGGTGCCCGGAGGCCACGTTGGCAAAGAGGACCCGATGCTCTCCGGCCGGCCCGATCACCAGGGCCCCGTCCTTTCGGCCCATGGACAGGGCCTCCTGGGCCTGCACGGTGTCCAGGCCCCAGAGAGCGGCGGCGTCGTCGATGCGACCGCCGCGGCGGTCGACGGTCAGGTGGACCGGCCGCTCGGACCGGCCTCGTATGAGCAGAGCGTTCCACCCGGCCGTGCGAAGGGCCGTACCGAAGGGGCCGCCGCAGGAGGAGGCGACCATCAGGCCCGTGAGGGGGGACTTGGTCACCGCGGCGAACCGGGCGCTGCAGGGGGCGCCGGTCCCGGGAAACACCCCGGTCATGAAGGCCAGGACGTTGGCCTCCCCCAGGGGGTCCACACCGGGCTCCATGCAATCGTAGAGCAGCTTGAGACCGAGCCCCTTGCCCCCCAGGTAGAGCCTGCGGTCCTCCCCGGAGACGGAGAACGACCGGATTTCACCCGAGGACAGGTCCACCTCCAGACCGCGGTCGCCGGCTCCGTGGATTTCCTCCAATCGCGATCCCCCTTCCCGTCAGGCCGACTCCCGTCCGTCCTGGATGGGCCACTCGCCCCGTTCCTCGAGCACCTCGCGGTAGGCATGAAGGGCCTCGTTCACCGCGGGCATGCCGGCGTAGGTGGAGAGCTGAAAAAAGATTTCGGCCAGCTTTCGAGGATCGCACCCCACGTTGAGTGCTCCGTTGATGTGCAGCTTGAGCTCGTCTGTGGCCCGCAGCGCCGCCAGCATGGCGCAGGTGGCCATCTGCCGTTCGGGCAGGGTCAGCACCTGACGGGAGTACAGGTTCCCGGTGATGTGGAGGGAGAGCTTGTTGGCCAGCTCCCGGTCAAAGGCCTTCCAGGTCAGGTAGGGCGGGTCCATCTTGATGCCCCGGCCGAACAGCGTCTTGGCCGTCTCCTGGGTGCGTTTCCTGAGATCCTCTTCCTTTCCCATCCATCGTCCTCCAGCCTGGTTTGCCTGTGTTTGAGGTTGATCTCCAGACGGGATCGAGGGCCGTCCCGCCGGTCGCTTCTTCCGGACCCGAGTGGAACCTCACCCCTTGCTGTTTTTTGGATTCGTGGCTACCGTAAAATGGTTCCATCATAACCAATGGCCCCGGTGGTGTCATGAAGATTCGACATGGGAGCCCGGCGAACGGGTGGTGGGTGAGCCCGCGAGGCCCGGCCCTGCGGAGCGAGAGGAATCGAGCATGGATGTCCTCCTGAAGGCCCTGGGCCTGTGGGTCGTCATTCTGGTCCTGGCCGTGGGCAACGCCGCCCTTCGCGAAAAAGGACTCGAGCCCCGCTTCGGCGCCGAGCGTTCGCTTCCGGCGAGCGGGGTTCTCCTGTGCCTGGTGATCTTCCTGGTCTCGCTGGTCTCCATGCCGTGGATCGGAGCCTCTTCGAGCCGGGCCTACGGGCTCATCGGCCTGTTGTGGTTCGTCCTGACGCTCTGCTTCGATCTCCTTTTCGGCCGTTTCGCGACCGGGAAGACCTGGCGTGAGACCCTGGCGGTGCTCGACATTCGAAGAGGCGACCTCTTTGTCCTGGCGCTTGCAGCCACCTTGCTGTCGCCCTGGCTGGGGGCGAAGCTGCAGGGCCTGATCTAGCGTCGGCTGAACCCTCGAACCCCATTGGATGTGCCCGGAGGTGCACCGTGAAACGATCCAGCGCACACGACCTCGTTCAGGAACTGCTCGAACCCTCCGGAGTCTGCATCAACGGAGATCGCCCCTGGGACCTTCGCGTGCATCACCCCGCTTTCGCCGAGCGCGTCCTGTCCGGAGGGTCCCTGGCCCTGGGAGAAAGCTACATGGAGGGTTGGTGGGATTGCGAGGCTCTGGATCGGTTTTTTGACCGTGTCCTGTCCGCTCGACTGGACGAAAAGGCCGCCGGACACTCCGCCCGGCTGCTCTTGGGTGTGCTCGCGGCGAGGCTGCGCTACGCCTGGAAACGCCCCTCCCCCTATGACATCGGCGAGCGCCACTACGACCTCGGAAACCGCCTCTTCTCCCGCTGGATTCGAAAGTACATCTTTCCTCACTCCATGCTGCCCTCCGCCCGGCAGATCACCAGCGCCTCGGAGGGGCTCTTCGTGCTCGAGGACTGGCACAGCTTTGGAGCCCACTACGATCCCACGCTCATGGCCTGGCACCACAAC